>NZ_JBZCIA010000005.1:296093-309902 GCF_059052855.1 Thalassospira sp. CA1
GGCCCGTAGCTCAGTTGGTAGAGCAACTGACTTTTAATCAGTTGGCCACAGGTTCGAATCCTGTCGGGCTCACCAATAAGCCCCTGAAACCCAACCGGTTTCGGGGGCTTTTTATTTGTCCGGATTCTCCCTGCATATCGCGATCTTTTCCAACGTTGGAACCCGTCTTGCCAGTGGCGATATTTCGCTATCTGCAAAGGCACATTCGGGCATGCGATTGGCAGGTATTTTTCACCATTTGACGTCTTTTCATGGCTGATGTGCATCTTCGCATAAAAAGGGGGGTTGACCGATCCCGTCTGGCCCATTAAAACGCCGCTCACCAACGTTGAGGGCCCGTAGCTCAGTTGGTAGAGCAACTGACTTTTAATCAGTTGGCCACAGGTTCGAATCCTGTCGGGCTCACCAATTCAAAACCCCCGGAACCCAGAAGTTCCGGGGGTTTTGCATATCTAGGTTTTGGCCCTAGCTTTCGCCATCGTATTTCCCGATCGATCACGTAAACCCTGTTCCGCCCTGAATGACCTGTTTGGGGCAGGGGATCAGCATGAAAATGTATTTTGGCCTGTTGGTTGCGATTGCATCGCAATTCTATTTCCTGTAAAGAATGCAAATCAGTTTCAAACGCACCAGAGCAGGACGTCTGGTGGTGATCAATTTTGTGATCGGGAAAGTTACATGTCTGACCCTGTGAATTCCTCAGCCGCACCTTCGGATGCGCAAACGCCGCTTTCTTCCGATGGCGCACTCGTCCCGGTGGGGGCTGACTCTGCGACCGGAAACCTTAATGCGGACGGTTCTGTCATGGTGGACCCGAATACCGGGCTTGCCATTGATGCGACGGCAACGACCCAGTCGACCGGCATGCTGGATGGCTTTGTTGGCCTTCCGGTGATTGAACAGGTCGACCGGGCTGGCGTGGTTGGCTGGGTACTGGCCGCGATGGCGCTGATCGGGCTCATGGTGTTCTTCTATAAGCTTGTCGGTTTCCTGCGCCGTGGTGTTTTTGCCGATGGCTTTGTAAAGGATGTCGAACGTCACCTGTCATCGGGTGACGAGCAGCAGGCGGCCGAAATTCTGGCCCGCCGTCGCCATCCGGCCGCGCATATTGCCCTGTCAGGCATGATGCTTCCGGTAAGTTCGTCTGAGGAACGTGAAGCAGCATCGGATCTGATTGCATCGCGTGCGCGCAAGGAAATCGACGGTCTCAATGGTGGCCTGCGGATCATGTCGGCCATTGCCGTGCTAAGCCCGCTGTTGGGGCTGCTCGGCACTGTCATGGGCATGATCGAGGCCTTCCAGCGTATGGAAGGGGCCGGCAGCCGTATTGATCCCTCTGTGCTGTCTGGCGGTATCTGGCTGGCGCTTCTGACAACCGCAATTGGCCTTGTGGTCGCGATCCCGGCAACCGCGTTTCATATGTGGATGCAGGGCGTGATTGGCCGTGCCGCCGCCACGATGGAAGATGTTTGTACGCTGGTGATCAATCGCGGCGAACTGGCCCGCAAGACGCTTAGCCGCGCATCAAACGTTTCCGAACTGCGCCACGCCGCCGAATAAAACCCGTTTCCGAAAGTCGCCCCATGCAGCTGCGCGAACGCAACAGCGGTTCTTCACCGATGATCGGTCTGACCCCGCTGATTGATGTTGTCTTTATCCTGCTGATCTTTTTCATGCTGGCTTCAAGCTTCCTTGACTGGAAGGGCTTTGAGATGTCGGTCAGCATCACCGATGGTCGCGCCACCAGCCAAAGCGATACCCGACCGGTCACGGTCGAGGTCGATGTGAATGGTGGCCTGTCGATCAATGGCAATGCAATTGCGCTGTCCAATCTGGCGCCGACGCTTTTGCGTGATCGTGACGGATCACCGGTACGCCTGCGGCCGATCAATGGTGCCAATCTGCAACGACTGGTCGAAGTGATGGATACGCTGGGCCGCGGTGGCGTCACGGATGTGGAGTTCATTGAATGAAACGCCGCATCCAGATTGCCGAGGACGGACCGGTTCAGGAACCGATGTTGCCTTTGATCAACATCGTCTTCCTGCTTTTGATCTTTTTCATGATCGCCGGAAGCCTGCAAAAACTTGGTCCCTTCGAAGTTGATCCGCCCGCCAGCCAGACCGCCGAAGGCCAGCCGGAAGACACCATTGTCCTGTGGTTTGGCAGCAATGGAGAAATCGGGATTGATGACCTGACGGGTGGGCTTGATCGCCTGTCGTCGATGCTGCCTGCCGATTATATCGGTCGTCCGGTTGAAATCCGGGCCGACCGCGAAGTCGAAGGCGCCAAGGTCGTAACCCTTCTGGCGCGCCTTCAGGAACTTGGCATCGAAAAGGTCCAATTGATGACGGCCATGCAGCCGGGTCAGGAATAGCATGTCCAAACGCGTTGATCTTTTGATTGCGACCGGGCTGACCGGTCTTGTCCTGACAGGCGGGATCGTGCTTGCCATGCCCGACCCGCAGCCATCCGGATGGGGCGGGGCAGGGACCGTGCAAAGTATCAGCATTTCGCTGGGTGCCGGGCAGGCCGAAACCGGCGAGGCCGAGACAGACACCCAAAGTGCCGACGCGGTTGACAGCATGGCTGCCGAAGTGCCCGAAGAAATCGTCGAACCGGATCCGGAACAGGAAACCCAGCCTGAACCGATCCCAGAGGAAGTGGTCGAGACGGAGCCAGAGCCTGAACCGGAAGTTCTCCCGGAACCAGAGACGGAAGTGGTCGAGCAACAGCCAGAACCCATCCCGGAACCAGAACCGGTCATTGAACAAGTCGCCGAACCGGAGCCTGAACCAGAACCCGAGCCCGAGCCAGTTGTCGAACAGCAACTGGCAGAGGTCCTGCCGGTGCGTATGAAGCCCAAACCACCCGTGGAGCAGGCAGAGGCTCCGCAACCGACCAAGGCGCCAGAGCCGGTCGAAAAAGCCGCCCAGCCAACGCCACAGCCCTCCGGGCTGACCAACTCGGTCAAGTCAGAGGGCACGACGGGTGAAACCACCCAAAGTCAGGCGGCCAGTTCGTCGGCTGGCAGCGGTGGTGGTGCGGCAAGCCAGGCCAAGATGGTTGATTATCAGGCGTCGGTTCTTCAAACTCTGGCGCGCTACCGCGAATATCCCGAACGTGCCATGCGCCGCCGGATCGAGGGCGAAAATCGTATTCGGCTTGTCATTGCGCGCGATGGCACGGTGCTTGAGGCCAGCATGGTCAGTTCAAGCGGATCAAGCATCCTCGATCGCGAAACCGAACGCCTGATCGAACGGGTGCGGAAATTCCCGCCATTCCCCGACGAGATGACCGAACAACAAGTCGTCTGGACCGTACCTGTCGCCTATCAACTTCACTAGAATGACAAACGCCAGCCCATGAAGGCTGGCGTTTTTGTTTGCGTAAGGCGCGTTTAGGCATCAGGCGTTTCGCCGTCTTCCCAGTGATAATCAAGTGGTGCTTCTCGCCAGGCGAATTTGTCGAGATGGACGATAATCACACCCTTCATGCTCTCGATACCCTCGGGCTTGTGTGACTGCCCGTCAAAGGTCAGTCGGTCCTCATGGGCGGTAATGACGCACGGGCCCATGGGAAATGCCACATTGCCGGTGGTTTCGCCCAGATCGACTTCGACCTTGTGGGCGAAATGCTTGCACAGCTGGACAAGATACTTGGCGGCTTTATCGGTTTTGACCGATCCCTTTGTGGTAAACATCTGGCGATCTCTCTGTTTGCGTTTGCGGGGTTGGGTCGGCTTATGGCGACGGCGCGTCGTTCAGGCCGATCCAGTAGACACCGTTCAGATCAACCGCCTGAAAGTGCTCGAAAAATGTTGCCAGTTCGGCGTCGGGATCAAGGTCGGCATAGATGTCGGGATGGAGCCACTTTGCCATCGCCTGCAGGGCAAACACATTGATCGGATTGTTATAAATGTGATGCCAGACGGAATAGACCTTCCTGTTTTTGACAGCACTCAGAAGCGGCAGGCCGGTCCGTTCCATACTGCGTGCCAAGGACGCACGTGCCTGATCGGCATTTGTCTTTGCACCCAGAACAATGCGCCGCGCATTTGTTTCCGCATCCAGCCCGGACGATCCGATGGCCGTGGTGATATAGACGTCAGGATCGGTGAAGATCACCTGTTCGACCGATATCTGGCTGATCACGCCGGGAATGGTATCGGCAAAGATGTTTTCGCCACCAGCCAGGGTAACGAACTTGCCGATCATCTCGTTGCCCATGGCTTCGCAGCAGTTCTCGGCAAGGCCGACACGGCTTTCAAGGAAGACACTGGGTTTTTCGGTGATCTCTGTGGCGCGTGAGCTCACCTTTCGAAGGTTTTCCTCATAGAATTTAACAAAGGCTTCTGCCTGTTCTTCCTTGCCCATCAGCTTGCCGAGAAGACGGATGCTTTTGGGCGTGTTTTCAAACGGCTTGGCCCGAAAATCGATCAGCACCACCGGGATGTCTGCCGCACCCATGACAGACAGAACTTCGTGGCTGGTGGAGCCCGGCCCATGGCCGCCCGACATGCCAAAAATTGCCACGTCGGGTTCGACTGTCACGGCCTTTTCAACAGAAAACGTTTCTTCGTTCTGACGACCAACCAGCGGAATATCATCAATCTCGGGAAATTTTTCGCGATATTGCGCAAAGTATGCCGGATCAAGCGATTTGAAGTCGCCCATCATTCCGGCAATCCAGCGCACCGGATTTTCCGGATCGAGAATACCGATGGACGGCAGGAAACGCCCTTCGCCAAGGATCATGTGTTTGACCGGCACCTCGACGGTGACTTCACGTCCGGCAATATCAGTTAGTGTGACCGTTTCACCAGCGGACGCGTTTGCACTCCAGATCAGTGTCGCCGCAGCAAGGGCAAGAAGATTGCGAATTTTCATGTCAGGTTATCCTGAAGGTTTGTCTTTTCGTGCATTTCAAACGCCAAAACGGGCAGCACCTGATGTGCCGCCCATTTCGGTTTGAAGTGTGTTTCTTCGCGTCCTAGAAATCGACCTTCGCCGAAATCAGGAAAGTGCGTCCGGGTTCGTGGAACGGTTCGCTGATGCGCGTGCTGTCATAACCGGTTGTTGCGCGGTCGATGTAATCGCGATCAAGGATGTTCAGCGCATCCACACGCAGGGTAACTGCATCGTTCAACACTCCGGGGACCCATTCGGCATAGAGATTGGCAACGAAGTAGCTATCGAGTTTTTCGTTGCCACGTTCTTCGGGGCTGTCATCGGCAAGGGCGAATTCCGCATTGCCGCCAACGCGCAGCCCATAGCTATCAAAGCTATGACCAGCATCGAAGTTGAACATGTCACCCATAATGACGCCCTGATAGGAGGCCTCGGTGCTCAGCGGGACGCCGCCGTCGGTTTTAACGTTGGTGTGGGAATAGGTCAGGCGCGCAAACCCCGGACCATAGGAATACATGGCAGACAGATTGACACCACGGGTGTCGAGATCGACGGTCGAGTTACGCGTTGCACTGGACAGATCGTGGGATTCATCGATCAGGTTGTAGAAAAGGTTTCCATCCAGCGTCCAGTCATCAAGCGCAAGGCGCGAACCGATCTTTGCGTTATAGGACTGCGAAGGGGCAAAGCCGTCATAATTCCAGTTGCCACTGAATTCATAAATTGCCGATTCACCAAGTGGGAGGCCACCAAACGTCGTCCCGGCACCACCATAGACCATCAGCTGTTCGGTCAGGTCATATTCGGTGTTGGCATTGCCGCTTAGTCCGAATTCGGAAAAGTCTTCACCAGTCAGGCCTTCGAACCATTGCTGATCGGCACGGCCGCCGAACGACACACGCCACTGATCGGTCAGGGACAGGCGAGCTTGCGAGAATGCGCCAATATCGGTCGAGGTTTCCGAATAGCTACCGTTGCGCGGGGATCGGTTGTGATATCCGGTTGCCTCATCGCGATAGAAATCAATCCCGGCGGTGATGACACCGTTATCGACTTCAAAATTGTTGGCGGCCTTGCCGTTGACGGACTGGATATCGGATTTGACGTGATAGAAGTTTGCACCACCCTGAAGGGCCGGAATGTTCAGAACCGTGCGGCTGTATGCCAGGCTGAATTCCGGATCAAACTGGCCGGACGGCATTTCATCGACATAGCTCACCCCAACCGACGTATCGCGATAGGACAACCATTGCGGCGCTGCGCCGTTGGCCAGAACCGCATAGTTCGGGCGGGACGGGCGGACACCTTCATCTTCAAGATGGCTGGCGAACGCTTCGAAACGGCCACCGTCATTGCCGGTAAAGGCAAACTTGCCCAGTCCGCTTTCGCTGCCATCGGCGGTGCCAATCGCCTCATCACCGTCGCCGTCTTTGTAATTGCCCTGATTGCTGTTTTTCAGATACGCCAACGCTTCAAACCCGTCTGACTGTCCGGCAACGGTCAGCCATTCGGCAAAGCCCTTGGTGTTTGAATTGTACTGCAACTTGCCCCAGCCACCGAACGTGTCACCGGCCTCAAGGACGTCACGGGCATCACGTGTTTCATAAGACATTGATCCGCCCAAGGCATGTGGCCCGGCATCCGCCGGGGCGACACCGGATTCAACATTAACCGATTTCAGCATCGCCGGATCAATGATCGCTGTTCCGATATGGTGGAAGCTTGAATCTACCTGACGGGCGCCATCAACCTGAACGTTGAGCTTGGTATTCTCGATACCCTGCACATAGACCTTCTGAACGATGGCGGTCGGCCCGCCGACTTCAACCGACGCGTCCGATGAAAAGACATCCTTCATGGTCTGCGGGTTTTTACGATCCAGTTCTTCCTGGCCAATCGAAACGCCTCCGGGAAGGCCCTGGGCCGATTTGGCCGATGCGGTGACTTCGAGGGGCTTGGTCACGGTTTCATCGTTGTTGGCCTCTTGGGCAAAGGTGATTGATGGCAAAACCGCAAGCGTAAAACCGGCAAGAACGGTCGTGCGCAAAAGGGCGCTGATCCGGGGCGATGAGGTTGGCGAGGGTGACTGTGGCATGTTCATTCCCTGAGAAATATAATTGCAAATGCGAATGATTGTGAATATTATTTTCGCAGGCGGGGATGCAACAGGAATGATGTTTGCCAAATCGCCGGACATGTTTGCGAAATCGTCAGCGTGTCTTTGCAAACGCCGTTCGGCGCCGATTGCATGTTCAAAGATGCTTTGTGACTTCAAAATGATGCAGGAGAGGTTTGTGGGGGTAACAGCACACCGGCAGATAACGCGGCGTGACTCTATTACCAGGAGCCATCTGGAAAAACGCGGCACCCTTATTCAGGAAACAGGCGAGCTCGGCAACGCCCTGGCAAGTCGCGGCGCGTTGATGAGCGGGCGCATGTCATTTAGCGATACGCAGTCGTTTCTTGATATTCACACCTCCGACACGATGGAGATGAAGGATGCCATCGCCGACTATCATGTCGGCGCGGCCGTAAAGGTCGCCATCATGCTGAAGGGACGGCTGCAGGCCGAGTTTGACGGTGTGCCGGTTGACCTTGATGCGCGGGATCATCCGGTCGGCTTCATCTGGGCAGTTCCGCAGCCCTCTAAGGTCAGGCGTTATATCCACAAAGGCAGCGAAATCAGCAAGGTGATGATTTCGGCACAGTTTGACTGGGTCTTGCGCCAGCTTGGCAAGTCACCGGCCCGCTATCGCGAAATCGCCGATTTTTTCAATGCCGGTATTTCTGTGCGCAGCTGGCGGCCGTCACGCCGCGTACTCGCACTTGCTGATCAGTTGATCTATCCGCATGCAACGGATCCGCTTGTGCGCGAGCTTTATGAAGAAAGCCGCGGGTTGGAGATTTTTGCCGAGGCACTATCCGCCATTCAGAACGGTACGGACCAAACGGCAACGCTTGGCAAAAATTCCGGCCCGGATGCGCTGGATCGGCATCATCGTGCACAGGAAATCCGTGATTTCATTCTGGCCAGTGACCCGGAACAACAAACCCTTCCGACCATTGCAGCCGCCATCGGGATCAGTGTCACCAGCATGCAGCGCATCTTCAAGGATGCCTATGGCATGACGGTAAAGGATTTCATCCGTGAAAGCCGCCTTGTCGCGGCCCGCGATGCCATGGAAAAGGACGGCCTGACGATTGCGCAGGCCGCCTGGGCGGCGGGCTATAAAAGCCCGGCCAATTTCGCAACCGCCTTCAAGCGCGTCTTTGGCATTACACCGTCCGAGGCACGCGACCGCTAGCAACGAGCTTAAGCAGCGCGGCCTCGGGGGGTGAAGGCGGTGTTCGGTCCTATGACGTCAGCTTCGTGATGAATGCATCGACATCCGAACGCAGTTTTTCGGAATTCTGTTTAAGCATGCGCGAGACGTCCGAAACGTTTTGCGCCACCGTGCTGGTACGTTGTGCGGTGCCATTGACGGTTTCCAGGCTGCCGTTCACATCGCGATTGGCCGAAGACACCGCGTTGATATTGCCACTGATTTCAGTTGTGGCGGCGGCCTGTTGTTCGACTGCTGCTGAGATCGCGGTAACGGAATCAACAATGTTGCTGATCTGGCCGGCGACCCCGTGAATGGCATTCACCGCGGCAACCGTGCTTTGCTGCACATTGTTGATCTGTGCGGTGATATCGCCGGTGGCCTTCGCGGTCTGATTGGCAAGGTTTTTGACCTCACTTGCGACCACGGCAAAGCCTTTGCCCGCTTCGCCGGCACGGGCCGCCTCGATCGTGGCGTTCAGGGCCAGAAGGTTGGTTTGGCTTGCGATCTTGTCAATCAAGTCAACCACAGTGCCGATCTGTTCGGCGGCGGCATTGAGAGTTTCGATCGTGTCTGATGTTTGTTGTACAGACACTTCAACTTCGTTGGAAATTGTCGAGGCCCGCGAAACCTGGCTTGAGATTTCGCGAATGGAGCTATCAAGTTCTTCCGCCGCACCGGCAACGGTGGTGGCATTATCGGCAGACAGTTCAGCAGCGCCGCGCGCCTTTTCAACTTCGCCCTGGGTTTCCTGCATGCTGGCCAACAGGGTTTCAGATGCCTGCGACATATCTTCGGCCGAGCTTGAAACAGCGGAAACGACCGTTCCGATGGTTTTTTCAAACTCGTCGGACATTTGCTGAAGTTTGTCGGCATAGGTCTTTTGCGTTTCTTCGTAATAGACCGTAATCGCCATTTCGACATCGATCAGCAACGCATTGGTCGACCCGATAATCATCAACGGCAATTGTGAATCACGATTGAAATTTTTGCACAGGACGGCGGTGATTTCGCCAAGCATAAAGTTATAGGCCGAAACATATGCTTCGGGCGTCAGTCCAATCCGTTCGTGGGCCTTACCGATGCGGCGCACGTCGTCGTAAAAGGATTGATCGAATGCGCCGTCAAAAAGTTTGGCCCAGTGTTTGGCCTGGGCATTCTTCAGGCGATCAATGTTTGACGGATCACCGACAATTTTTGCCAGAGCCGCGTTATTCATCACCTTCTGGTAAAACTGATCAAGCATGCCCGGCAGGTTTTTTTCAATCACTGGCCACGCACGTTTGAGCTGTTTGATCTTTGGTTCGTCCAGTCCGATAAAGTCGAGACGGCTTTTAAGTTCAGGATGTACCACGTTTGATCCCCCGAGAAAAAACAAGCAATGTGAACACTTAAAAGGTGCTGTTTCTTTAGGTTGGACCTGAGTGGTCTAGTTTAACTATCCAAAAGGTTAGCATGGTGTAATTTTATGGAATTAAAATACTGTTTCCATGTGTTAAATTGCGCGGAAAAAGAGAAAAAACAGAAAAGATTTCTCATTTCCCAATCTGCTGCGTCATAGGGGTCCTTATACCATTGGTCGAATGGAGGCTCCTATGCCAATCAATGCCACGCAGCTTCGCACCCTTGTCGTCAAACCGGTTCTCGCGGCCCTTGGATTGCCTGCATCAGATGTCGCGGAAAACCTCATTATGGGCACAGCCGCCCATGAAAGCCATCTGGGCGATTATATTGAACAGGTCGGCGGTGGTCCGGCGCTGGGAATTTTCCAGATGGAACCGGCAACCTTGCATGATTGTTATGAAAACTATCTTGATTACCGGGCGGACCTGAAAGCCAAGGTGGACGGGTTTCTTGCCCCGCAGCCAGCACAAGCAGACGGCACGCCCGACAAGGACGCACAACTGGCAACCAACCTGGCCTATGCCACAGCGCTTTGTCGTATTCGCTACTACCGGGCACCAGCCGCGATGCCGACCGATCCCAACGACATCAACGGGCTGGCAGCCTATTGGAAGCAATATTACAACACGCCGCTTGGGGCGGGCACGGTTGAACAGTTCGTCGCAGATTACAATCGCTACCTTGGGTAGTAAGACACTGTTGGCGGACTGAAGGCCAGCATTCCGTAGCGGCAAGAAAAAATATTTCCTGATTTCGGCAAAAATAGTGGAAAAGGACACTCGTTTTAGACAAAATTCCCCTCCGCAAGTTGGTGGTGGCGCAAAAAACCACCAAAACACAAGAATTTAAGGGGATCGGAATGAAACGTCGTCAGTTTCTAAAAGGGGCCGGACTGGGTGCGGGTGCGGTTGCTGCCTCGGTTGCAGCACCGGCTGTTGTATCCGCACAGGAAACGCTGAATTGGCGCATGGTGATGCCATGGCCAAAAGGAACCCCGGGACTTGGCACCAATGCCGAAAAGTTCGCCGCCATGGTCAAGGAGATGTCGGCTGGTCGCCTGAACATCACCATCTATGGTGCGGGTGAACTGGTGCCGCCGTTCGAATGCATGGATGCGGTCGAACAGGGTGTGGCTGAAATGGCGCACGGTACCCCGTATTACTGGCAGGGCAAAAACCCGGCCCTTAACTTCTTCTCGACCATTCCGTTCGGTCTGACCGCGTGGGAGCTTTCAAGCTGGATCCGCTTTGGCGATGGTCAGAAGCTGTGGGAAGAAGCATACGCCGAATTCAATGTTGTGCCGTTCTATGCCGGTAACTCTGGCATGCAGGCCGGTGGCTGGTTCAACAAGGAAATCAATTCGCTTGATGACCTTCAGGGCCTTAAAATGCGCTATGCCGGTCTTGGCGGCGAAGCCATGCGCCGTGCTGGTGCCAACGCCACCATGATCCCGCCGGGTGAAATCCTGCCGGCGATGCAGTCGGGCGCGATTGATGCGGCCGAATGGGTTGGCCCGTGGAACGATATGGCGTTTGGTCTGTATCAGGTTGCTAAATACTACTACACCCCGGCCTTCCATGAACCTGGCCCGGGTCTTGAGATCTTTGTTGGCAAGGACAAGTTTAACGCGCTGACACCTGACCTGCAGGCGATCATTCGCTTTGCCGCACAGGCGATTGCCGAAAACACGTTTGCCGACTTCACCTTTAACAACATCCAGTCCTATCAGCCGCTGATCGACAAGGGTGTTGAGGTGCGTCAGTTCCCCGATGAAGTCATCATGGCGCTGGCCAAACATTCCAAGGCCGCTGTTGATGAAATCGCTGGCCAGAATGACCTCGCTGGCCGGATTGCCGCAAGCTACCTTGACCTGGTTAAGAAAGCTGCACGGTATGGCAAGGAATTCGAGGCCACTGGTCTGATGCACCGTGCAAAGGTCTGGGGCTACTAAGACCCGCCTTTAAATCTTTATCGGACCTTCGGTTCGATCCCCGATCAGGGACTGCCATTCTGGCAGTCCCTTTTTGTTTGGCTCTATGGTTGAAAATTTGTCGACGAAATGTCGATGTCATGCGCTCAGTGCGATGCTGCATCCCGCAATCGTTAATTGTTGCCTGCGCCAAAAACCGTAACTTTGGACCCAAACAAGGTTACGAAATTATCTTCGTGAACTTTTTACGCAAAATTTTACCAATATTGGGAGCCCCACAATGAAACGTCGCGCGTTTCTGGGCGGTGCAGGCGTTGCCGCAGGCGCATTTGCCGCTACTGCCGCTGCACCATCAATCGTCAAAGCAAATAAAACCATCAACTGGCGCATGGTCATGCCCTGGCCGAAAGGAACACCAGGTCTTGGTGCGAACGGCGAACTGTTTGCCGAACGTGTCAACAAGATGTCGGGCGGTCGCCTGAACATCACCGTTTACGGTGCGGGTGAACTGGTCCCGGCGCTTGAATGCATGGATGCGGTCGAACAGGGCGTTGCCGATCTTGCGCACTCCACCCCGTATTACTGGTTTGGCAAGGACCCGGCTGTTTCGTTCTTCACCACCATTCCGTTCGGTTTGATGGGCTGGGAGCTTTCCGGCTGGTTGCGTTTTGGCGGTGGTCAGGCGCTCTGGGACGAGCTTTATGCCCAGTTCAACGTCAAACCGTTCCTGGCTGGCAACACAGGCCTTCAGGCAGGCGGCTGGTTCAACAAGGAAATCAACTCGGTTGAGGACCTTAAGGGCCTCAAGGTCCGTTATGCCGGTATCGGTGGCGAAGCCATGCGCCGTCTGGGGGCAACCCCGTCGCTTCTCCCGGCTGCCGACATCCTGCCGAGCTTGCAGTCCGGTGCGATTGACGCCGCCGAGTGGGTTGGTCCGTGGAACGATTATGCCTTTGGCCTCGCATCGGTTGCCAAATATTACTACACCCCGGCATTTGCCGAACCGGGTTCGGGCATTGAAGTCTTTATCAACAAGGACAAGTTCGCCGAACTGCCCGAAGACCTTCAGGAAATCGTCGCGGTTGCCGCACAGGCCAATGCCGAACAGACCCTGTCGGATTTCGCGTTCAACAATATTCAGTCCTATCAGGCGATCCTCGAAAAAGGTACCGAGATCCGTCACTTCAATGACGATCTGATCAACGCCTTTGCGACTGCGTCCAAAGAAGCGCTTGAAGAAATTGCTGCGAAGAATGAACTCACCGGTCGCATTTATGCATCCGTGATGGATTTCGCCAAGAAAGCCGCGCCCTACGGCAAGGAATTTGAGGCAACCGCGCTTAACCAGCGCGCCAGTGTTTTTGCCAACGGCACGTACTAAGCCATCAGGCATCTTAAATGAAAAAGGCCGGCACTTTAGGGTGTCGGCCTTTTTTGTTGTCTGCTGTTTGCCGCCATATAAGGGCTTAGTGCACGGTCGGCGCGTTCGGGGCGGCGGGCAAATCGAACGTGAACCTGTCCTGATCCTTGAGCTCTTCATTCGCTGCACGTTTCACCAGTTCGGCCGCCAGCACCAGTGATGTTTCAATCGCCCATTTAAGCTGTTCGACTGCGCCCTCGTTCCCGGCGTTTAGTGCCTCTGGCAGGATGCGTTCCTGCAGGAATTTGGCGACACCGGCAAAGGCGCGCGCGGCACTTTCGCAATTGTTGCGTTCGACCATGAAGCGACCGCTTTGTTCAATCGCATCGGCAATCCCGGCCAGATGGCCCATCATGATGCGAATTTCGGCGTCATCTGTTTCCGTCTTTTTTGCGACGAACCGCAGGATACCGGCGTAAAAGCCATAATCAGAAGCCATCTGAACCACGCTTTCCTTGATCTTTGGTCTCAAAACGATTTGCGCCGTTTTAGACAATTCGCCCGCCGTGGTATAGTCCCCGATAACAGATAATTGTGACCGCCTGGACAGGCGGCGATAACAAGGGCGTTTGCGTCGATGCTTCAGGGCGGACTGATCTTTATTGTTGCCATGACCTATATCGGGTTGTTGTTTGCCATTGCCCATTATGGCGACAAGTATGCCGACAAGTGGCGCGCATCGAGATTAAAGCCGACGATTTATGCCCTGTCGATGGCGGTCTATTGCACAAGCTGGACCTTCTTTGGCTCGGCGGCCACCGGGGGCTGGGCTTTCCTGCCGATCTATATCGGTCCGATTTTGGTGATGATTTTCGGTTTTGG
>NZ_JBZCIA010000005.1:310002-327884 GCF_059052855.1 Thalassospira sp. CA1
TTTCCCTTCAGCTCAAAGCGGTTTCGATGTCGTTTGATGTGCTGATCGGCGATCTGGGGCAACAGGTTGTTCGCCATCCTGTTTGGCGTTCGCTATATCCATGCATCCGAACATCATGACGGCCTGATCCTCGCGGTGGCGTTTGAAAGCCTGATCAAGCTTGCAGCCCTTTTGATGGTCGGCTTTTTTGTCGTTTACGGGATGTTTGACGGCTTTGTCGATATCAATCAACGCGCCCTGTCTGATCCGACCGTGCGGCAGATGTTTATTCCCGATACCTGGCTGACATCAAACTTCTTTATCGCCACCATGCTGGCGGGGTTTGCCATTTTCTGCCTGCCGCGCCAGTTCCATGTCACCTTTGTTGAAAATGATGACAGCCGCAACCTGACCAGCGCGCGCTGGCTGTTCCCGGCTTATCTGGTTGCGATCAACATCTTTGTCGTGCCGATCGCGATTGCCGGTCTGTTCATGTTTGGCCATAACCCGGCGGTCAATCCCGATACCTTCGTTCTGACCTTGCCGTTGCTCGGCGGGCAGAACTGGCTGGCGGTGTTTGCCTTTATCGGTGGTTTGTCGGCCAGTACCGGGATGGTGATTGTGTCCTGTGTCGCGGTTTCGACCATGGTCTGTAACGATCTGGTCATGCCGCTTTTGCTGCGTTCTGAACGCCTCCAGAAACGTATGTCTGGCGATGTCAGTCAGGTGTTATTGAAAATCCGCCGGGCCGCCATCATTGCCATCCTGTTTCTGGCCTATGGTTTCTATCGGTTCCTCGCGGAAAACTATGCGCTGGCCGATATCGGGATGTTGTCCTTTGCCGCCATGGCGCAGTTCGGCCCGGCGGTTCTCGCCGCGATCTATCTTAAAAACATCAACCGGACCGGGGTTCGGCTTGGCCTGACGTCGGGCTTTGTGCTTTGGGCCTATACGCTTTTGATGCCGGCCTTTGTACAGGGCGGGTTGTTGCCATCCTCGCTCCTGACCGACGGGCCGTTTGGCATTGGCATTCTGAACCCGCAGGCCCTTTTGGGGGTGGGGATCGAAGATCATCTGACCCACGGGGTTGTCTGGTCACTTGGCGTGAATTTCGTTCTGATGTTTGTCGGCTCGGCCGTTGGGGTGCAGGGTGTCACCCAGCGCCGTCAGGCGCAGGTCTTTGTCGATGTCTGGCGCAAGGATACCAAGGCGCGCAACGATACCTGGCCGGGTCGGGTGACGCTGGGCGATCTCGAAGATCTGGCGGCAAGGTTCCTTGGCAAGCACTGGGCACAGCGCGCCTTTCGCAATTACCTGCAATCGCGTGATGGCGAAACCAAGCGATCCGATCTTGCCGATGTTGATGCCGCGAACTTTACCGAACATCTGCTGTCTGGTGCCGTCGGCGCCGCATCCTCGCGCGTGGTGATGGCGCTATTGCTGCCTGACAAGGCCGTATCACGCCGCGATGCGATGGAGCTGCTGGACGAGGCGTCCGAGGCCATCAAGTTCAACCGCGACCTGTTGCTCAATACGCTTGAAAACATCTCGCAAGGGGTCGGGGTGTTTGACCAGAACCTGCGTCTGGCCACGTGGAACCACCGTTTCATTGATTTGCTTGGCATTTCGACCAGCGACATTCAGGTGACATTGCCGCTGTCAGAGCTTGTCCATATCTGCCGCGATAACGGCAACCGGGCGGTCGATATTGATATTCTGCTGGGGCGCAATGCCGCCCCTCAGATGCGACGACTGCCCCACACCTACGAGCGCAAGCGTGCTGATGGCATGGTGCTCGAAGTCCGCACCAACCCGATGCCCGATGGCGGGTTTGTGGCCACCATTGCCGACATTACGGCACGCGTGCGCACCGAAGAAGCCCTGCGCGATAGCGAACGCAACATTCGGATCTATACCGACAACATTCCGGTGATGATTGCGTACGCCGATAAAAATCAGCGCCTGCGCTTTACCAACCGGCCGTATGAGCGGATGTTTGGTCTGCGTCGGGTTGAGGCCCATGGCATGTCGGTCCGTGAAGCAGTGGGCGAGGAACGCTATGTCCATCTCGCCCCGATGATTGATCTTGTATTGCAGGGCTATCGCCAAAGTTTCGAGATCGAATTCCCCGCCATCACGCGCAACCGCAATGACGAACGCGCCACCCTTGGCGTGCGCGAAGGCCGCTATGCCGAAGGCACCTATATCCCGCACTTTGACGAAACCGGCGAGGTGCTGGGCTATTTCTGCATCTATCACGACATCACCGAACGCAAGACCGCCGAACAGGCCCTGAAAGAAGCCAACGAAGGCCTCGAAGCCCGCGTGACCGAACGTACCCATGCGCTTGAGGTGCTGAACTCAGAGCTTTCAGACGCCAAGGAACAGGCCGAAACCGCGAATGATACCAAGACCCGCTTCTTTGCCGCCGCCAGCCACGACCTGCTTCAGCCGCTGAATGCCGCGCGCCTGTTTACGGTGGCGCTGGGCGGCAAGCAGGGACTGGCGGATGACATACTTGATCTGGTCGGCAAGGTGGATCTGTCGCTCAAGGGCGTGGAAGAACTCCTCAACGAGCTTCTTGATATCTGCAAGCTGGACGCAGGCGCGATGCAACCGACCATTCGCGACTTTGCGATCAATGATGTGCTGGGCGCGCTTGAGACCGAATTCGGCCCGATTGCCGAAAATGCGGGGCTCAGCTTCAAGGTCCATAAACGCGATCTGTGGGTGCGCAGTGACAGTCGATTGCTGCGGCGTATCCTGCAAAACTTCATTTCCAACGCCATGCGCTATACCCGCACTGGCGGGGCGGTGGTCGGCTGTCGTGTGCGTGGTGACACGCTGAAACTCGAAGTCTGGGATAGCGGTCCGGGCATCCCCGAAGACAAACTGAAAATCATCTTCCGCGAATTCCATCGCCTCGAAGGCCCGGAAACCACCGATGTGAAGGGGCTGGGCCTTGGCCTTGCCATCGTGGATCGCCTTGGCAAGTCGCTCGGCCATCCGGTTTCGGTGCGCTCGCGCCCTGGTCGCGGCACCGTCTTTTCGGTCGAAGTGCCGCTGGGTGTTGCCGATACAGCTGCCACGCCCAAGCCCAAACGCCGCATGGCGGGCGAATTGGGCGGCCTTCGCGTGCTGTGCCTTGATAACGAACCGGCGATCCTGGATGGCATGCGCGCCATGCTCGAAAACTGGGATTGCGTCGTGGTGACCGCCCAATCCGGCACGGCTGCCGAAAACCTCCTGACTCAGGAAATTGAAGGCAAAAAGCCGTTTTCCCCGGACATCATTCTTGCCGATTACCACCTTGATTCCGGCCAGACCGGCCTTGATGTCCTGATCCGGCTTCGTGATGTTCACGGCGTTAACGTGCCGGGCGTCATCATCACCGCCGACCGCGCGTCCGAGACCGCAGACCTGATCGCCGCCCAAGGCTACTCCCTGCTCAACAAACCGCTCCGCCCAGCCAAGCTACGTGCTCTGATGACGCGTGCGCTTAATCGGTTGGGGACGGATGCGGCGGAGTAGAGCTTAATACTATGCTTATGCTAAAACCCAATCAACACCACATGTCGGTAGTCTACAGTGAGCGTCGAGATTTGCCTCTGATCTTGATTTTATTAAAGCAGTACTTAGACGCCCTTCAGCACTTTTGTCATGATTTTTATTTTTATCATTTATATGAAATGTACTACTATTAGTTGTGTTCCGTAATTTGGTAAAGTTTGGATAGGCATGTTAATTGAGCAAAGTTTCTTGATGCTACCGGAGATTCTGCATGGTTCAGGCTACCAGCAGCAAAGCTATGAAGCTGGACTGGTCGGGGTGTTTTCTCTAGCTGTGCTTCAGTCACTTAACGGTCGTAACGTCAACGATCCGATAGCGCGTATGCAGCACGAACGGTTATACCGACGAAAAGGGGAATACATCGGTCTTCATGATCCTAGATATCTCCGAGCAGATTTATATCTCAATTTGTATAGTCTACGCGTGGGGAACAGGCGGCTAAGTCAATACGGTTGGCGTCACAACGCTTGGTTGGAAGCAAAATTTCTCCGAAATCAGGCTGGGGATGATGGTTTGGATCATTCTTCTAACAAAACAACTACTGTAGCCTCGTTCATTTCGGATATTGTTCGATTGTGTTCCTTGGTTCCAGAGAAAGGCAGCGAAAGTGCGAACGGTCGATACTTTTTACACGTATATGATGCGGAGCCGAGAATGTATCTGGCTTTTCGTAATCGCTCGTGGGCGAAGGCAATTACGTCGCCGGGTAGACAGAAGTTACTTATTAGCGACCTTGCCCATGAAGTTGCGACTGTAAAAGATAAAATTGGAAAAATTACGGATTTATCGATTGAGGCCGATGTAACGAACACTGTGGTTGTTCCATCTATTTGTAGCCACCAACCTGTCTATTACTGCTTTCTAACAAGAATCGACGCCTTCAAGATTTCAGTGCCTGGGCATAGCTTTGAGATTGATGTTGATCGTAAAATTACTCTGAGTGATCCTGAAGCCGCCAATAAGGTAGCTGCATATGTTGCCGAAAACTTAAGCATTCCGAAAGGTTCTCCAGAACTTGCAGAGCCGGTTCAACCGGAGGATGGCGACAAAGAACCTGAAAGCTTCGAAGTTTCTGACTCTAATGAAGATATTCAACCTGAAGAATAGGGTGGAAAAGTGAGTTATATTCATTTTCTGCTGTGCATATTTTCAAGAAGCGGTTGTATCGAAATCTTTTCCGGACTATTCTCACGTTAATTTAGGTTCGTGATTTTCGTCTGTGATAAACTGGTTTTGTCATCTAGGTGCTGTGGTGTGATTTAATGAATGCCAAGCATTTTCTCAAGTTATAAGTGTTCTAGCCCGTTATGCTTCATCTGAAGCAGCAAAGTATAAATAATATCGGGAACTGTAATTGGAAACTAAAGTACTATGTATTGTTAGTTCAGTATTCTATCTAATGACAAATATTCCAATCTAGGCCTGACGGAAGTAATACTAAATGATTGCATGCTATTCCTATAAATGGAACAATCTTATTGTGCTCAATCCAAGGGCTAATGATCTGTCAGCATAAGTTTCAGGCCCATCAGGACAAACGCACCTGCAAAGCTTTTGCCAATCAAAGCCATGACCTTTGGGCGTTCGATGATGTGGCTGCGCAATGCACCGGCAAAGCAGCCATAAATTACAAACACCGCAAACGTCATCGCCATGAAGATCAGGCCGAGCAGGGTCATCTCAAGCGTTGTATTCGGCGTGTTCGCGCTAACAAATTGCGGCAGGAACGCGAGGAAGAAGACCGAGAGCTTCGGGTTGAGCAGATTTAGCAATATGCCGTCGCGGATGATTTTAAGAATGCCCGCAGCACTTTCATTTGCTGTGACTTTCATCGCACCGGTCCCAAACCACATGCCCCAGGCCATATAAAGCAGCCACGCCACACCCAGATAGCGCACGATTTCAAAAGCAACTGCGCTGGCATGGAGGAGGGCTGCGAGGCCAAGGATGCTGGCGGTCATGTGCGGGACGATGCCAAGCGTGCAGCCAAAGGCCGCCCAGATGCTGGCCTTCATGCCGCGTCCAAGCCCAAGCGCCAGGGTATAGATCACACCCGTGCCGGGCAGGACAACGATGATAAGGGAGGTTATCAGGAAATCGAGGCTGATCATTTTGTATCCGTTCGTTGAATGTTGTTGCCCTCAATCTAGGGATGGCGAGCCAAGCATTCTTGAACGGAATTGCAGGATATGAGGATTGCTCAGTTTCCGCGAACGGCGCGGGCATAGCGGCCCGGTGTCAGGCCAAAGGCACGGACAAAGTGGCGGTTCAGATGGCTTTGATCGGCAAACCCCGCGGCACTTGCGATATCGGCAAGGGTATCGCCGGATTTGATCATCGCGCGTGCAAGATCAATGCGCCGCTGGATCAGATAGGCGTGCGGGGTGAGGCCCGTCGCACGGGTAAAGTCGCGCAGCGTCTGAAATTTGCTTAAGCCCGTTGCGTTGGCGAGGTCATCAAGGCTGTGGCTGTGTATCGGGCTGTCATCGAGCAACGCCTTGGCGCGTTTGATCCGGGCATTGGCAACGGCTTGGCGCACGTCTGAGCTTGGGGTTGGTTCACCCGGGCCGATCATGGCGTGATGGAGCATCATCAGCAGCATTTCTTCGCGCCGAAGACGGGCGCTTTCTTCCGATCCGTTGGTGATGGCATCGAATAGTGCGCCAAAGCATTGCCGGACGATCGGACTATCCATCACGGGGCGGGTGAATTCATACTGATCGGTTGCGGTTTCAGAAAGGTCGCTTGCCGCGCGTGCGATCAGGTCCGGTTCGAAATAGAGCATGTTCCAACCGCGCGGAGCATCGCCAATCGGATGGCCATCATGCACTTCGCGCGGATTGACTGTGATGATGTTGCCAGCCCCGGCCTCGACCATGCCGCGCCCGGAAGCGGATTTTTGCGCCCCCGCATACATGAAGCCGATGCCAAACGCCTCATGCGTGTGTTTGGCAAAGCAATGGCGTGTTTCGGCCATGACGGCTTCAACACCCAGGCAATCATGGGCAATGACTTCGACCTTGTTCATCGCACAAAACTGGCAGCGTTTGCAGGTTTTGGCAATGGCGTAGGGTGTGGTGTTGGCTGATAACGCTACTTGCTGTTTGCCGGAATGGAGCGGTCGGGCGTGTTGCTGGCTGCATGTGGGCCCAGCAGTTCGCGAAGCCCGCCCAGGCCTTCGACGTGATTGGAAATGACGCTGGCAACGATCAGAAGCGGGACGGCAACCAGAATGCCGACAAAGCCCCAAAGCCAGCCCCAAAGTGCAATGGCAAGCACAATCGCGACCGAGTTGATTTTAAGCCGGTTGCCAATAAGCATTGGCGTGATCAGTTGCCCTTCGATCACAGTGCAGGCCAGATAAAGTGCCGGCGCAATCAGGGCCTGTCCGGTGGTTTGCATCGACACAAGCGACACCACGCCAACAATCACCACACCGGTCATCGCCCCAAGGATCGGCACATAATTCAGCACCGCCGCCGCAATCCCCCAAAGAACAGGGTTGGGCAGGCCGATAATCGCCATCAGCGTGCCGATCACGATGCCAAGCAAGATGTTGATTGCGGTAATGGTTGCGAGATAGCGCGAAACTTCACGTTCCACGTCATGGGCAATACGCAATCCCTTGCGCCGGTCGCCAAAGGTCGGAAGCGAGCGGATCAGTTTCTGATAAATCCGATCACCGCCCGACAGGATAAACAGCAACAAAACAAGCATCAGCGCAATGCCCGCCAGAATATCGGGTGCGCCTTGGGCGGCCTGACTGATCAGGTTGGGTTCGGCAACCACGACCCTTTGAACGTCTTCATCGCCATTATTCTGATCGGTGGCCTCGGATACCTGCTTTTGGGCTTCGCGGAGTTTATCAAGCGGTTCGCTAAGATCGGCAAGGCGCAGACGTAATTGACGCTCGATATTTGGCGCTTCATCAATCCAGCCTGATACCGGGCCACTCAGGCCATAAATCCCGGCAATCACAGTCGCGCTGAGTGTCAGGACAATGGCAAACGCGGTTACGGCATTGGGAATGTAAAATTTCGCAAAGGTGCGGACAACCGGCGAAAACACAAGCGACAGCAAAAACGCCAGAACAACCGGCAGCAAAAGACTTTGCGCGACGTAAAGACAACCCAATGCCAAAACCACAAATGTGCCGATCACCGAAATCGTCCGCGCCCGGCGGTACACCCGCGCGCGCGCATTGGTGCGGCGTTCCGCATCACTGGGGACAGTCGCATCCGTTTCTGCCGCCGTGCCATTGGCGGGCGGATTGGCGCCCGATGTTTCGGAGGCTTCAGGTGTTTCTGGCGAATGCGCGCCGCATCTGGCCGACATACAAGGACTCCCGACAGGGCAGGGCAACCGCCTGCAAACGTGTTTTTATCTGGATGTATGGATTAAACGGCTGAGCAGCGGGGAAGTTCCGCGGGCTGAAACCCCAAGATGGATTTAGCCAAATTCGACCAATCAGGCCTCGATTGCCGGTTCCTGCAACTGCAATTCGCGCGCGATGATAACGGCCTGTGTACGGCTATGGACCGAAAGCTTGCGCAGGATGGCCGATACGTGGGCCTTGACCGTCGCCTCGGTGACATCAAGCTCATAGGCTATCTGCTTATTGAGCTTGCCTTCGGTCAGCATATTGAGAACACGCAGCTGTTGCGGGGTAAGCTGGCCGATCTTTTCGGCAAGGCCGGTGGCTTCGTCGTCAGTCGGGCCGTTTTCCATGGCCTCACGCGCCCAGTCGGGCATCCACATGCCACCATCCAGAACGGTTTTGACCGCAAGCCCGATCTGATCGACCGGGGCTGATTTCGGAACAAAGGCCGATGCGCCATATTCAATGGAACGGCGCACGACAGGCAGTTCCTGACTGGCGGAAACGATGGAAACAGGAATGTCGGGATAGGATGCACGCAGGGTAAACAGGCCGGTAAAGCCGTTCATGCCGGGCATATGAAGATCAAGCAGGACAAGATCGATATCACCCTTGTGGGCTTCGATCTGATCAATGGCTTCATACAGGCTGCCGGCTTCAAGGACCGATACGTTTTCCAGTTCTGAGCTTAACGCCTGTTTGAGGGCTCCGCGCACTAGCGGATGGTCATCGGCGATCAGAACCTGGAACGTTTCGGACATTGGCGATTTTTCCCCTGAAAGTTATCATTCCCCGACAGGTCGCAATTATTCTATCCCGTTCAAGCGGAACTCACAAATTATTAGGTGAGAAAAGGATGGGATATTTTTGATTTTGGTAGGGTGCGACCCGGTGGACGCCGATCTGCATGAGAAGATGTTTTGTCTGGAAAACCGGCAGAAAGGTTGAGGGAAACCAAAGATCACTCTCGCCCCACGAAATGTGAAACTTTGGCCCCCCTCGCGCCACCGTTTGAGAGTATGCCCATTAAAATCGGCGCCGTAAACTCCGCATTTGAGGAAAAATGAAATTTATCCTATCAGTGTTATCGCTGACCGAAATTCAGTTCTGAAACACCACACTGCATTGCGAAATTGGCGATTTTATACAATCCGTTCCAAAACCGCGCAGCCCAAGGAAAAAAGGACCCTTAAATGTCTGAACAGCCGCAAGAGATTCGTCGCGAAGACTATAAGGAACCTGACTTTATTGTCGAAAAGGTCGAACTGGTTTTTGACCTTGATCGTGACGTGACAAATGTCAAATCGCGCCTGTTTATGGCTGCGAATCCTGTGCGCGGTACCGGAAAGGGGGACGAGGTTTTCCTCCATGGCGAGGATATGAAGCTTCTTTCCGTCACCCTCAATGAAACCCGCCTGGCGTCCAGCGATTTCACGGTTGATCAGGAAGGCCTGCGCTTTAAGGCACCGGGGCAAAACTTCATTGCCGAACTTGAAACCCAGATTTCGCCAGCCAACAACACCCGGCTTGAAGGTCTTTATGTTTCGCAAAGTGCCTTTTGCACCCAGTGCGAGGCCGAGGGATTTCGCCGCATCACCTATTTCCCGGATCGCCCGGACGTCATGGCGACCTATAAGGTCACGATCAATGCCAATAAGGAAAGCTGCCCGGTTCTGTTATCGAACGGCAATCTGATTGATAGTGGCGATCTTGACGGCGGCCGTCATTTTGCCGTGTGGGAAGATCCGTTCCCGAAGCCATCCTATCTGTTTGCGCTGGTCGCCGGTGATCTGGCCTGTGTCGAAGACAGTTTCAAAACCATGTCGGGCCGTGATGTGGCGCTGCGCATCTTTGTCGAACATGGCAATGAGGATCGCTGCGATTATGCGATGGACAGCCTGAAACGGTCGATGAAGTGGGACGAGGAGGTCTATGGCCTCGAATACGATCTCGATCTGTTCAATATCGTTGCCGTTTCGGACTTCAATATGGGCGCGATGGAAAACAAAAGCCTCAATGTGTTTAACGCCAAATTCGTTCTGGCCCGCCCGGATACCGCGACCGATGGCGATTATGAACGCATCGAATCCATCGTTGCACACGAATATTTCCATAACTGGTCAGGTAATCGCGTGACCTGTCGCGACTGGTTCCAGCTGTCGCTCAAGGAAGGTCTGACCGTGTTCCGTGATCAGGAATTCTCGGCCGATCAGCGTTCCCGCCCGGTGCAGCGGATCAAGGATGTCAATGCACTCCGCGCCGCCCAGTTCCCCGAGGACGCCGGCCCTCTGGCCCATCCGGTGCGCCCGGACAGCTATATGGAAATCAACAATTTCTATACCGCGACGGTCTATGAAAAGGGTGCTGAACTGATCCGCATGATGCACACGTTGCTTGGCCCGGATGGCTATCGCAAGGGCATCGACCTTTACTTTGATCGCCATGACGGGCAGGCGGTGACTTGTGATGATTTTGCCAAGGCGATGGAAGACGCCAATGGCATCGATTTCAGCCAACTCAAACTCTGGTATTCGCAGGCCGGCACGCCGAAACTCAGCTGGCAGGGCGACTATGACGCAGATGCCAAACAATACCGCCTGACCATTTCGCAGAAAACCGACCCGACCCCGGGACAGCCGGACAAGAAACCGTTGCACATGCCGATGTCAATCGGGCTTCTGGGCGCGGATGGTTCAGACCTCGTCGCCAAAACGGTGGAACTCTCTGAGGCAAGCCAGGAATTCGTCTTTGATGGTGTGACTGAGGCGCCGGTGCTGTCGTTTAACCGGGGATTCTCCGCCCCCGTTAACATCACCACCGATCAGCCCGATGACGAGCTTGTCTTCCTGATGGGCAACGACAGTGATGCGTTCAATCGCTGGGAAGCCGGGCAGAAATACGCAACCCGTTTGATGTTGTCTGCCATTGCCGCCTATGAGGCGAATGGTGGCGATGTCGATGCCGCCTTTGCCGATGAACAGGCCCGCGTTGATGCCTTTATCGCCGCGATGCGTGCGACACTTACCAATGAAGACCTTGATAAGGCGTTCCGTGCCGATGCGCTTGTCCTGCCGGACGAGGCGTTCCTGTCTGAACAACGCAAGCCCGCCAATCCCGAGGCGATCTATCAGGTGCGCACGGCCTTGCGCAAACGCATTGGCCAGGCGCTTTCCGATGATTTCGCCAATACCTATCACCAGAATGCATCAAACGCGGCCTTTACCCCGGATGCGGCATCTGCGGGGCAGCGTGCCTTGCGGGCAACGGCCCTTGCCTATCTGGTGGCAAGCGGGGCGGATGAATTTGCTGACGTGGCAGTCGCGCAGTATGGCACGGCTGATAACATGACCGATCAGATGGCCGCCCTGTCGGTGCTCAATAACCTTGATCATCCGGGCCGTGAAACCGCCTTGGCCGATTTCGAGGAACGCTTTGCCAGTGATGCTGTTGTTCTCGATAAATGGTTCTCGTTGCAGGCGATGTCATCGCGTGAGGATACCCTGGCCCGCATCAAGGATCTGATGAGCCACCCGGCCTTTACCATGCGCAACCCCAACAAGGTGCGTGCCCTGATCGGGGCGTTCGCCATGGGCAATCCGCGTCATTTCCATGCCAAGGATGGTTCGGGTTATGCCTTCTATGCCGATCGCCTGATCGAGCTTGATGACATCAACCCGCAGGTCGCGGCACGCCTCTGCGCCCCGCTTGGCAAATGGGCAAAATACGATGCGGAACGTGCGGACAAGATGAAGGCCGAACTCAACCGTATCCTAGCCAAACCGGAAATCTCGCGCGATTTGTATGAAATCGCCTCGAAATCCGTGGCAAGCTGATCACGCGACCATATCATGTTGAAATGACAAAGGGCGGCATCGTTAAGGTGCCGCCCTTTGCATTGGAAAATATCACAAAGCCGATCAGGTCAGCTTCATGCGCTCGCTGAACTCACGCATTTTCTCTGACAGGTTGCGCGCCACTTCCGAAAGGTTATGGCTGGCGGTGTTCAGATCATGCGCACTGCGACCGGTGCTTTGTGCGCCGTCATTCACAAAGGTGATCATTTCGTCCATCGATCCCGCACCAGCGGCGATGCGCTGAACGTTTTCGGAAATCTCACCGGTGGCACGGCGTTGTTCATCAACCGATTGGGTGATGGTCGACTGGATGTCGTTGACCTGATGAATAACTTCCCCGACCGTGCTGATCGAATGGGCCGCCTTTTGCACTTCTTCCTGAATGGCAGCCGTCAGGTCACCAATCTGGCCGGTTGCACTTGCGGTCTGATCGGCAAGCGATTTGACCTCGTTGGCAACCACGGCAAAGCCCTTGCCAAGTTCACCAGCACGTTCGGCTTCAATCGTCGCATTAAGCGACAAAAGCTTTGTGCGATGGGCAATGTCGTTGATCAGATCAATGATCGATCCGATCTCGGAGCTGGCCTTTTCAAGCGATCCGATATTGCGCTGGCTTTCTTCGGCTTCTTCACGTGCCCGTCCGGTCACGGTGGAAGCCTCGGTCGCCTGACGGTTGATCTCGGCGATCGAGGATGAAAGTTCCTCAACCGCGGTGGCGACATTGCGGGTATTTGATGCCGCCTCGCGCGAGACATCCAGTGCACCACCCGATTGCTGTACCGTGTTTTCCGACTGGTTTGTCAGTTCACTGGCAAGGCTCAGCAACCCTTCGGACTGTTCGGTCACGGATTGGGCGACACGGGCAACCTCGGCCATCAGTTCGGTGACCGCGATCTTGCTTTCCTCACGCTCGGACACGTCATTCCAGGCCAGCATGGTGCCCAAAAGGACATTGTCCTTGTCGCGGACCGGGGCGGCAAGGATATCAAGATAGCCACGGTCGGTCTGGATGATCTCGGTAAAGGGCAGGTTGTTCGGATTGGCAAGCTTGGCCTGGAAGTCCGATCCAAGATTAAGGAAATCACCCGAAATCGTTGCCGTTGTTCCGCCAAGATAGTCTTGCGCACTGGCGTTAAGATAACTCAGCTTGCCATCAGGCAGGATCATCGCGGTCATGGTCGGGGTATTCTCGACCATGTTTTGCAAGATCAAGGCCTGACGAACCGATTCACGCAATGCAATCAGGGCCTTTTTCATTTCGCCGATTTCGTCATTGCCGACATTGGGCAGATTGACGTTGGTATCCCCGTTCGAGATTGACGTCATCGCACCGGCAAAGGCGCGCAGATTGCGCAGAACCGTGGTGCGCAACAGGATCCAGCCAACAATCCAGGCTGCCAGAAGCACGCCAACAAGGATCTCGATCGACAGCAGCCGCAGGCTATCTGTCTGGGCGTAGAAATCAGACACGTCGCGGTCAAACCGGGCCTCGGCCCAGACACCACCACGACCATCACTGATCATAACCTCGACTGCCGCGCGGTGCGTATCACCTGCCTTGGCGGTTTCGGGCGCTGGCACTTCACTGCTGGGTTGCGGTGTTGCATCCCCGCCATTTTCGGTGGCGGCATCGCCCTCTGCTGCCGGGGCAGCGTCAGCTTCTGCCTCAGCCGGGGCCTCAAGGCTTTCAAACAACACGTTGCCGGAATTATCAAGAATCTGGAAGTTGCCGCCCAAAACCTTGCCAATGCCAGCAAGCTGGGGCAGGGGATCGGTGATCACTTCAAGGAAACCAACAGCACGGAACCCGCCAACCGGCAGGATCAGGCTAAAGACCGGACGTCCATCCGGGGTTGCCCACATAAAGCTTGCCGGTTTACGGGCTTCGGCCTTGTCGCGACCGATCAAATAGGCTTTGACGTCCGGATCATCAGTGACGCTGGCACCCAGATTGGTTTCGGACGTCGCCAGTTGATTGAATTCCTGATCATAGGAAATTGCCGCAATCAGGTTTACATCGCCCTGAACCACTTCGCGTGCGTTCGACAGGATGTTGAGTTCGGCTTGCATGCGCGTCTGGTCATTTTCCTGATAACTTTTGACCAGGCTGCCAAGCCGCGACCATTCATTGGCAATGGGGGTAATTTTGTCGGCATAGTCGGTGGCAATACGCGACCCGACAAAGAAATTGACTGTACCACTGACCGAGTTGTTCAGTGTTTCAATCGCAAAGTTGCGATAGGTATCACCGGTCCAAAGAAGCATCCATGTCACTGCACCTGAAACCAGTAATCCTGTTACGAGCAAAATCCGTCGTAACGTCAGAAGGCTGGTAGCACCTCCTGCAATAGCCGTCTTCGCGGCCTTGTCTCCCGTCATTTTTGTCACTCCAGAGCAAACCAAGTTTATTTTTTGTCTTTGGTCATATTGGCTCGCGTCTCTCCCGCTCACACCTCTACTTCTCAAGAGTAGTTGTTCTGATCCAAGCAGAGCTTGGTTTGGAACACAATCCCTTATTTATCGATTTCCATAGGATTGCTGCGGCACTCAGCCGGTTTGAAGCGGTCCGAAATCTGGAATTTCTCGTTTTGGTTGGGGGGCTTAGCTCCGATTTACGAGCGCGATTTCGATGCATTGAAATTTTTTCTGCGAATGTGTGTGATAATCGTTTGCAATTGCAAAAACGATGCTCTATGACTGTGTTTGTCAAATGCAGACGACAACGTCGTTTGTGACCGGCCATCAGGCCTACATGGCGTGCCTGATGGCTTCTATCTTCGGGACTCTCTCTCCCCGAAGGTCGATCTCTCTCACTCGAGGGGGCTGGTATCCGGATCATTGTGCGGGACAATGCCGGAATTCATACCAGTCCCCCTTTTTTTTATCCCAAACACATTGACCCATATCGATCTTTGGCACGCTGCCTGGTTGCATCTGTGCACGGCTTTAGCGTTTTATAAAGGTGCTGTTGGTTACAAAAGCAGGGTAACTTTGATGTCGTGAAGGATGGCCAAGTCCATGGCTGGCGAAGACAACACCAACAAACCCGATTTGCGCGCAACCCCGGAACCGCAGACTGATCCGGATGCCGGGCAAAAGGATGCACCGCTTCCGGCCTTTATATATGGCCGGGACGGGCATGGTGATGGCAGCGCACGTGGGGCAGAACGCTCCGGTGATCGGCAAAACCTTAATGCACGGATAGCGGATATGGATCGCAAAACCCTTCTTGGCCTGGTCACAGGCGCAGGCATGCTCGGCCTTGTCTTGTTCTTTGCCGGAATGCTGGTCGGTGCAGGCTTGTTCATGGATTCTGAAGACGGTGCGCGCACCACCCAGACAGAGCAGCCGCAGGTCGAAATGCTGGCCTCCGCCCCGGAAGAAGCAACCGAAATTCCCGATGCCACGCCTGAGGCAACCGAGCCGGCAGCAACAACACCCGCACCGGAAATCAGCGCTGATAGCGAAGACCCGGTCGGCGATCTGATCGCGCAACGTACCGAGGCACTTTCGGATGACGCATCCGCCGGCAGCGAAGCCGCATCGGATGTGGCTGAAACCGAAGAAGCCGCAGAAGCCAAAGGATCAGAAGAACAGGCGATTGCGGCCCCCGAAATCCGCGACGTAACCGGCGACACCGATGCACCTGCCGCACCGGAAGCCCCGGCGGTTGATGACGCACAAGACAGTGCTGCGACCGAGGCTGCGCCAACCACTGAACAGGCACCCGCGCCAGAGGCATCCGAACCGGCCGCTGAAGCCGCCGAAACCACGCCGGAACCAGCGCCAGCAGCTCCGGCATCAGATGCCAGCAAGCCTTTCTCGGTTCAGGTTGGTGCCTTCAAGGTGCATGAAAATGCCAGCCAGCGTGCCGAGGAACTGCGTGGCAAGGGACTTGAAGTCGCCGTTGTCGTGCGCGGGCCAGAGGACGAAGGGGCTTGGTACTATGTCCGGATCGGGTCCTACGCCAACCTTGCAGCAGCTCGCGATGATGCAGCCAAAATCAAGGCGGATCATTCGATTGACGGTTTCCCGGTTCGCGCAGAGCCAAACGACCGCGTGGTAGACTGATCAGATCGGGGCAGATCGGGTGCGCATCCCGGTACGGTGAAGGCGCACACTATATATATAGAAGTAATACTGCAGAGCGGGGTGGTCATATGGGCTGCCCCGCTTTTCTATTGGGCTTGGCGCATTCAATTGCCAAATTCATGTCATCGGGTTTGTTTTTGTCCTCTGATTGGGGCATTCTGCTTGCCATCTTTGGGTAAAGGCGCTACGCGCTAGGTTCTCAAACACCAGACCGACAGCCGCTTGATTGGAACGGCTGCAAAGCAAGACAGGATGGCCGATAGCACATGAGCACGCACAAGGATTTCCCGAACCTTCATATTCTTGATCATCCGCTGATCCAGCATAAGCTGAGCCATATGCGCAAGGTCAGCACGTCGACCAAGACCTTCCGTCAGTTGCTCAAGGAAATCGCCCTTCTCATGGGCTATGAAATCACCCGCGAGCTTCCTGTCAGCTATGAAGACATCGAAACACCGATTTGCGCGATGAAGGCGCCGGTCATTCAGGGCCGTAAATTGGCGGTGGTTCCGATCCTGCGTGCCGGTTCGGGCATGGCCGATGGCCTGATCGAACTGATGCCGTCAGCGCGCATTGGCCATATTGGCCTCTATCGCGATCCGGAAACCCACATGCCGGTCGAATATCTGGTCAAGCTGCCCGAAGTCGAAGGTCGTACCTTTATTCTGGTCGATCCGATGCTGGCCACCGGGAACTCGGCAGTGGCGGCGATCGATACGCTCAATAAATACGGTGTTGCCGACAAGGACATCCGCTTCATGGCGCTGGTTGCCGCCCCCGAAGGGGTCAAGGTCTTCCAGGATGCCCATCCGGATGTGCCGATCTATACCGCCGGCCTTGATGAGAAGCTCAATGAAAAGGCTTATATCGTTCCGGGCCTTGGCGATGCCGGCGACCGACTGTTCGGTACGCGCTAGGTCCATCGACCAGCCATTGCGTTTCGCATTAAAAAAGGGTGCCGTTTGGCACCCTTTTTGTTTTTGAAGTTTTCGTCTGTTTTGTCGGGCAGGCCATCAGCCCTTTGGCGATACCGTGATATCGACCACCGATCCGCTAAAGGAGCCACCGGTCAACTTGATGGTCGCAACCCGGTTTTCACGGTCATAGACCAGAACCGAAATATCAGCGCGGACCACCGTCACCTTGCTCCAACCAAAGTTTGGCATTTCACGCTCGTAGAAATCATACATCTGTGCTTGCGATCCGCCGGCATTCAGGACAAGCCGCCCGTGCCAGGCATCGGATGCGCCAAAGATGATGCTTCTGTCCATATCGAGTGACGAATTGGACGGCATCGGAATATCTGTGAACTGGGTGAAAGACGGACCTGGTTGGCCACCTTTGCCTTCACTGCTGCCCGGGCCCGTATTGGGCACAAGATTGGTGCCAGAGCACCCGGCAAGAGAGAGCCCCGCAAAGGCGGCGGCACATATAAGATATTGTCGCAGTCTCATCATCTTCCTTCGGTCCCCTGATGCCCGTCTTATAACGAGGGGTATGGATATCTCGCCCTATCATCGGGTCATAATGTAAAGGAAAGGTTCACATATTTGCTTTTGCACCATTTTGCGGCCTTGCCCGGATCATATGTCCTTTTGGAGCAAATTGGCGGAACTATCACGGTTAATATGACCGTTAATATGACTGTGCGCATTGCATCACATCAAACGGGTTGAACCGGACTTTGGGCCTATAGGACGAATCAACGGCCCGTAATCTTGGTTTTTTCGAATCATTTTGATCCGGTGCAATGTTTTTTGCCCGGTAAAAGCCCAGTCTTTGCGGGTCTTTTTCAGGACCTTTGCGGGATTTTTCAACCAAGAGTCTGATGGGGACTGGTGTCTGACTTTTATGGTTGGATATGGCTTTTCGACTATGTTGTTGAAAAATAACAATATTCAGAAAAGTTCCCATTAAATGCATTTTTTTCTGAAAAAGGTGTTTACAGGTCGGGATAGGGGCCCTATAACCCGCCTCCACCGACGGGGTGCGGCGCCAACGAGACGGCG
>NZ_JBZCIA010000006.1:0-265257 GCF_059052855.1 Thalassospira sp. CA1
CACGTACTCAAGACTTAAATCAATTTATAATTGATTCATGCAACAAAAAAAAACGCCCCCGATTTACCGGGGCCGTTTTTGTTTGGGTCACGTGTGGTAAGTCGTCAAAGCGGCTGTTACAGAACTTCGTAGACCGAGACATATACCGTGCTTTTTTCGCGCTGTCCGGATCCGACAAAGATCCGGTGATTAAGCCAGCTATAGCGTTCATCGCCGGTTTCAAACCGGGGCTGGGTGCGCATGTAATATTTCGACGGATCGACATGTTCACCGCGTGCAAGCGCGTCCAGAACATCCTTCGGACCATGGCGGAAACCGAAATTGCGGATATCAATCAGCGCCCCGTCATGGGTTTCGATGCAATATCGGGTATCAAGTTCGGCCACACCGTTTTCAAAAACGGTTTGCCAGTCCGCACCCAATGCCAGAACGCGGCCGTTCAACGATTTGCCTTCGACGTGACCGCCAATGATCGGAATGATCCGGCGTGTGCCACGCATTGAGTTGCCAAGCTCCATCGGGGCTTCCAGCTCGACCGTCAGATCGCAAAAATGTTCAAGTTCAAGCTTCATATCGGCCTCTTTAGTTCATGGTCGTCGGCAGGAAAAGAACGATGGATGGCACCAGAACCAGCAGGATCAGGCGAATGATGTCGACCGCAACAAACGGGATGACGCCCTGAAACACCTTTTGCAGGGGCACTTCGCGGGCAATCGAGTTGATGACAAACACATTCATCCCGACAGGCGGTGTGATCAGGCCAAGTTCGACCGTCATGACAACGATGATGCCAAACCAGATCGGATCAAACCCCAACTGGGTGACCACCGGAAACACGATGGGCACCAGAAGAATGATCATCGCCATGGCATCAAGGATGCAGCCCAGCAACAGGAAGAACACAAGGATCAACGCAAGTGTCGGATAGGCCCCGATATCAAGCCCGACCAGCCATGCCGTGATCTTTTGCGGGGTCTGGGTGATGGCCAGAAAATAGCCAAACAGGATCGCACCGATCAGAATGGTATAGATCGCAACCGAGGTGCGCAGGGCCTCGACCAGACTATCAAGAATGCTGCGCCAGCCAAGCCGACCACGGATCACCCCGATCAGGGCGGTCAGGACAGAGCCAACCGCCGCGGCCTCTGTTGCCGTGACAACACCCAGATAGATGCTGCCGATAATGGCGATGAACAGGGCCAGAACCGCCCAGACATCGCGCAAGGATCGAATGGCGTTGCGCAAATCAAACGGTTCGCCCGCCGGCAATCCGCGGGCATAGGTCACCCGAAAGGCCAGCATATACATCACAATCGCCAAAAGGCCCGGGATGATCCCAGCAATGAAAAGCTTGCCGACATCCTGTTCGGTGATAAAGCCATACACCGCCAGAACAACCGATGGCGGGATCAGAATGCCAAGCGTACCGCCCGCGGCAATCACCCCGGTTGCCACATGGTCGCGATAGCCACTGCGCTGCATTTCCGGCAAAGCGACCTTGGTCATCGTTGCCGCCGTTGCCACCGATGATCCCGATATGGCGGCAAACCCGGCACAGGATGCAATGGTCGAAAGCGCCATGCCGCCCCGAAATGATCCCAGCCACGCCTGCCCTGCGCGAAACAGTTCGCGCGACATGCCGGAATTGGTGGCAAGAACGCCCATCAGGATAAAGAAGGGAATGAGGCTAAGGTTAAAGTCGGTGATGGTGCGGATCGGCGATTGCGCCAGAAGGTTGAGTGCAGGCGTCGGGCCAACAATTGCGGCAAAGCCGCCGACACCGACAATCCCCATCGCAATGCCGATTGGAACCCGAAGCAGCATCAGGGCAAACAGCGCAACAAATCCGCCAAGTGCGACAAAATCGGCTTCAGTCATCAGTTCCCCCTGAACCACCAGTTTGCTTTTGTCTTTTCGGGTCGGAGGCAATATGTGGCTCTGACTCGGCGGGTTCAAAATCATCCAGACCGGCATTGGTCAGCGCGATCATCAAGGCACGTGCCAGAATGGTCAGCATGCTGACCGCAACGCCAAGCCAGATCAGCCCCATGACCGGCCAGACAGGAACCTGCAGATCAAATGTCGTCTCGCCACTGTTATAGGCGCTGGTAACACGCGCCAGCATCTTCCAGCACAGCAAGCCGGTGAAGCCCAGCAAGACCATCCAGGCAAAGAAATCCGTCCATCGACGAACACGCGCGGGCAACATCAGGGCAAACAGATCGACCTTGATGTGCGATCCACGATAGCCCACACAGGCAAAGCCCCACATGATGACCACGCCCAGAAACAGGCGCGAAAAATCAAATGCATCGGGGATCGGCCATGCAAACAGGTAGCGACCGATTGCGGATGCCAGAACCAGCAGCGTAATCACCGCAAGCAAAATGGCCGAGACCATTTCGACCTTGCGCGAAAAGGCTTCCAGATATGTCAGGGAGCGATGAAGGACCCGCATGATTTATGCACTTTCAGAGGTATCGGCAGCACCGACATGCGATGCCGCCGATACAGGGAGTGTCATCAATACTTGGCGTTCTCGGCTTCGAGCGCGTCGATGAAGGCCTTGTAAATGGCGTCGGCATCACCGCCCTTGGCCGTAACGCTTTCGCGCCATTGGGCAACAAGCGGTTCGGCAGCATCGCGCCATTGTTGCAGTTCATCGGCGGTCGGCTGATACAGTTCATGATCGCCGGACGCCATCATCTTGTCGCGACCTGACGCCTCGTTCTCGGCCCAGCCCGTGGAAAAACGACCGGACCATTCCGGCGTGCAGTGATCATCCATGACCTTGCGGTTTTCGGCCGACAATCCGTCATAGACACCGCGATTGATCACAAGGATCTGCGAGGAGACATAGAACGGCATATCAAGGTGATATTTGGTTTCCTGATCAATCCCGAAGATATAGATCGAGTTCCACGGGAAGGTGATCGCATCTGCCGTACCCTTGGCGATGGCTTCGCGGGCCTCGGGGGCTGGGACCTGAACACTTGCGCCACCCAGCAGGTTTACAAACCGTGCCATGGTCGCATGGGCCGGACGCACTGCATGGCCGTTGATGTCTTCCGGCACGCGGACCGGCATTTTTGAATGGATGGTGCCGGGATCATGCGGGTTCACCAGACAGAGTTTGACTTCCGGCATTTCCTGTTCGGCGTAGTTCGCATACCACTTGTGAAGGGCGACCGAGCCATTGACCGCATCCTTCACATTGAACGGCACTTCGGTCAGGCCATAGATCGGGAAACGCCCGGCCTGATAACCCGGATTGATATAGCCGATATCGGCAATGCCATCGCGGGTCATGTCATAGTGATCAGGTGCTGAGCCCAGCTGTTGGGCCGGGAAAATGGTGAAGTCGATTTTACCCCCGGATGCCTCGCGGATGGAGTTTGTCCATTCTTCAAGACCCATGGTTTGCACCGGATGGGTTGGCGGCAGCCAGTGGGCCAGACGGAAATTCACTTCCTGGGCAGACGCACCGGAAATGGCAGACATGGCGACAACTGACGCCAAGGCAATCACTGAACCAAGTTTAAGTCGTTTCATTGTTTCCTCCCTGAGAAAACCGACACTGGCAATTTTGTTTTTGTTGCCTTGTCTGTCGGTTACTCGATTTGATCAGACCACCCTTGGAAGCCTTTGCCCCAATGGTTGGACTGATCTCCAAACCGGGCCCAAAACCAATGTCCCGGTCAAAAATAACGTCTCCGTTTGTCGCGACCCGGCGCAACTGATGGCGCCCTGGATCGTGCTATGCCAATTTCGTGTTTTCGATCAGAACAGCTATGCCCTGCCCGCCACCAATACAGGCCGATGCGATGCCATACCGCTGACCGGATTTGACCAATTCGCGCGCCAGCGTATTGGTGATCCGAACCCCGGTTGCGCCCAGCGGATGACCAATGGCAATCGCGCCGCCATTAACGTTGACCTTGTCTTCATCAAGACCAAGTTCGCGGATGCAGGCCAGGATCTGTGCCCCAAAGGCCTCGTTGATTTCGATCCGGTCAATCTGATCAAGGGTCATACCGGTTTGATCAAGAACAGCCTCGATGGCTGGCACCGGGCCAATGCCCATGATTTCCGGCGGCACACCGACAGCAGCACCTGCAATGATGCGGGCACGCGGTGTCAGGCCATGTTTGCGTGCATAATCGGAACTGCCCAGAACAACGCCGGCGGCGCCATCCACCACGGCCGATGAATTGCCCCCCGTCTGCACCCCGCCAAAGGCCGGGCGCAGCTTTGCCAGAATGTCATAGGGCGATGGCCGGATATGGCTGTCGCGGTCGACCTGATCGATCTTGCGCGGCAGACGGATGGAGCGTGCATTGCCATCTGCAAATTCAAAGGTTTCGTTGGTCACGGTGGCAATTTCACCGGCAAGGAAGCCGTTTTCCTGTGCGCTCACGGCACGGGCAAAGCTGCGTTCGGCAAAGCGATCCACTTCTTCGCGGGTAATGTTGTATTTCTTGGCAAGATTCTCGGCCGTGTCGCCCATAGTGCAACTGACCGCCGGATCCAGAAGCGCTTCCCACAGGAAGTCCTTGAATTCGACCTGCCCCATACGAAAGCCACTGCGATGGGTGTAGGCGGCAATCGGGTTGCGGCTCATGGATTCAGTGCCGACACAAAGTGCCAGATCCCCACGACCAAGTGAAATATGATCAGCAGCCTGCAGGATGACTTCGATGCCCGTCCCGCAGATCCGCTGCACAAGGTGTGCTGGGCGATCCACCGGCACCCCGGCGTAAATCCCGATATGGCGCGGCGTCATATAGGCATCATAGGATGCCTGGGCCATCGATCCGGCGACGGTAAAATCGATATCAGCGGCGCTCACCCCGGCGTCCTCGATGGCCGCGCGGGCCGCCTTGATGCCAAGATCAATCGGGGAGACCAGCCCGAAGGCCCCGGTATAATCGACAAACGGTGTGCGCTTTCCGCCCAGCAGCCAGACATCTTCAAATTCGGTCCGAAGACCTTTGGCGTTCGCAGTCATTCTGCTTATCCCTTTTTGGCAATCATGACACCGGCGGGTGACGGGTCGGTATAGAGTTCGGCCACCTTGTCAGCGCGTTTGGTCAGAACCGCGCGCTGATTGATCGAGCCCTTGTCTGTGACTTCGTGCGCATCGAGTTCCGGCGAACTTTCAAGCAGGATCGCGCGCGCGACAAAGTTCGAACTGCCGGTCGATTTGGTCGCCAGCTCATTCAGGCATTTCTGGAAATGCGCCTGCACGGCCGGGTGGGTTGCGATGTCAAGCTCCGACGCGTTGGCGGGCAGATCCGGGCACAGTTTTTTGCAGGCGGTGAAATCGGCAAAGATCAGCGCACCGACATAGCCTTCGTTCAAACCGGTCAGCACCGCATCACGCACATAGGGCGCAAAGGTCTGGGCAATGGCGGTGCGGATGGCAGCGACATGCACCCAGGTACCGGTCGAGAGTTTGAAATCTTCGCAGACCCGACCATCAAACAGGAAGCCCCGTTCGATATTATCCGGATCCACAAATTTCAGGGCATCCCCAATCAGGTAATAGCCTTCATCGTCAAAAGACTCGCGGGTTTTATCAGGTTGCTTCCAATAGCCCGGTGTAATGCTGGGTCCCTTAAGGCGGACTTCGAGCTTTTCGGCATTGGGCACCAGTTTGATATCAAGCCCGACGGCCGGAAGACCAACACTGCCCGCCTGATCAACCGCCCAGGTGGTGGTAAAGGCAAAGGGGGCCGTTTCGGTGGAGCCATAGCCGGTGACGATGACGATCTTTTCGCCAACCGTGTCCTCGGCGATCTTTTCCAGATTGTCCCAGACATATTGCGACAAACCGGCACCGGCGTATTGCATGAGTTTGAGCTTGGCAAAGAACATCTCGCGCAGTGTTTTGTTTTCGCGCAGATGATGGACAAGTGCCTCGTACCCCTTGGGGACGTTGAAATAGATGTTGGGCGATACTTCGCAAAGGTTGCGCACGGTTTCATGAATACCGTCCGGGGTCGGTTTGCCCTGATCGATATAGAAACTGCCGCCATTATAAAGCGCGATGCCGAAATTATGGTTGCCGCCAGCGGTATGGTTCCATGGCAACCAGTCAACCATCACCGGCGGTTCATCCTGCAGGAATGCCAGCGCGTGACGCAACATCATCTGGTTAAAACACAGCATGCGCTGGGTATTGATCACGGCCTTTGGCATCCCGGTGGAGCCGGACGTGAACAGGAACTTGGCAATCGTGTCTTCGGTGATTTTGCCATTGGCGGCATCGACTGCATCGGTCGGCGTGGTCTGACGGACATCTTTGAAAACATCGCAGTCATATTGCGAAAGCGGGTTTTCCAGAACCAGCAGACGGGCGTCCTTTGGCATGACGGCGGCCAGTGCCTTGGCATATTTGGCACCATCATCAACAAAGATCAGACCGGGGTTCAAAAGATCACAGATATGGCGCAGCTTGGCAAAATCGGACGACACCAGCGAATAGGCCGGTGATACCGGCGCATAGGGAATACCGGCATACATCGATGCCAACGCAAGAAGTCCGTGTTCAAGACTGTTGCCCGACAGGATCAGGACCGGGCGATCTTCGGACAGGTCCTGTTCGATGAGGTATTGCGCAAGACTGCGGACCTCGTTTCGGGTTTCAAGGAAGCTTCGTTTTTGCCAGCCGCCGGTTTTGTCACGGTCGGCCAGAAACAGATGATCGGGTGTTTGTTGCGCCCAATGGTCAAGCTTGTCGGTTATGGCGCGCGGATAGTCATCCGGCGTTTCCGTTGATCGGATATAGATCGTGCCGTTGTCCTTTTTGGACATCGAGACACGCGTATCTCCCATGCGAACCGGACGGAGTCCGGGTTCAGCAATCATAGGCATGAGACGAACCCTCCAGTTTTCATTTTCTTATTTGTTATAATTCATAACAATCATAATTCATCACATCAAGCGCAATATCTTTATGCGTGTACGCGGACCCAACAATTTGACCTTGAGTATAATTATGCTCGCGCGCGAGAGGTGCGAATTTCGATGCGATTTCAGTTGACTAATGACGATTGACGCCGCTCTTTTACTGTGTAAACATAATTGTTATAAAACATAACAAACTTTGGGTAAGGAAATGCAGCTCAATCAGGTTCCCGCCATCATTACCGGCGGCGGCAGCGGCCTTGGCGCCGCCACCGCACGCACATTTGCGGTTGCAGGCGCGAAGGTCGCGGTGTTTGATCGCAACGGCGACGCCGCCAAACGAGTCGCCAGTGAAACCGGCGGAATTGGCCTGGAAGTCGACGTCTCTGACCGAAGCTCGGTCGAAGCTGCATTCAAAACCGTGAAACAAAATCTTGGCCTGCCGCGCATCCTTGTGAATTGTGCCGGTATTGGCACCGCCAACCGTATTCTGCCACGCGATGGTAGCCTTCCGATTGATGATTTTATCAGAACACTCAACGTCAATCTGACCGGCAGCTACATCACCATGAGCTATGCCGCGCAGTTGCTGTCGGAAGCAACCCCGGTAAATGACGATGGCGAGCGCGGCGTGATCATCAACACATCATCCGTCGGGTATGAAGACGGGCAGATCGGCCAGTGCGCCTATGCGGCATCGAAGGGCGGGATTGCGTCGATGACGCTGCCAGCCGCACGCGAGTTGGCGCGGATCGGCGTGCGGGTGATGGCGATTGCGCCGGGACTGTTTTCCACCGCAATGACCGACACCCTGCCCGAGGAAGCCCGTCAGGCGATTGAAGCCAACATTCCGTTTCCCAAGCGGCTGGGCAAGGCACAGGAATATGCCGACCTCGCCCGCCATATCGTCGAAAATACCATGCTGAATGGTACCGTCGTTCGTATCGACGGCGCGGTTCGCCTGCAGGCAAAATAAAGACCAGATTGCTTTACGTAAGGAACAAGAACATGACCAACGGCGCGAATGACGTATTGAACGTCGCAATCAACGGATCGATTGCCCGTTTGACCATCACGCGACCTGAAAAGCGTAACGCGGTCAGCGATACTTTGATGGCAGCACTTGAGGCGTTTTTTGCCAATCCACCCGAAGGGGTGCGGGTTGTTATCCTGGCTGGTGAAGGCGGGCATTTTTCAGCCGGGCTTGATTTGGCCGAGCATGTTGCACGAAATGCCGCCGATACCATGCGCCATTCCCGCAACTGGCACCGCATCATGGACATGATCCAGTATGGTGGATTGCCGGTGATTTCGTTGCTTAAGGGGGCGGTCATCGGGGGCGGCCTTGAACTGGCCAGTGCGACCCATATTCGTATTGCCGATGAAACCGCATTTTTCCAGCTTCCCGAAGGACGCCGTGGCATTTTCGTTGGCGGCGGCGCATCGGTCCGGGTCGGCCGGATTCTGGGCGCGGATCGCATGATCGAGATGATGCTGACCGGGCGCAAATACAACGCCGAGGACGGCCTTCGCCTTGGTCTGACTCACTATGTTTGTGACAGCGAGCAGGCCGCCGAAGCAAAGGCCATCGAGCTTGCCAAGACGGTTGCCGAAAATGCGCAGCTTTCGAACTATGTCATGATCCAGGCCCTGTCACGGATCGAAGACATGGCAAAAACCGATGGTCTGTTTACCGAAAGCCTGTGTGCCGCCCTGACCCAAACCAGCGAAGATGCACAGGAAGGATTGAAGGCGTTTCTTGAAAAACGTGCACCTAATTTCAAGTAACCGCCTATAACAGAGCCGCAGATAATTGCGGCCATCAGATCGCATACCATAAGATCAAGGATCGGCAAGAAACCGCACAAAGCGGACGCCAGAACATTCAGGAAGGAACAGGGCCACCCAAAAAAACCGGTGCGCCCATAATGTGAGGAGACGTTCGATGTCAGGATTTTCCGTTAATCGCCGCCAGATGCTCGGCATCATGGGCGGCGCACTTGCAGCCCCTGCAATCATTGGCAAGGCACGTGCAGCCGAAGTGACCCTTCGTCTGCATCATATGTTGCCGCCGGTTGCCCCGATGCACAAGGCGTTCTTCGAACCGTGGTCCAAGACCATCCGCGAACAGTCCGATGGCCGTATCGATATTCAGATTTTCCCGGCCATGCAGCTTGGCGGCAAACCGCCGCAGCTTGCCGAACAGGTGGCAAACAACGTTGTGGATATCGCCTGGACCTTGACCGTTTACACCCCGGGTCGCTATCCGATTTCCGAAACGCTGAGCCTGCCGTTCATGGTGACAACGGCCGAGGCAACATCGGTGGCCATGCACAAGTTCATGGATGAGTTTGGTCAGGACGAATACCGCGGTATGAAGCCATTGGCCTATCATGTTCATGCCGGTGGCAAGTTCCATATGCGCGACAAGGCGATTGAAAATCAGGCTGATCTTGACGGCCTGCAAATCCGTGCCCCGAACCAGAATGTCGGTAAGGCCCTGTCCATTCTGGGGGCTGAGCCGGTCTTCTTCCCGGTTACGGAAATGGCGGTTGGCCTTGCCAATGGCGTGATTGATGGCACCTGCCTGCCCTATGAAGTGGTTCCGGCCTTCAAACTGCATGAACTGACATCGGTGCATTGCGCCCCGGCAGAAGGCGGACGTGGTCTTTATGCCAACTCGTTTGCGCTTTTGATGGCGGGCAATGCCTATGAAAGCATGCCCGATGATCTGAAAGCAGTGATTGATGCCAATTCCGGTATCGATCTGTCACGCCAGATCGGCAAACAGTTCGATAGCTTTGAATCGGTTGGCTACAAAATGTGTGCTGATCGCGGCAACAAGTTCGTCGAGATTCCCAAAGACGAAATTGAACGCTGGCAGTCAGCCACCCAGCCAGTCGTCGATGAGTGGATCGAGACCCTCAATGATGCCGGACATGATGGCAAGGCGATGATTGGTCGCCTTAATCAGCTGATCGACGCCGAGACCGCCTGACATGTCAGGAGCCACCCGTGATCAAAATGGGCGCGGCAATCGCGCTGCGCCCATTCATTTTCTTGGTCAGTTTGTTGATCGTGCCTGCATTGCATCCGCTACTGTTGCGGGTGCCGTCATGCTTGCTGTCGCCGTCACAGTAACGCTGTCAGTGACGATGAGATATATCGGCATTGGCGGCATTCGTGGTGACTTTGAAATTGTCGAAATGGGATGCGGTATCGCCGCATTTCTGTTTTTGCCGTTGTGCCAACGCAAGGGCAACCACGTCATGGTCGACATTTTCAGCATGGCCTTCCCCCAACGCACCCGCACCATTTTGGATCAACTTTGGGAGATCCTGTTCTGTTGTGGCTGGGTGATTATTTCCTGGCGGGTCGCTTACGGCCTGATTGATATGTTTGATTATAACGACCGCAGCATGCTTTTGAGAATGCCCACCTGGATTATCTATGGCTTCGCACTGTTCGGACTTGGGCTTTCAGCCCTGACCGCCTTGTCGAACGTCATCGAACAGTTTGTTCGCCCAACCACCCCATCGCAAACGGATGCCCCACAATGAGCCCGGTTGAAATCAGCATCATTATGGTCGTCGTCCTGCTGGCGCTTATTTTCCTGCGCATGCCTATTGCATTGGCAATGGCCGTTGTCGGGGCGGGCGGATATGTCGTCCTGTCGGGATGGATGCCGCTGTCGGCCTATCTCAAGACCGCGATTGTCGATAAATACATTTCCTATGACCTTGCGGTCATTCCGCTGTTTATCCTGATGGGGCAGATTGCCACCAGAACCGGTATCAGCCGGGCGATCTTTACCGCATCCAATGCCTGGCTTGGTCATTGGCGGGGTGGACTTGCCATGGCATCGGTTGCCGGCTGTGCAGCATTTGGGTCGATTTGCGGATCCTCGATTGCGACCGCAACCACCATGGGCCGGGTGGCCCTGCCCGAAATGCGACGCCACGGATATTCCGGCGCACTGGGGGCCGGAACGCTTGCCGCGGGTGGCACGCTTGGCATCCTGATTCCGCCGTCGGTGGTTTTGATTATTTACGCGCTTCTGACCGAACAGAACATTGTCAAACTGTTCCTGGCCGCGACCATTCCGGGACTTCTGGCCGTGCTTGGCTTTATCCTGGCGATTGGCGTTTATGTTCGCCTGTTCCCTGAAGAAGGCCCGGCCCACGCGGGACTTCCGATGCGCGAACGCATCCGGTCGCTTGGCGGGATCTGGCATGTTGCGCTTGTCTTCATCGCCGTTCTGGGCGGGATTTATGGCGGTGCCTTCACCCCGGCCGAAGGGGCATCTGTTGGGGTGGTGCTAATTGCGCTGACCGGCTTTCTCATGCGCAGCCTGTCGATCAAGGGCCTTTTTGAATGCGTGATCGAGACTGCCGGGACCACGGCAATGATCTTTGCCATCATTTTTGGCGCGGATCTTTTCAATGTCGCGCTTGCCCTGACCCGGGTACCGACCATGGCCGCTGAGTGGGTCGGCACGGCCGGGATCGCGCCGATGACGGTTCTGATGGTGGTGATCCTGTTTTACATCGTCATGGGGTGCATCATGGACAGCCTGTCGATGATCCTTCTGACCGTGCCGGTGTTTTTCCCGGCCTTCATGGCGATGGATTTCGGGATGGATCCGACCCATCAGGCGCTGTGGTTTGGTATCATCACCCTGATTGTTGTCGAACTGGGGATGATCACACCCCCGGTCGGGCTTAATCTGTTTATGATATCGGCGATGGCACCCGATATTCCGACCCGCAAGATTTTCCGCGGGGCGGTGCCGTTCCTGCTTGTCGAGTGCCTGCGCATCGCGATCATTGTCGCGTTTCCGGTACTGACATTCTGGCTGGTGGATATCGTCACAGGATAGCCGCGCCCAAAAAGATGGAGACACCGTTGCAAGCAAACAAAAAGAAGAAAAACGATACGGATACCGGTATTGCGGGATTGTCGCCCGACAGTCCGCTGCGCGGCTTTGTCGGCTATAACCTCAAGCGTGCCTATATGTCGATCCACAGCGATTTTGTCGCCAGTCTGACGCATCTTGACCTGAAGCCGACGACCTATAGTGCGCTTGCCATCATCAATGAAAACCCAGACATCAGTCAGACCGATCTGGCGCGGGCTCTTGCCATGGAGCGGTCGAACATTGTCGTCATGGTCGATGAACTTCAGGCGCGCGGATTAATCGTGCGCAACAAGGTGCCAACCGATCGTCGCGTTTATGCGCTGCGCACCACCGCAAAGGGGATCGAGCTTTTCCTTGAGGCCAGCCGTGCGGTTCAAAAGCACGAAGACAAACTTCTGGAGGGGTTCGATCCCGAAGAACGCGCGCACCTTGTAGAGATGCTGATCCGTATTCAGCAGGTCAAATAACGCTTAGATCAGGTAAGGTTCCATGTTGCGACTGTCCCGTGAAATCCGTGTTGAATGGGGTCACTGCGATCCGGCCCGGATTGTTTATAACCCGAACTTTTATAACTGGATGGAAGGCGGACTTCTGGCCTTGCTTTCGGTTGCCGGGTTCGACCTTGCCACCATGATCGCAAAGGATGCCGATTTTCGCGGAACGCCGCTGGTGCGTGGTGATGCCAGTTTTATGGCCCCTGCCCGGGTCGGGGATTTGATCGTGCATCATGTCGAGGTATCACGCTGGGGCGGTAAATCGTTCGACCTTTCCCATCGCTTTACGCTGGGTGAAACCACCTTGCTTGAAGGATCGCAAACCCGCGTCTGGGGACGTGCTAACCCGGACAACCCGGCAAGTCTGGTTGCCGTTCCCGTGCCTGATGCGGTCAAGGCCGCCTTGTCAGAAGACAAGGTTATCCGCCTCACACTCCATCAGGAAACGCAAGTTTAAGAGACGCCGTCGTGATCCCCTTCAAAGCCCCGATTGACGATATTCTGTTTGCCCTGTCAGTGACCGGCGATGAAAACCGCGCCACAGAACACGGCTTTGATGCGGAAATCACCCGCGAAATTCTGGATCATTTTGCCCGCTTTGCCGAAGACGTCATCGCCCCGATTGACGAACCGGGCGATCAGGAAGGCTGCCAGATTGTGGATGGCCGGGTCCGGATGCCATCGGGTTTCAGCAACGCCTATCAGGCCTATGTCGAACAGGGCTGGCAATCGATTTCTCTGGCCGAGGAATTTGGTGGTCAGGGTGCCCCGGCCACCGTCTGTGGCGCGATCAGCGAAATACTGGCCGGTGCCTGTCATTCGTTTCAGATGGTCACCGGACTAGTCCCCGGTGCGGCCAGACTGATTGCGCAATTTGGCACAGATGACCAACGCCAGACATGGCTTCCAAAACTGGCATCGGGCAGCCACCTTGCCACCATGTGCCTGACCGAACCGCAAGCAGGCTCAGACCTTTCAGATATCCGCACGGTCGCAAGCCAGCAAGAAGATGGCAGTTGGGTTCTGACCGGGGAGAAGATCTTTATCTCTGGCGGGGATCAGGATCTGAGTGATGAAATACTGCATCTGGTTCTGGCGCGGACCGGCACCCGCGAAGAGGGGGTTCGGGGGCTGACGCTGTTTCTGTGCCCATCCGATAGTGGCGAGAAGGAACGCAACGCCGTCACGGTCACCCGGATCGAAGAAAAGATGGGTTTGCATGCATCACCCACCTGCCAGTTGGCGTTTGACGGCTCAACCGCCACGCCGATTGGCCCGATTGGCAAGGGCTTGATGTGCATGTTCACCATGATGAACCATGCCCGCCTTGATGTCGCCTTGCAGGGGGTGGCACATGCCACCCGCGCCCATCACATCGCCCAAAGCTATGCCGCAGAGCGCAAACAGGGCCGTGACCGAAACACCGGTCAACCGATTTCCATCGATCAGCATCACGACGTTGCGCGCATGCTGGCCCGCCAGGACATGCTGGCCATGACCGGTCGCTTGATGGCCTATAAGACCTTTGCGTTGATGGAGACCGGTACAAATTCCGACCTGATCGAATTCCTGACCCCGATTTGCAAATCGTTCAGCACTGATGCCGGGGTTGAAGCCGCCCAGATCGGTATACAGGTCCTTGGCGGGTATGGCTATTTGCGCGAATACCGGGTGGAACAAACGCTTCGCGATGCGCCCATCTGCCAGATTTACGAAGGCACAAACGGCATTCATGCCCTGACCCTTGCCGGTCGTTTGACCCGCCACAAGGACGGCGCAAGTGCCAGGGCGTTCGAGGCCCTGATCAGCGACCTGATCGCGGGCACCCGCGGTGATAACGAGCTGGCAAAACAGCTTTTGGCATACTGGCAAAAGATGACATCAGAAATCATCGCCAGTGACACGCCGGAAAAATTCGCCCACGATTATATGCAGATCAGCGCGGCAACCTATGGCGTGGCACTTTGGACGGAACTCGCAGATCGACTTTCAGCCGATCAAACCAGCCGCTATGAGAAATGCCTGGCGCAGGTAATCGAATGGGGCCGTGTCACACACGCCTGCAGCACCGCAAGCATGGCGCATCGCTAAAGCCATGGATGCCTCCTCGCCGTCAAACTTGAGCATTTAAATTAAACACGTTTCTTTGGCACGTGGGCCAATTTATAGTTCGAGAACCGAGTCCTAATTCAAGGGAACGCTTTTGGCCGGATTTCATTGGTCCCGAAATCAACGACTAAGCCTTGTTGGCCGATATACCTTGTTGTCGGTCGGTGTTGTCGTGTGCGCGCTTCTGGCACTCAGTTTCTTTTATCAGCGCTTTTCCAATGAACTGATTGACCGTCTGACAGGCGAACGGCTCAGCGCGCAGGTCGCGGCGACATCAAACAAGCTTTCTGCCTTTCTTGATGCGCGCATCTATCAGTTGGTCACCTTGTCAAACCACCCGGCCCTGCCGGCCTTTATTGAAGCGCCGAACTCCCCACAGGCGGAAGAGGCCCTGACGCTGCTTCGGGTGGAGGCAGATTCGCCTGACCTTTATGGTGTGCTGTTTTTTGACTGGTACGATAATCTTGATCGGTTGGTCGCAGGCCAAGCCGCGTCGGGACCGCCTTATTGGTCGAAAAACGGCTGGGATATTTCCGGCCTGCCGCGTGTCGAGCATGAAGGTATTGAGTTTATCGGCCCCAAATTGCCTGAAAATGGCAATTCCGGCTGGATTTTAATGCGTGCACATATTCGTGATACCGGTCTGGGGCAGAACACGTCTGTCGCCCTGCATGTCCGTCTGGCATCCCTGACCGAGCTTCTGGCAAGTGCCGGGGTGTCGGGCGTGATTGATCCGCTTTTGCGTACGCCGGGCGGTATTGTTCTTGATGCGACCGGGCGCCCGACCGAGGTCACTGGCGAACTGATTGAAGGCCCAAGCATCCTTCCGGGATGGAACCTTGTAATGAGTGTTCGACCGGGCACCATCCTGCAACCGATTGATGAAACGCGCTTTTGGCTGACGGTGACAGCCGCCGTCATCATTGTGGTTATTCTGGCGATCTTTTTTGCCCTGTCGCGCAGCCTGCGCCGACGGGTCGATACACTTGTTCAGGGGGCACACAGTATTGCGTCGGGCGATCTGTATTACCGCCTGCCCGAAGGTCGCCGTCGCGATGAAATCAGCACGGTCGCCAAGGCCTTCAACACCATGGCCTGGCAGCTTAAAGACCTGATTGATCGGACAGTGCGCGCCGAAAAGCTTGCCGTTCTGGGCCAGTTTGCCACCGGTGTGGCGCATGAGGTCCGCAATCCGCTGGCCACGATGAAAACCACCGTTCAGGCCCTTGTGCGCAAGGAACCCGATGGCGAGCGCAAAACACTTTTGGATGATATGGGCCACCAGATTGATCGTCTGTCACGCGTGGTGAATGATCTTCTGGCTTATGGCCGACCGGGTGAGGCCTGCCCGCAGGAAACCGAAATACGGGATCTTTTCCGACAGTCATCGCGCGTCCTGACCCCGGTCGCCGAAGAGGCCCAGGTGCGGTTTTACACCAGCGGCGATTCCCGCCTGACGATCTTTGTCGACCCGGACCAGGTGCTGCAGATCCTGCTGAATATCGGGATCAACGCCATTCAGGCCTGCCAGCCCGGCGGCACTGTGAGCCTGCGCGCAGAACGCCACCAGGATCAGGTCGAGATCCGCGTCACCGATGATGGTTCGGGCATCCCCAAAGAGCATTTGCTTGACGTCGTGCAGCCATTTTTTACCATGAAAAGCAAAGGAACCGGACTTGGCCTGACAATCAGCCAACAACTGGTCGAGTCAAATAACGGTTCAATCCATATTGAAAGTGCCCCGCAAGAGGGCACAACAATCACATTGAAGTTCCCGGCAACGAAATCGGAAACTTCAAAGGAGGAAACATCGAAAAATGCCCCGCCAGATCAGGATTCTGATCGTTGATGATGAGGAATCATTCGTCCGATCACTAAGCTTTGCCCTTCGTACCGAAGGCATGGATGTCACCGGCGTCCATTCCGGTGAAGATGCGTTTTTGCAAGTCCGTGAAAACAAGTTCGATATCATCCTGCTTGATCTGCGCCTGCCCGGTGCCAATGGCATGGAGGTCCTTGATAGCATCCGCAAACTTGATATCGACGTGCCCGTCATCATGATTTCGGCCCATGGCGATACCCGTGCGGCGGTAAAGGCCGTCAAACTCGGTGCCGCCGATTACCTGAGCAAGCCGTTCGAACTTGATGAGCTGATCCACACGATCAACACCACCCTTGATCAGAACCGCACTGCGCTTGAGCTTGATTACCACCGCAAGCGCAATGTCCCGACCAACGGTCTGATTGGCGAATGCGCACCGATGCGCGAATTGCGCACAACAATCGACCGTGTCGCACAAAGCAGTGCCAGCCGCATCCTGTTGCAAGGCGAGTCCGGGACCGGCAAGGCGCTGGTTGCGCGTGCCATTCACGGCCAAAGCCCGCGTGCTTCAAACGCCTTTATCGAGGTCAACTGTGCCGCCCTGCCAGAACAGCTGATTGAAAGCGAACTGTTTGGCGCCGAAAAGGGCTCCTACACCGGTGCGCATCAGAAACGCACCGGCCTTGTCCGTCTTGCCGATAGTGGCAGTCTGTTTCTGGATGAAATCGGCGAATTGCCGCTGGCGCTGCAGGCGAAGTTCTTGCACTTCCTTGAAAACGGCGACTATCGCCCGGTCGGGAGCGAACATTCCGCATCGGCCGATGTCCGCGTGATTGCCGCGACCAACCGTGATCTTGCCGAGGAAGTCCGTCTGGGCAATTTCCGTGAAGACCTGTTTTACCGCCTGAACGTCATCACCATTGATATCCCCGCCCTGCGCCACCGCGGCGAGGACATTATCAAACTGGTCGACCATTTCGCCGATCATCAGGCCAAGGCCGAAGGATGCCATCCGATCCATTTTGACGATGCAACCCTTAATCTGCTGCGCCACCATCGCTGGCGCGGCAATGTGCGCGAACTTAAAAACCTGATTGAGCGTCTGACCATTCTTTATCCGTCCAAACAGATTTCGCCGGACTTGCTGCCGGCTGAATTCCACGTCACGGATGATAACCCGGATGATCTGCATGGCGGAGTTTCGGATGGTAATGCGCAATTGCAGGACCGCATGGACAACACCGAGCGTCATCTGGTGCAAGACGCGCTTGATCAGGCCGACGGTCACAAAGGCCGTGCGGCAGAAATACTTGGTATTTCACGTCATGCCCTGAAACGCCGACTACAAAGGCTGGGCCTGCAATAACTTATCCCCAACCCGAAGCATTTCCGATGCACCCTTGAGCGGTTTCCGCTCAAGGGTGTTTTGCTGTTTGAGCGCCTAACGCTCAAATTCGCGCTCAAGACCGTTCCATGATTTTGGCCCAAAACAGTCAATCGCGCGGCTTTCCTGACTTTGCGCCGAAATTTCGCAACTGGCACAGCCTTTGCGGAATAGCGAGACAAAGGTACAAACGCGGATGGAACAACCATTCGCAGGGAGGAAAGTCATGGAGATGCTCAAACACCCGGTTTCCGGGTGCATCACCATTATTGTAGCCACGTTCGCACTGTTTGCGGCCAATACCGCAAAGGCAGAACGTTTTGAGCTGGGCGCATCTGCACAGAACGCAGATGCTGTCATCGGCTGTTTGTACCCGATGACCGGACGGTCGGCCACCTATGGCCGCGACAGTATTTCCGGCATCAAGATCGCCCTTCAGGACCTCGAAGCCGAAGCAAAATCCGGCCTGGATGTGCCCAATCTGCGCGTCATCGCCGATGACCCGCGATCAAAGGCATCCTATGCGGTCCGGCTGGCACAGGATTTCATCACCAATGACAATGCCAAGTTCTTCTGCGGCATCGTGTCATCAGGTGTGGCCCACGCCGTGAGCGATCTCGCCAAGAACGAAAAGATCATCATGGTCGGTACCGATCATGCGTCATCGCGGCTCAGCATCGAGGCCGGTCACGATTATTACTTCCGCGTCACCAATGACAGCTGGACGTCGATGGCCGCCGGTGCGCGCTATTTACGCGATCTGCAAAAGGAAACCGGCTGGAAACGCCTTGCCTTTGTCGGACCGGATTATGATTACGGCCATGTTTCCTGGACGGACCTGCAACTCGCCCTTGATGAACTGGGTGTCGAATATGAGACCGTCGGCGATCTGTGGCCGAAGCTTTATGAGCCGGATTATTCGATCTATATCAACGCCCTGCAATCGGCGAAGGCCGACGTGGTCGTAACCGCCCTTTGGGGCGGGGATTTCATCGCCTTTATCAAACAGGCGGCATCAACCCGTTTCTTTGAAACCACCCGTCTGGCCAATTTCGATACCGGTGCAAATTACGATGTGATGATGGCCCTTGGCGATCAGCCCTATCCGGGTTTGATCCTGTCGGCACGCCATCACAATAACTGGCCCGACACCGGACGTAACAAGCGGTTCGTCAAACAGTTTCACGACATGACCGGGCGTTATCCGACCTATGCGGCCGAAGGCGCCTATACCGGGATCATCGCCATTGCACGCGCCATTGAAAAGGCTGGCGGCGTTGACGATGACCGCGCGCTCATCACCGCACTTGAGGGATTGCAACTGGCCCTGCCCGAAGATCCGCCGGGATTTGCATCCTATATCGATCCCGAAACTCACCAGATTGTCCAGGCGCAAGCCGTGGGCACGGTCGTCCACAACGAAGACTTTCCGCCATCGAAACTGATGGTAGGGAACTGGGCGATCTACGATGCCGAAGACCTCAAACCATCAAAAGAGATGGTCAAACGTCGCCGCGATGCCGTGGCCGGCGGGTCGGAGGCAGTTCCACCGCCAACTCCATGACCTTTCCCAAGGGAGGAAATAGTGAAGAACAATAAATCAAAATTCAGCAAATACCTTGTATCGGGCGTCGCAGCGCTTGCCCTTGCAGCTGGCACAGCCGGTTCTGCATCGGCCGCTGAGAACGGCAAATTCCGCGTCGGGATCGTGACCTTCCTGTCCGGTCCGGCAGCTGGTCCGTTCGGCGTTCCGTCGGCAAATGCCGCCAAGGTTCTTGTTGAAGAACTGAACAAGGGCAACCTGCCCGCACCATACGACAAGATCGGCATCAATGGTGCTGAAATCGAAGCTGTGATCATCGACGAAGCCGGTGGTGCAACCAAGCAGGTTGAAGAATACCGCAACCTTGTTCAGCGTCAGAAAGTCGATGCTGTCATTGGCTATGTTTCTTCGGGCGACTGCCTGGCAATTGCGCCGGTTGCCGAAGAACTGAAAACCTTCACCATCGCATATGATTGCGGTACTCCCCGCCTGTTTGCGGATAACCCGGACGCGCAATACATGTTCCGTACCGGTCTTGACGCATCTGTCGATAACATCGGTGCTGTTCGTTACCTTGCGGCAACCCGCCCGGACGTTACACGTCTTGCCGGCATTCAGCAGAACTATTCCTGGGGTCAGGACAGCTGGGCTGACTTCACCGCCGCTGCATCGGCACTCCTCCCTGAGGCAGAAGTTGTCGAAGAACAGTTCCCGAAAATCTATCAGGGCCAGTACGGTGCTGAAATCTCTGCCCTGTCCGTGAAACGCCCGGAAATCGTTCACAGCTCCTTCTGGGGCGGTGACATGGAAGCCCTGGTTCTGCAGGCAAATGCCCGTGGTCTGCTTGAAGACGCCACCGGCCTTCTGACCTGCGGCGAAGCATCCTTTGCCACTTACAAGGATCAAGCCCCGAACGGCATGATCATCGGTGCACGTGGCCCGTTTGGCCAGTTTGCTCCGGACAACGAACTGAACACCTGGTTTGAGGGTGTCTATCAAAACGCCTATGACCTTGAGCCGGTCTATCCGGCAACCAAGATGGCCCAGGCGATCCTTGGTCTGAAATATGCCGCCGAGAATGCCGGTGTCGCCGATAAGGAAATCCCGTCGGCAGAGCAACTTGCTGCTGCGATGAAGGGTGCAACCTTTGAGTCGGTTTCGGGCACGGTTGAAATGGCACGCGGCAATGGTCATCAGGCCATGCAGGGTATCACCTATGGTGAATACCACTATGAAAATGGCGTTGCCTCGATCAAGAACGCTGTTTCGTTTGATGGCGAATGCGTAACACCCCCGGAAGGTGTTGCTGCTGCGGACTGGATCGCAGACGGCTTCCCGGGCGCTAAGTGTAACTAAGTTGACCGCTCTGTTTCACAGAGCTTCCTGATCCTGCGGACATCCCGTCTCCCTTGGGATGTCCGCCCCTTTCCCTGCACACTGGATATTTGTGATGACAAGTCTTCTTGCCGTCCTGATTGATGGCTCGATCTATGCATCGTGGCTGTTTCTTGTGGCTGCCGGCCTGACCGTGATTTACGGGGTGATGCGCATCCTGAACATGGCGCATGGCAGCTTTTATGCCATCGGCGCCTATTCGGCAGCGTCACTGGTTGGCTGGTATTTCAACAACGGCATGGGCCCGGCATGGGTCAGCTATTTATTGCTGGTTGGTGCCGCGCTGGTTGCCGGTCTGATTGTCGGTGTGATCGTCGAACGCGGATTGCTGCGCCTCATGTATGGCCGCGACGAAATCCTGATGGTGATCATTACCTATGCCCTTCTTCTGATCCTTGAAGACGGTATGAAAATCGTCTGGGGTGTCAGCCCGTATTTCGCCTATCAGCCTTATTCCGAGCTTGGGCGAACATCGCTCGGCTTGCTTAAGGTTTCCAATTACGACGTCGCCCTGGTCGGGGTTTCCGCATTGCTTGGGCTTGGCCTGTGGGCGTGGCTTGAACGCACCAACCAGGGCAAGGTCCTGCGTGCAGTGATCCATGACCGCGAAATCGCGGTTGCCATGGGCGTGAACGTGAAACTGATGTTCACCATCACCTTCGTTCTGGGCACCACACTGGGCGCACTTGCCGGTGCGCTGACTGCGCCTGCGATCTCAGTAGTGCCGGGGATCGGCATCGAAGTGATCGTTCTGGCCTTTGCCGTGGTGGTTATCGGTGGCCTTGGCAGCATCGGGGGGGCCGCTGTTGGTGCCCTTTTGGTCGGCCTAAGCCGTGCAGCCGCCGTTCACTATGCCCCTGAATTCGAACTGTTCGTCATTTATGGCGTGATGTCACTGGTTCTGGCGTTCCGTCCCGAAGGCCTGTTTGGCCGTACTTTGGCGAGGAAAATCTGACATGCGCCTTGATAAAACTGAAATCTCGCTCGGACTGATCGCGCTTGCCTGCGTTCTGTTCGGCTTCGTTTCGCCGGGTTGGCTGATCTTCCTTTTGACCATCGCACTGGCCAAGGCACTTGTCGTCCAGGGCGTCGTCATGCAGATGCGTTCCGGCCTCGTATCCTTTGGTCAGGGCCTGTTCTATTGCATCGGTGGTTACACCGTTGGCATGGGTGGCCAGTTCTTTGGCATTCATGATGCGATTGCTGCCCTGTCACTTGGCATGTTTGTCGCAATCGTTGTTGCCATGCTGTTGGGTCTGTTGCTGACGCGCTATCGCGAAATCTTCTTTGCCATGCTGTCGCTGGCGTTTTCGATGATCCTGTTTGGCATCCTTGTCAAAAGTCAGGAACTGGGCAGCACGGACGGCTTTAACGTTCATGACTGGACCCTGTTTGGCTGGGCCCCCGAAGCAGGCGCTGGCAGCCAGCACACCGTCTTTACCATGACTGTGGTCTCTGGTCTGATCGTTGCTGTTCTGATCCATCGTTACACCAAGGCAGGCATTGGCGTCATTTGCGAGGCTGTTCGCGAAAATGAAGTCCGTGTTGAATATCTTGGTCTGTCACCGCGCTGGTTGCTTTATGGCAACTATGTTGCTGCGGCGGCGGTATCGGCCCTTGGCGGCGGTTTGACGGCGCTGGCCACCGGTCACGTTGATCCGGAGATGGCCTATTGGACCACGTCGGGCGAATTTGTCTTCATCGCGCTTTTGGGTGGTTTGGGCCACGTGGCAGCTCCGTTTATTGCGGCCATCGTGTTCTCGTTCGTGCGGACCTACGCCATCGAATTCGTTCCCCATACCTGGCAGATGATCCTCGGTTTCACGCTGCTTGCGGTCATTATCTTCCTGCCCAAAGGGCTGTGGAGCCTGGTCAGCCGTAAAAAAACAGGAGAACGGGCATGACCTGCATTCTTGAAACACGTTCGCTGAACAAGGAATTCGGCGCGGTCATCGCCGCAAAGGATTTGAACGTTCAGATCAACAAGGGTGAAGTCGTTGGTGTGATCGGCTCCAACGGGGCTGGCAAAACGACCTTCATCAACATGGTGACGGGCTATCTCAAGCCGACGCGCGGCGAGATCCTGTTTAACGGCAAGTCTATCATGGGCCATTCCCCGCGCGCGATCACGAGGGCCGGCATGGCGCGTTCCTTCCAGGTTGCGCAGCTGTTCCCGGAAATGACCGTGCTCGACAACCTGATTGTCGCGCTGGCTGCGGCCGAAAGCGCCCGTCCGAGTTTCCTAAGCCCCCTTCGCAGCGATGCCCGCATCGCCAGAGCTGAGGAAATCCTTAAGGAATTCGGTGTCGAAAACTATCGCGATTCACTGGTAACCGCCGTTCCGCAGGGTGCGCGTAAACTGGTTGATATCGCCATGGCGTTGATCGGCAATCCTCAGATGCTGCTGCTTGATGAACCGACCAGTGGCGTCAGCGTGGATGAAAAAACCGACCTGATGGATACGGTCATGAATGCCGTGCGTCAGCATGGCGTGACGGTGCTGTTTGTCGAACATGACATGGATGTCGTCGAACGCTATGTCTCGCGCGTTCTGGCATTCTATAGCGGCGAAATCATTGCTGATGGCGAACCTGCGGCTGTTCTCGCCGATCAGCAGGTCCGCGATCTTGTGACCGGCCATCGTCCCACAACCAAACAAGGGAATGGCGCATCATGACCCTGGAAATCAGTAATCTCGATGTATCGATCGGTAATATTCCGATCCTGCGCGATGTCTCGCTTTCGGTGCCGTCCGGCAAGATGTTTGGCCTGATCGGCCATAACGGGGCGGGCAAGACCACGCTGATGCGTGCAATCATGGGCCTTCTGGACGCAGATCAGGGCACCATCACCTTTGATGGGCAGGACCTGCGCAAGATGGCTGACTTTGCCCGTGCCAAAGCCGGCATCAGCTATATGCCCGAAGATCGCCGTCTGATCCCGTCCCTGACGGTCGAGGAAAACATTCTTCTTCCGGCCTGGACCAACGGTATTGCGGACGCCGCGGAACGGTTGAAATGGGTCTATGACCTGCTGCCGGAAATCGCCCAGTTCCGGGATCGCCGTGCGCTGCAGCTTTCCGGCGGTCAGCAGAAACTGGTCTCGCTCGGGCGTGCATTGATGCCCGGTCGCAATCTTTTGTTGCTCGATGAACCGTTCGAAGGGGTCGCACCGGTCCTGTCACGCCGACTGTCGGAAGTCATTTCCGATCTTGGCAGCAGCGGGCTGTGCGTTCTGATCTCTGAATCTGATGACAGCCACTCCGCCGATCTGGTGGCGGGCAGTTATCGCATCGAACGTGGCACCGTTTCCAAGGCGGAACTGGAAACCGCCTGATCCCGACGACAGCCCCAACAACAGACATGTCAAAAGACGAGGTCCCCATGTCAGACTTTGTGTTTGAAACCACCCCTCGCGTCATCTGCGAGTTCGACGGTGCCTTGCAACTCGGCACCCTGTGCAAGGAGTTCGGCGCGAAACGCGCCGTTCTTCTGTCCGATCCGGGCTTGCAGAAGGTTGGCCTGATCGACGCCCCTTATGCGGCACTTAAGGAAGCCGGGATTGAAACCCTGCTTTGGACCGATGTTCAGGCAGACCCGCCCGAGGAAAGCATTCTTGCCGCGGTCAAAGGCGCCCGTGACTTCAAGGCCGATATCGTCATCGGCCTTGGCGGCGGTTCATCGCTTGATACCGCAAAACTGGTCGCCCTTCTGTGTGGCAAGGATCAGAAACTTGACGGGATCTATGGCATCGGTCTGGCAACCGGCCCGCGCCTGCCGCTTATTCAGGTGCCGACCACGGCGGGTACCGGTTCGGAAGTCACCCCGATTTCGATCGTCACCACACCGACGCACGAGAAAAAGGGCGTGGTATCCAGCCTGCTTTATCCCGATGTCGCACTGCTTGATGCCAAACTGACCATGGGTCTTCCGGCCCCGATCACGGGCATGACCGGCATTGATGCCATGGTGCACGCCATCGAGGCCTACACCACCAAGCACAAGAAAAATGCCCTGTCGGACGGACTTGCCATCCGCGCGATGCAGCTGATGACCGCCCATATCGATGATGCGGTTTCTGCCACCCCGTCACGCGAAGCCCGTGAAGCCATGCTTCAGGGGTCCATGCTGGCCGGAATGGCCTTTGCCAATGCCCCGGTCGCAGCGGTTCATGCCCTTGCCTATCCTCTCGGCGGGCATTTCCATGTCCCGCATGGACACAGTAATGCGCTGGTCCTGATCGAGGTTTTGAAATTCAACCGGGATGCGGCCGTATCGCAATATGCCGAACTCGCCCGCGCCATTCTGCCGGATGAAAAGTTCGCAAATGATGATGCTGCCTGTGATCGCTTCATTGCTTTCATGACCGACATGGTCGAACGCATGCCGTTCAGCCGCACCTTGCGCGAAGTCGGCGTGGCGGAAAGCGATCTGGACATGCTGGCGACCGATGCGATGAAGGTGGAACGCCTTTTGATCAACAATCCGCGTGAAATGACGTTCGACGCCGCCCGCGCGATCTATGCCGCCGTGCTGTAACGAAAAGGAATAGCCACCATGACCATCCAGCTAAATGATACTGGCCTTTGGCAAACCCAGGGGTATATCGACGGCAAATGGGTTGCATCCGACAGCGGCAAGACCTTTGCGGTTGTTGACCCGGCCACCGGCCAACATCTTGCCGATGTGCCCGATATGGGCGCGGCCGAAACCAATCGTGCGATCGATGCCGCCGATGCCGCCCTTCCAACTTGGCGGGCCAAAACCGCCAAGGAACGTGCAAATGTGTTGCGCAAATGGTTTGACCTCTGCATGGCGGCACAGGCCGACCTTGCATTGCTGATGACCCGCGAACAGGGCAAACCCCTGGCCGAGGCATCCGGCGAAGTGGCCTATGGCGCGTCCTTCCTTGAATGGTTTGCCGAAGAGGGCAAACGCATTTATGGCGATGTCATCCCGTCGCATGGGGCGGACAAACGCATCATCACCGTCAAACAGCCGATTGGTGTTGTTGCCGCGATCACGCCGTGGAACTTCCCGATGGCAATGATCACGCGCAAATGTGCCCCGGCCCTTGCCGCGGGTTGCACTGTCGTCATCAAACCGGCGGAAGATACGCCACTTACCGCGCTTGCACTGGTCGAATTGGCCAAACGTGCCGGGTTCCCCGATGGCGTAATCAATATCGTCACGGCATCACACGGGGCGGAAATCGGTGGTGAACTGACTGCCAACCCGATCGTGCGCAAGTTGTCCTTCACCGGCTCCACACAGGTCGGCAAACTTTTGATGCGTCAGTGTTCTGATACCGTCAAAAAAGTCAGCCTGGAGCTTGGCGGCAATGCACCGTTTATTGTCTTTGACGATGCCGATCTGGATGCGGCCGTTGCAGGCGCGATTGCCTCGAAATACCGCAATGCCGGTCAGACCTGCGTCTGTGCCAACCGCATTCTGGTTCAGGAAGGTGTCTATGACGCCTTTGCCGCCAAACTGGCCGAGGCCGTTGGCAAACTGCGCGTTGGCCACGGGACCGAAGAAGGTGTTACCCAAGGGCCGCTGATCAATGCCAAGGCAATTGAAAAAGTCGAGGCACTTGTCGAAGACGCCGTTTCCCGTGGTGCAAAAGCCGTTCTGGGCGGTGATCGCGTCAAGGCAGACAGCAACTTCTACACCCCGACCATCCTGACCGGGGTGACGTCGGATATGCGGATTTTCTCCGAGGAAATCTTTGGTCCGGTTGCGCCGCTGTTCAAATTCAGTAGCGAAGAAGACGCCATTCGCATGGCCAATGACACGCCATTTGGTCTGGCGGCCTATTTCTATGCCCGTGATATCGGCCGCATCTGGCGGGTTGGCGAGGCGCTTGAATACGGCATCGTTGGCATCAACGAAGGCATAATTTCGACCGAATCAGCCCCGTTTGGCGGGGTCAAGGAATCCGGCATCGGCCGCGAAGGGTCAAAATACGGCGTCGATGATTTTGTCGAGATTAAATATATGTGCCTCGGCGGTCTTGCCGGGAATGCCAACTGATCCCGGATAAGGAGACACATCATGAGTTTCATGTTCCGAAGCGTGCCGCGCATCGTCTGCGAAGCCGGTGGCATTGCAAAGACCGGCAGCCTGATGACGGAACTCGGCGCCAGCCGTGTCACCATTGTCTGCGATCCGGGCATCGTCAAACTGGGCTTTGCGCAAACGGCGCAAGATGCACTTGAGGCCGCCGGTATCGCGGTTCAGGTATTTTCTGACGTTGAAGCGGACCCGCCCCAGAAAATCGTCGAAGCCGCCATTGCCGGTGCACGTGACTGGAAGGCGGATGGCGTAATCGGCCTTGGCGGCGGCAGCTCGCTTGATAGTGCCAAGCTGGTTGCATTGCTTGCCAACAGCGATCAGACCATAGAAGAGATCTATGGGGTAGACAAGGCAACCGGTGATCGCCTGCCGTTGATCCAGATCCCGACCACCGCCGGGACCGGATCAGAAGTTACATGGGTGTCGGTGATTACCGATAACGACCACCTCAAACAGGTTGTCTACACCCCGCAACTGATGCCCGATATCGCCCTTCTTGATGCGGAACTGACCTATGGCCTGCCGCAAAAGGTCACAGCAGCCACGGGCCTTGATGCCATGGTCCATGCGATCGAAGGCTATACCAGCCGCACACGCAAAAACCCGATTGCCGATGGCATGGCGGTCACCGCCCTTTCGCTGCTTGGCAAGAACCTGATGAAGGTGATTGAGAATCCGGGCGACAAGGAAGCACGCTCTGCCATGTTGCAGGGATCGCTGATTGCCGGGATGGCCTTTGCCAATGCATCGGTTGCCGCCATTCATGGATTGGCCTATCCGCTGGGCGCGCGTTTCCACATACCGCATGGTCATGCCAATGCGCTGGTCATGGCACAAGTCATCCGCTTTAACCTGCCAGCCGCGAAAAAGCTGTATGCTGAACTCGCCCCGTGCCTGATCGAAGGGATCGATTTCGGCAGCGAAGACGCCGCCGCCGAGGCGTTCGTCAAACGGATCGAGGAAATGGTCCCGGCCAGCGGTCTTGAAATCCGCCTGCGCGATCTTGGCGTCACCGAAGAGTCCCTGCCGGAAATGGCCGAGGAAGTCTTTACCAAGATCCATCGCCTGATCGACAGCAATCCGCGCGACATGACCGCCAAGGAGATCGAGGCGATTTATCGGAGCGTTTATTGATTTGCCCGTTTGCAAACTTCGGTTTGTATCGTGGCACAAGAACCGGCGGCCTGTTTGGTCGCTTGGCCGCCGGTTCTAAAGTTATCAAGATGATCAGACCGGCTTAGCGAATGGCAACCGGGTTGATGATCATCTGTACAGCGCCCTTAAGCTTTGCCTGCCCGAGAACAAACAGGAACTCGTGCGCCCGGTCTGCGGCCAGGTCCCGTGTGACGATATTTTCAAGAATATAGACACCGTTTTCTGCCAGAAGCTTCACATGGACCGGGAAGAAAGCACTCGGATCTTCATGGGGAACAGCTTCAAGCCCCCATGTATCGGCACCAACGGCCACAACACCCTGATTTGCCAACCATTCTGCTGCTTCCAGACCAAGGCCCGGTTCGGTCGTTCCATAAAGCTCATTGTCTTTACCAACCAGGTCGAGCCATCCAGTATGGATCAGAGCCACATCTCCCTTGCGAATTTCGGTACCCGCAGCTTTTTGGGCCGCCAAGATGTCCTCAAGGGTGATGACATAGCCACCTTCAAGACGATCAGTCCCCTTGATCGCAGCAACGTCGAGCAAGACACCACGTGTTGCCATTGGCGGCACATGTTCGATGCCCAGCTTGGTCAGGCCGGTGGCTGCGACCATGTCTTCGGCGTGGTTATTGTTATAATAGGTATGATGATCACCCAGATGGCCCAGACCATCAATCTGTGTCCCGACACCGAGCCAGCCGGTGAACATGTCATCGTTATAGGTTCCTGCATTGCTGCCGATTGTTTTGTTACCGCTTTGTCCAGGCGAGAAAACCGTCACAGCGACACCACGTGGTGCAAAGGCCGGCGTATCACGTGAAATTTCCATCCCCAGTGAATAGACCTTGCCTTCGGAAATCAGCTTACTGGCTGCAAGTGTTACTTCCGAAGTCAGATAGTTCGCTGCCCCGATTTGATCATCAGGTCCAAACGGTGATGTAAACCGGTCATCGGCCGAAGCGGAACCTATTGCGCCGATAAGACCAAGCATCATGGATGCAGAGACAAGCATTTTTGCTTTTTGCATTTTTTCCTCCCTAAGTTGATAAGGACTCAGGGAGCAGCAATTATAATGCCAACAAAAAATGGCTCAAAACGGCGATCATTAAAAGAAATTTGAGCGGCAACCGATCAATCGAACACCTTACATGATCGGTTATCGCTCCGGCAAAACATGCAGGCGATCAGCCTGTCTCACCAAGCTCGCAATTTTTGTCATTCTATCTTTTGGGAAAAGTGATGGTGCCCCCGGGGAGAATCGAACTCCCACTCACTAAGTGAAACAGATTTTGAGGCAGAAAATAATGCAATAAAATCAATGATATTTCTTAATAACCAAACGACTAAAGAGTCTTACAGGGGAGAAGTTTTGAAGAGTTCCCACAAGTTTACGGAATAGGAAATGTCGACGGGAATTGCGTATAAGAAAGCCATGATCGACGCTGTCAAGAAAATTTAGATCCCCGGCTTCATTTCAACCGTGAGATCAAGAGCACCGCCCATTTGATCACTTGTTATTCTTTCGCCATTTCCGCAAAACAAAAATCGGTATTCTGGTACCAACGGCACGGGAGGCATGTCTCTGTGGCGGACCCCATTTCGCGAATCGCGCATATAACCTTCACCGGTTTTCGTCCGGATTGGTCCGGTTGATCCATCCTGGCGGGAAATTTGCCGATATGGTGATCCGGGTCGTGATTTTTTTCCCGCCCGGCCATGCGGAATTACGGGCCCGGCCATACTATACGTTTGGCAGCGCTATCGCAGGGATCGTGCCATCCCGGTCAGGGGGTAGGCATTTGCGGATTGCGTCCGCACCAACCTTTGGCTGAATTTTCACTTATTTAACATCGATTTTTCACAACAGCCACTTGCAAAGCGAAGGTGATCCTCGGCATATTCAACCAGATATGTCTGGGGAAAAGCCTACTGCGATGCGCCTGTGTCCATAACCCTAGAAACGGGAACATGGGCCGTGTCACAAGATGGCGATAACAACGTTTGAAAGGTCAGACGTTGCATAAACAAGCAAGCACGTTTGCGCCGGGGACAGAACGGCAGGGAGAAGAACCGCTTACGATGCCGCAGTCGAGCATATGGCTTGACTGGGCAACGGGTGATGATTGTGCAAATTACAATATTTGCAGCGTCATCCGGTTTGAGGGCGATCTTGATGTTTCTGCCCTGCATCAGGCGATTGTCCGAACCGATCAGGAAAATGATGCCCTTCGGCTGCGGTTCGGCTCCTGCGGCGGCCAGCCGTTCCAGAGCTTTACTGATGCCTGCCGCGAAACCGATTTCAGCGTCATTGATTTAAGTTTTTGCGACGATCCTGTGCAGGTCGCAACACACGAGGTCGAGGAGATCCGCCGTCGGCCGCTTGATCCGGAAAACGGCTATCATTGCCGCCACCGCCTGCTGCAACTTGGTACGGGGCGTCTCTGGTGGGTTCGGGTGTATCATCATCTGGTCTGTGACGGATATGCCGGACACTTGATGGCCGAGCGCACAGCGGAAATCTATCGCGCGCTTAAAAGCGATACCCCTGTGCCCGAAACAATGTTCCGGTCATATAGCGATTTTATCAATGCCGATGCGCACTACCCCGAAACAGCGGCAATTGCGCGTGACCTTGCCTATTGGCAGGACCGCCTGAAAGAGGATCGGGAAATCACCCGGTTTTCACAGGAGAAACCGACAGGCAAGCTGGTTCAGGCACGACTTGAACAAACACTTGATGATGCGGAGATGGCCAGACTGTCCCAAACCGCCAAGGCCTGTGGCACGTCGCCGACGGCAATTGTCATGGCGGTTTATTTCATCCTGCTGGGCCAGGTGACCCATACCAGACACCCGAATATTACCTTGCCGCTACTCAACCGGATGGGCCGGGCGGAGCGCAATATGCCCGGTGCCTTTTCCTATATCGTGCCGTTTGATGCCGATCTGGATCAAACGCTGCGGTTTTCCGATCTGGCGCGCGATATTTTTGCCAAGGCACGCCGCGATGTCCGTCATATGCGCCTGGGCGCGCCGCGCATGCGGGCCGCCCGGCTGGGGGCCAGGGGCCTTTCGGGCAGCGGGGCATTTTTCAACAGTCTGGACGGGACGGAGCCATTATCTTTTGCCGGGGCCAGTGGCGGGCTTATCACACGCCGGGTCAATATCTATAACGGACCGGTCAGCGACCTTGGTCTGATTTATATGATGCAGGCAATCACCCCCGACCGGCACGAGGCCGAGATCATCTGGCAGTATGATACCGGCTGCCACGACCATAAATCCGTAACCCGCATTGCCGAACGGTTCCGGTGTTTTCTGTCGCGCGCGCTGGACAATCCGGATCAGGATATCGCCGCCATCGCCGCCGCCCCCGCGCATGAGCTTGCCACCATCCGTTCATTTGAAACCGGTCCGGCCTTTGCCCGCCCGCATCCCGAATGCCTTATTCCCGAACGCATTGATCAGGCGATTGCATCCCGCCCCGATGACGTGGCACTGATCACCGACGATTGCCGGGAAGTGACCTTCGCCAAACTGGGCAATATGGCCAATGCGGTCGCCCATGACCTGCAACGGAACGGGATTGCGCCGGGTGATTTTGTCGGCATGAATATTTCCCCCGGCGCGCAACAGATTGCCGCCGTGATCGGCATCCTGAAATGCGGGGCGACCTGTGTGCAGCTTGATCCGTTGCAGCCTGTGGCACGCAATGGGTTGATGGCGGGGCATCTTGGATGCCGGCGGGTTCTGACGGATAACACCGGGGCATGGCACGACGCCGGTCAAACCGCCATCACGGAAAGCGATATCAATACCGTTCAGGGCATTGATGGCAGCATCGCCCTTGACAATATCCGCGCCGAGATTTGCGGCGATGATATTGCCTTTGTCTTCCATACGTCGGGGTCAACCGGGCAGCCCAAGCCGGTGCCGGTCCATCATCGATCCCTTGCCGACAAGATAGATGTCGCCATTGAACAATTCGGCATCGGGTCGGTTGAAAACGGCACCCCGGAAAGAGTGGGGCTGTTCCCGTCACCGGGATTTGATCCATGGATGCTGCAATTCTGTGTCGGGTTGACCTGCGGGCATCGCATGTGGCTGATGACGCATGCGATCCTTCGTGACGGTCATGAATTCTGGAACGGTGTGATCAAGCACCAGGTCACCCACCTGATGTCGGTGCCATCCGTTTATGAAAGCGTGATCGATGCCCTTCCGGTCGATGGTGATTTCCGCCTACGCCGGATGATTGCCGGCGGTGAAGTCCTGCAGCCCGGCCTTGTCCGGCGGCTTTATGACGTTCTGGACGGTGCGGATATCTGGAACTGTTATGGCCCGACCGAGACGACCGTCCATATCGCCATGTACCGGATCCCCAAAGATGTTCAAACCAAAAACATCCCGATCGGCCCGGTGGATAAGGGGGCGGTTGTCCGCGTGCTTGATGACGACGGAAAACGGGTGCCGCTTGGCGTCCCCGGAGAGTTGTATATCGGTGGAATCGGGCTTAATCGCGGCTATATCAATATGCCTGCCGTGACCGCCGAAAAATTTGTCAAAGATCCGACCGGCGAAACTGCCGATACCTTTTATCGCACGGGTGATCTGGTGTCCTGGGCGGACGACGGGATGCTTTGTTATCACGGCCGCACGGACGAGCAGGTCAAGATCCGTGGACAACGGATTGAAATCGGGGAAATAGAATATCAGCTTTCGCGAATCTCCGGCATCGGGCAGGCCGCGGTATTGTATGTCAAAGGCCATCATGGCGGGGAACTGATCGGTTATCTTTCACCTGACGGACCTGCGGCGACGCGCCCGGATATTGGCGCTGTGCGCCGTGAACTGGCACGCCATCTGTCCGATGCGGCCCTGCCCGGCCGACTGGATTGGGTGGAAACGCTTCCGTTGCTGCCATCAGGCAAGGTGGACCGCAGGGCGCTTGTCGATCTGGCGCAAAAGCCCGATGGCAAACCACCCGTTGCGTACGCAAACCGGCAACCACCCGCCCGCACCAGCAAACCCGATCAGATGCGTTTGCATCAACTGGCCGGGCAAATTGCCCGCATCTGGATGGATCTGATCGAAACGGACGATATTGATTTTGATACCAACCTGTTTGAAGCCGGTGCCCATTCCCTGCTGGTGCCGCGTGCACAATTTGCGCTGTCAAAACTGGCCGGGCGCAAAATTGCATCGGTGGAAATATTCCAGCACCCGACCATCAATTCCTTTGCCCGGTATCTTTGTACCGATGAGCAAACAGGTGCCGAAACCGCAAAGCCCAGTCCGGTCCCACCCCGTCGAAATGAGTCTGACAATCATGACATCGCGAATGACATCGCGGTGATCGGCATGGCCATGCGCCTGCCCGGTGCGGATAACCGCGAGGCATTCTGGTCACTGCTTGAAAACGGTGTTGATCAGATAAGGGATATAGATATTTCGCGGCTGCGTGCGCTGGGTGGTGATCCCGCGATGCTTGAGGATGCGGACTTTGTCGCTCGCCACGGGATTCTTGACGATATCGACATGTTCGATCCCGCCCCGTTTGCCATGACCGCAGGCGAAACCATCGAAACCGATCCGCAACATCGTTTGTTGCTTGAAGTTGCGCTCGGCGCGCTCGAAGACGGGTCTTGCGACCCGGCGCGCGATGGCCCGGTTGGGGCCTATGTCGGGGTCGGTTTTCCGACCTATCTGATCGACGGTCTTGGGGATCGCCTGCGCCCTCGCCCCGATGCGATCCGCTATGGCATTTCCCTTGGCAATGACAAGGATTTTGCCGCCACACGGCTTGCCTACAAACTGAACCTGACCGGGCCTGCCATCGCATCTGCAAGCGCGTGCTCAAGCGGGCTGATCAATGTTGCCCAAGCCGTCTCTGCATTGCGATCCGGGCAATGCCGCGTTGCGCTGGCCGGGGGGGCCGCGCTTGGAATCAGTCCGGCGGGTGGATATTATTTCACCGAGGGCAGCATGGGATCGCGCAGCGGCGTGTGTCGCCCGTTTGACGCACAGGCCGATGGCGTTGTCGGCGGCAGCGGCGCCGCGATTGTCCTTTTGAAACGTCTGGGCGACGCCATTGCCGACAAGGACACCATCCATGCGGTAATCAAGGGGATTGGCACCAACAATGACGGCGCGGTAAAGGCCGCCTTTAGCGCGCCGAGTGTCGATGGCCAGGCCGGGGCCATTCAAATGGCCCTTGAGGATGCCAGAATTGATCCGGCCACCATCCGCTTTGTCGAGGGGCACGGCACCGCCACCGCCCTTGGCGACCCGGTAGAAATCGCCGCACTAAACAAGACCTATGCGCAATCCAACACGCCGCCATCGCGTCCGGTCTGGCTTGGGTCGGTCAAGGGTAATCTTGGCCATCTTGACAGTGCCGCCGGTGTCGCCGGCCTGATCAAGGCCATATTGGCCCTGCGCCACCGGGCCTTTCCGCCGACCTGTCATTTCAGCCAGCCCAATGCAAAGCTTGGTCTGGAGCACGGGCCATTTCAGGTAAACAACATTGTTCAACCATTATCAAATGAGGATGGCGAACCACTGCGCGCAGGCATCAGCAGCTTTGGGGTTGGCGGCACCAATGCACATGTGATCATCCAAGAAGCGCCACCGCACGATGAAGATGACCCTGCATCCCGCCCGATACCAGATGATGTTCCCCGTGTCCTGCCGTTTTCGGCGGCAAGCGAAGCCGCCTTGCACAAACTGATGGACACAACCGCAATCTGGCTGGACCAGCACAGGTCGAGACTTGCGATATCCGATGTTGCAAACAGCCTGTCGCGGCGCCATGCCCATCGTTTCAGGGCCGCGATTGTTGCGCCGGATATCGACAGTGCCATTTCCGCCCTGACCAATCCGAAATTATCCACCCATCATCAGGGTGTTGTCCAACGCAATACCCAACCCATGACATTCCTGTTCCCCGGCCAGGGGTCGCAGCGACCGGGCATGGCCGCAGACCTTTATACCAGTGATCCGGCATCGGCAAACCGCATCCGACAGGCATGCCGACAGGTCGCACAAGACGGCGGACCGGATGATCTTCTGGATTTGCTGACCATCCCGAATGAAAGCCCGGAAACATCCGCCCGCATGGCACGCACCGAAATCGCCCAACCGGCCTTGTTCATTTATCAGTTTTCACTGGCAAACTGGCTGATTGAAAATGGCATGTCGCCTGCGGCACTGGTCGGTCACAGTATTGGCGAATATGTCGCGGCCTGCATTGGCGGGGTGATGTCATTTGACGATGCGCTTCGCCTTGTGGTGATGCGCGGCCGCCTGATGGGCCAGACTGCGCCAGGTGCAATGTTTGCCCTTTCGATGACCGAGGCGGAGGTGGGCGACCTGCTGTCGGTCTTTGGTCCCGATCTGTCGATGGCAGCCATTAACGGACCCCGTCAATGTGTGGTGGCCGGCAGCATAGAATGCATCAATGCGCTTGAAGAACATATCACGGCACAGGGGAATTCCGGTCGTCGGCTTGTCGTATCGCATGCCTTCCATTCACGTATGATGGACCCGGTTCTGGATGCATTCCGCGATGTCGTTGCCAAAACCAGGCTCAGCGCACCGACACTTCCGATCCGATCCAACCTGACGGGTGGCTGGCTGGCCGCCGAGGATGCCCGCAATCCCGATTACTGGGTCCAACATCTGCGTAATGCAGTACGCTTTGGCGATAACATCAAGGGACTTCTGGCTGAAATGCCCGATATGATCATGGTCGAATGCGGTTTTGGCAACACGGCAAGCCGCCTTGCCATCGTCAATGGCACGCACACCGCCAACAGCATTGCCGTGCAACCGGCCCCCGGCCCAGATACCACCCGAAATGCTGCGCGCGCCCCCAAAGGGTCAAACACATTGGCCGATGCGATTGCCAAACTTTGGGTCAAGGGAACTAAACCGGATTGGGACAGGGTCAACCGGACCGCGGGGGCACGCCGCATTCCGTTGCCTACATATGCGTTCGACCGCCGCCGGTTCTGGCCCGAAACGAACAATATCCCGACATCTGACGCAACATCTGACTTTGCATCGGGCGCAACGCCGTTCGCCGTGCCTTCTGCCCCTGCGCAAGCCACATTGCCGACGGTTCGGAATGTGGAAAACGCGCCAAGCGACATGCAGCCGCACTACACCATTCTTGCAGTCTGGCGCGATATGTTTGGCGACCCGGCAATTGGTCCCGATGATGATTTCTTTGAACTTGGCGGAGATTCCCTGTTTGCGGTTCGGATCGCGACACGGCTTTCCGAGGTTCTGAATGCCGAAATTCCCGCCGCTGTGATGTTTGAAGGCCGCACGGTTGCGGGCGTGGTCGATCTGCTTGCGTCATTTGATCGCCAAACCACGCCGACCATCAACGCCCCGTCTGTTACGACAGCCACACCAAATGCACCCGCCACAGTCCCCCGGCCGTCACGCGAAACGGGAGTGCTATAATGAATACAGATCAACTGTTTCACCGCACGCAATCGGCCCGCGACCTGCTTGAAGATCTGCGTCAGCTCGGCATTGTGCTAAGCCTGCATGCCAATGGGCGCGATCTTTGTTTTGATGCCCCGACAGGCGCGTTTGATGATGCGCTGAAATCGCGCACACGTGACCTGAAAGCGGAAATTATCGGTTTGCTGGCGGAACCGTCCGATATGCAGGTAAATGGTTCCTCGGCGGGCCCGGTTATCACATCCTTCCCGGCCCACCCGGCCATCGAAGGGCAATGGATTGCGCGCTGCGATCAACCGGTAAACGCCAATTACCACATTGTTACCGGCTTTACCCTTCCGCCCGGGACGTCGTTCGATGCCGTACGCAATGCCATCAAAGGGATTGTTGAACGTCACGATGCGCTCAGATCGACCTTTGTCGAACGTGACGGTCAACTGATACAGCGTGTTCATGCCTTTATGCCCGTCGATGTGCGTAAAATCGACAACCCCCGTGAAATCCGTCTTGCGCTTTTTGATCTTGCAAACGGTCCATTGGCCCGGTTTGGCTATATCGAACACGACGATAATCCGGCACCGAAACTGGCCATGGCAATTGATCATCTGTGTTTTGACGGCCAGTCGATCATGTTGCTGCAAAAAGAGGTTCTTGCCGTTCTTGCCGGAAACAGACCCGGCAATGCCCCGGATATCGAAAACATTGTCCGCAATGCGCATCGCGATCTGGATTGCGAACGTGGCGAAGTTGCCCGGCATTTCTGGTCAACACGCAGTGACAAACTGTTATCCGTCGGCCTGCCGGACGACCCGGACGCAGATCCCGATGGTACTGGCAAACGCCGTTTGATCGAATTGACCGGCAAAAATGCCGACGCCTTCGCAACGCTTGCGCGCCATGCCCGCAAAACCACCCTGACCACCCTGTGGACGGCCCTGACCATCGCTGTCATTGCCCGCCACAAGGAAAACGGTACTGCCGTGATCGGCCTGCCCTTTGCCGGACGCAAGGACAGGGAAACCATGCAGGCGATGGGATGTTTTGTGAATGTCCTGCCGGTTGCGATCAAACCGGATATGACCGGAACCCTTGAGGATTTGACCAAACAGGTCGCCCACGAGGTTCTTTCAATACTTGATGTGCAGGATTATCCGCTTTCGCGGCTGATGCATGATCTGATGCAAGTCGCACAGGGGCCGACCGGCCAACCGTTTGATGCCGTCAATGTGATGGAAATCAGCGACAATACCTTTGTGATCGAGGATATCGACTTTGGTGCCGGTAAATTCCCCCTGATGATCGGTATGATGAAAAACGGTCCGAAAACATTTCTGGCTGTCGAGTATCAAAGCCACATCTATAGCGATGCATGGATCGAACGGTTGGCACAGCGTTTCCTGACCTTTGCCAATGCACTTGCCGACAATCCCGACATGCCGCTGGGTCTTGTTGATCTTTTGCCCGAAGATGAACTTAACCATCTGACCACCCGGCTGAATGATACCGCATCGGATTACCCGCGCGATTGCGGACTTGGCGAACTATTGGCCCGGCAGATTGCAAACCCGGCCAATGCCGACAAGATTGCCTTGCAGGATCGCGACCGGAAAATCACCTATCGCATGCTTGGGCAACAGGTGGCCGCGATTTCGGCGGGCCTTGATGCACTTGGCATCACCGCCGGATCAATTGTCGCACTTGCCGCCGACCGGTCGCTTGATGCGATTATCAATATTCTTGGTATTGCGTGGCATGGTGCGGGCTATCTGCCGATTGACAAATCGCTGCCAGGCGATGCCGTTGTCACACTGATGAAAGAATGCGGTGCCGATATTCTGGTTTGTGACAATAGCGAATTTGAACGTCTGTCGGGCATTTCCGATCATGTTCGCATCGCACAACTGCCCGACGCCCCCTACACCAATGCAACATCAGGCGCGCCATGCGCAAAACGTGCGGGCGATGATCTGGCCTATGTCATGTTTACATCCGGCTCGACCGGGGCACCCAAAGGTGTCCTGATCCCGAACCGGGCAGTTGCAAGGCTGGTTGTCAACAACCGGTCACTTGCATTTGATCACAACCTTGTCATGGCACAGGCCGCGTCACTTGGTTTTGATGCGGCCACGCTTGAAATCTGGGCTCCGCTTTTGAATGGCGGCAGGCTGGTTCTGATTGATAACGAAACCCTGTTTGATCCTTCGGCCCTGCGCACGGCTCTAACAGATGGCGGTGTCACCACCATGTGGCTGACAGCCAGCCTGTTTAACCGCATTGCCGATGATGCCCCGGATTGCTTTGCATCACTTAAGACTCTGTTAAGCGGCGGCGAAGCGCTGAGCCCGGTGCATCTGCAAAAAGTCATGCAAGCCTGCCCGGACCTTACCCTGATCAATGGTTATGGCCCGACGGAAAATACGACCTTTACCTGCACCCATCCGATCTCAGCCCAGGATGCCCGCGCCACAAGCATTCCGATTGGCAAACCGATTGGCAATACGCGCACATACATTCTTGATGACCGCGGGCAACCGGCCCCGACCGGGGTTTGGGGAGAGCTTTATGCCGCGGGCGACGGGCTGGCACTGGGATATTCCGGTGCGCCGGAACGCACCGGACGGGCATTTGTCACGTTTGATCACCTGCCCGAAACCCGCCTTTATAAAACGGGCGACCGGGCGCGTTGGCGCTCAGATGGTATCATCGAATTTGGCGGACGCGGTGACGGACAGGTCAAAATTCGCGGCCATCGGATCGAAACCGGTGCCATTGAACAGCAGCTTGGCACGATTGACGGTATCCGCAATGCCTGTGTAATGGCGGTTGGCAGCGGTGCGGATGCGTTCCTTGGCGCGGCAATCGCGTCTGATCAGGATAACAGCATTGCCTGGATAAAGGTGCTTGGCGACAAGTTGCCTGATTATATGATCCCGGAACGATTTGTTGTGCTGGATCATTTGCCGATTAACGTCAATGGCAAGGTTGATCGCAAGCAGCTTCTTGCTGAACTGACAAACACAGCACAGCTTTCCGCACAGACCGACAACGCCATCAGCAGCGACCTTGAACAGATCGTTGCCGAACATTTCAGGACCCTGTTTGGTAAAAAGGACATCACCGCATCATCGGATTTCTTTGCGCTGGGCGGGCATAGTCTTGTTGCCATGCGTCTTGCCGGATTGCTGGAAAAATCGACCGGCATTCGCCCGAAACTTCAGGATATCTTTGTTGCCCGCACGGTTGGCAGGATCGCCGCCCTGCTTACCGACCATCAACAGGATGGCCAACCATTCCTGATCCCGAAGGCAAACGGCCCGAAATTCGCCCTTTCAAGTGGACAGGCCCGCCTTTGGGTCCTGCAACGCATGCAACCGGATATGGCGGTTTATTCCGTCCCGGCCGCGTTTGAAATCAATGGCTCGATTGATGCGGATGCCCTACAGGCGGCTTTGCATCAGCTTGAAGAACGCCAACATGCGCTGCGCCTGCGGTTCAAATCCGATCCCCATCACCCCGATGGCGTCAGCCAGTATCTGGCACCCGCCGGTTCATTGTCTTTGGGGCGTCATGAAATGGACGAAGGCCGTGCGCACCTTTTCATCGCACACGAAACCGTCCGTCCATTCGACCTTGAAGACAAACCACTGGCGCGCGCCGATCTGATCACGCTGGGCCCGAACCGCCACTGGATGCTGGTTTCGCTGCATCATGCGATTTGCGATGGCTGGTCGATGCCGACATTGTTGCGCGATCTTGCCGCCCTTTACGCCTCGCAAACCGGCCATTTTGCATCATCCTTGCCAATCCTTGAACGGCATTACGAAGATTTTGCAACCTGGCAACAGGGATATTTGAATTCGACAGAAGGCACCGATTTGCTGGGTCGCTGGAAAGACCGGCTTTCCCCGCTGCCCGAACCGCTGAACCTGCCGACAGATCGCCGCCGCCCGAAGGCCCGCCGGTTTGCCGGTGATTTTTATGAAACGGTCTTTGGCGACGACACGGCCCGCCTGATCAATGATGCGGCAGACCGGCACGGCACAACCGCCTTTTCCGTTCTGACCGCACTTGTTCAGATCCTGATGTATCGGCAGTGCGGGCAGACCGATATTCCACTTGGCATGCTGGTGGCGGGACGCGAACAGACGGCCCTTGATGACGTTGTCGGTTTCTTCGTCAATACCGTCGTACTGCGCCAGGCAGTCAACCCTGATGCCGGGTTTGACGACCATCTGGCGCAAACCGGCAAAACCATCATTGATGCCCTTGCCGATCAGGCCGCCCCGTTCGAGGATGTGGTCGCAGCCGTCCATGCACCGCGCGATCCCGCGCGCAATCCGCTGTTTGATGTTCTGGTGGCCTGGCAGGACAGTATCCCGGACCTTGGCAAACTTGGCGATGCGGAACTCACGCTTCTGAAATCCGAATTTCCGTTTTCGAAATTCGATCTTGCATTCTATTTCAGCAAACGCAACGAGACCGTTGTTTGCCAGATCGAATTTGATACCGACCTGTTTGACAAATCGACCATTGAGGCGATTTTCAACCGGCTTGAAACCCTTGCCAGGGCGGCCCTGTCGGCGGGGTCGGCAACCGAAATCGCCAAACTGCCGATTTTGCCTGCGACGGAACAGGCGCAGATTGATCAATTCAATGCCACCGATCTTGATCTTGCGATTGAACGCAGTATTTCCGAACCGTTTATTGATCAGGTTCGCGCCACACCAAACTCACCGGCAGTTATCGGAACATCGGCAACGCTAAGCTACGCGCAATTTGCCCGGCGTGCGGCCGGGATTGCGGCAAAACTGCGCGCGTCATCGGTCGGACGCGGTGATGTGATCGGCGTTGCCGTGCGACGGTCGATTGACATGCTGGCGGCCATTCACGGTATCCTTCTGGCGGGTGCGGCATACAGCCCACTTGACCCGGATCACCCCGAACAGCGCCGCAAGGATATGCTTGATGATCTTGGCTATCCGCGTGTGATCACCACCGCCGATCTGGCACATCTGTTTGACGCCGATAAAGTCCTGATCATTGATGGCAGCGAAGATGCCGATATCTTTGATCCCGTCAACGCACCCGATAGCCTTGCCTATGTGCTGTTCACATCGGGATCAACCGGGCGGCCAAAGGGCGTGGAAATTGCCCATCGCGGTGTTTTGAACCGTATTCTGTGGATGCAGAATGCCTTTCCGATTGGCCCCGACGACGTCATTTTGCAAAAAACCCCGATCACATTCGATGTGTCAGTGTGGGAGCTGTTCTGGTGGTCATGGACCGGCGCGCGCGTTGTCCTGCCCGATCCGGGTGTTGAACGCGATCCGCAACAACTGGCCGAGGCCATTCGCGACCATGGTGTTACGACCATGCACTTCGTGCCCTCGATGCTGGCAAGTTTCCTGTTTTCGATTGAGCACGGCCTGGTCGATATTGAAAACCTTGCCAGCCTCAAACGTGTTTTCGCCAGTGGCGAGGCGCTTGACCCGGCACTGGTACACCGTTTCAACAATCTGTTGTTTCATCGTTTCGGAACGGAACTGCATAATCTTTACGGCCCGACCGAGGCCACAGTCGATGTCACATGGCATGCCTGTTCGCCACTGGACAACCCCGATATTGTCCCGATTGGCAAACCGATTGCCAATACCAGCATTCGCATCCTTGACGACAAACTGGGCGACATGCCGATTGGCATCGCTGGTGAAATCGTGCTTGGCGGCCGGCAGATTGCACGTGGCTATCGCAACCGTCCGGAACTGACGGCCGAAAAATTCCCCGACGATCCCGGCCATCCTGGGCACAAACTTTATCGCACCGGCGATCTTGGCCGCTGGCTTGCGGACGGGTCGGTCGAATATCTTGGCCGGATTGATCATCAGGTCAAAATTCGCGGTTTCCGCATTGAATGCGGCGAAGTCGAAACCGCGATTGAAAGCCACGCCATGGTTGAACGCGCACTGGTCAAGGCGGTGCGCGTTGGCGATCTGGATGAATTGCATGCCTTTGTGCTGGGCGATGATGCCCTGAGCATTGGCATCCTGCGCGATCATCTCCGCACTCGACTGCCTGAATATATGATCCCGGCGCGTTTCTTTGCCCTTGATCATTTGCCGCTTACCAGCAGCGGCAAGGTTGATCGCAAAGCCCTTTTGGGTAAACCGATGACGGGGTCGCCCAAAATCGCCGGGGGGAAATCAAAACCCGTCATCGCGACACAGCCCGATGCCGATCATCAAGAACTGGCAAACCTTGAACGTGTCCTGCAACGGCTTTGGCAGGAAATTTTGCCCGGTGTCATCGCCAACCGTGATGACGGTTTCTTTGATATCGGTGGCAATTCGCTTTTGCTGCTGCGGCTGCATGAAAAGATCAACGCCCGCTGGCCCGGCAAGGTCAGCATTGCCGATCTTTTTGCCAGTGCCACCATCGCACGTCAGGCCGAACTTCTGGCCGGGCGGGATATTCCGGCAGATGATCTTGCCCCTGCACCTGCTTCACAGCTTGCAACCACTGATCCGATTGCCATCATCGGCATCGGACTTCAGCTTGCCGGGGCGGACGATATCGACACATTCTGGTCGGATGTCGCACAGGCGACAGACCGTGTGCGTCCGCTTCCGACCAAACGTGATCAGGAAACCCGCGAAATCATGTCCGCCATCGGGCGACAGGTTCCAGAAAATTTCCGTCAGGCTGCCTATCTTGACCGCATCTTTGATTTCGATCCGGGCCGCTTCCGCATGGCACCGGCCGACGCCGCCCTGATTGACCCGGAACAGCGCCTGTTTATCGAAACCGCCCTGATGGCAATGGAAAATGCCGGTTATGGCGGACAGGCCCTTAGGGGGCAAAAAGTTGGTATTTTTGCGGGTGGCGGGGCAAACCCGGCATGGCGCATTGCGATGGAACATGTTGCACGTGACAAGGCAGAACAGGTCTTTGCCCTGAATGTGCCATCCAACATGGTAACACGCTTGTCGTTCCTCAAGGATTGGCACGGCCCGGCCAGTATTGTCGATACCGCTTGCTCGTCCTCGTTGGTTGCCGTTCATCAGGCCTGTCAGAACCTGCGAAGCGGTATGTGCAGTATCGCCCTTGCCGGTGGTGCCAAACTGATCCCCTGCCCGCCCGATGCCGATGGCGGGTTTACCATCGATTCCTCCACCGCCCGCACCCGCGCCTTTGACGATAGTGCCGATGGCACCGGCATGGGCGAAGGCAGCGTGGTCTTTGTCCTAAAACCGCTCGGCGATGCACTTGCCGATGGTGATCCGGTTCATGCCATCATCCGTGGCAGTGCCGTTAACCAGGACGGCGCGTCAAGCGGGGCGGCTGCGCCCAACCCGGCCATGCAGGCCGATGTCATTCGCGAGGCCGCGCGCGCAGCCGATATCGAACTGGGTTCCATATCCTATATCGAGGCCCATGGTACGGGCACATCGCTTGGCGATCCGATTGAAATCGATGGCCTGACCCGTGCTTTTGCCGGAAGCACGGATGAAACAGGTTTTGCCCTGATCGGTTCAGGAAAGGGAAATTACGGCCATCTGGATGGTGCGGCTGGTGCGCTTGGTCTTGCACGCGCCATCATGGCGCTGCGTTTTGATCAGGCCCCGCCGCAACCCTTCTTTGAAACCCCCAACAGCCGGATTGATTTTGCCCGTGCGCCGGTGCGCCCGACCAACCGCCTTGAACCATTGGCCGACCGTGGCGTACCACGACGGGCCGGGGTCAGTTCATTCGGGCTAAGCGGCATCAACGCCCATGTGATCCTTGAAGCTGCCCCGAAACATGCGGCAAATACACAATATACTATCAGGCAAAACGGGGTGTTTATCCTTGCCCTTTCCGCCGCCAGCGATGCCGCATTAAGCGACTATGGGGCCAAACTGCATCGCAATATTGCCAACAACCCCGGCCTTGATGTCCGCGACATTTGCCATACGCTGGCAACCGGGCGGGATCAGCTAAGGCATCGCTTTGCCGTTGCGGTTTCGGATCGTGACAGCCTTCTGAATGCCCTTGCCGGATTGATTGCGGGTGACAAGGCAAATTGTGCGGCCCCAAAACCCGCCACCAATGCCTTGTCGGTTCCGGCGGCATCTGGCAATCTTGACGATGCAACCGCCAATGCCCGCCAATGGCTGGCGGGTGCCAATCTGGTCTGGCCGCAGGATATTCGGGCAAAGCGTGTTGCACTTCCGCATGCGCCCTTTGCAAAAATCATCTGCAAACCTGTCTTTGGCGGCAATCGCCCCCCCGAAAGCGCCATTATGACTGGCCCGGTCGAAACGGAAAAAGGCCGTTGCTTTGCCATTCCGGTCAGTGCCCCGTCCTTCTGGCCGACGGGCGAGCATTACCTGAACGGACAGCCGACACTGGTCGGCATGGCCGTTCCTGCCCTGATCGCCATGGCGGTCCGCAACGCAACGGGCGACCCGTCAGTACAAATTTCCGACCTTAAATGGCAACGGGCATTGCTGCCCAATGCCCTGCCCGATGGTACGGCAACGCTGTTGCTTGGCAATGACGGGCTGGCCGAACTGGGGGGCCGTCTGAAAAACGGGAAATGGTCGGTCTTTGCCACGGCACGCTGGTCACGTAACGGACCCGCAAGAAACTACGGCGATGGTTTGCCTTCCCTTGATCACACGCGGGGAAAATGCACCCTTCCGGCCAATGTCATGCCTTATGCTCGTCAGGTCGGCCCGATCACGATCAGCAACCGCTGGGATTGCCGGGTGTCCATGGATTACAGCGCCGACGAAACCATGGCGGTCATGCATCTTAAGCTGAAACCGCAATATCATGCCGACCTGCATGACTGGATCATACATCCGGCGATGGTTGATATTGGTTGCAGCATGATATTGACGGCCGACGATCAGGGCGTTGTCCCGATCAGCATTGATGCAATAACAATTCATGCGCCCTTTACCGGCAACGTGATTGTCTGTGCCGAACGGCGTGATCCGGGGCAGGTCAACCTCACCTTCTTTGACGCAGACAGCGAAAAGCTGCTTCTGAGCATCAAGGGTATTAGTTTCTCCCGGGATGACCGCCGCCAAGACCTGCCCGCAGTGCCGGACTTGTTGAAAATTGACTGGGTGCCAAACACCGTTGAACTGCATCCGGTTCCTGAAAATACCCTGATGATTTCCGATGGCGATTTCTGGCCGGTCCCGCCTGCCTGCCAGTGCGTCCATCCCGATGTCATCCGTTCTGGTGGCAAGGCGTTGCTGGCAACGGCGCAAAACGTCATTCTGGCGTTGCAGCCAGGTGATGACATGGCGCTTCGAACCGCAAAATGCCTGCGTGATATCCTGCGCAGCATGCGCGGGCGGATGCGGCTTGTCGTTGCCGGATGTGGCGCCTGTCAGATCGATCATGACAGTGTTTCACCCGACCCGGATCAAAGTGCGGCGGCCGGTGTTGCCATCGCGGTGGCAGCCGAGGAACCGCGTCTTGTGCTCAGCTTTGCCGATATCGCACCGGATGATTTCATTGCCCATATCGGGATCGAATTGGCATGCGAACCGGACCGCGACCGGGTTTCGGTTTATCGCAATCAGGTCCGGTATCACCGGAAACTCCACCCGGTTTCAGGGGACGAGAACCTGACACGCGCCAACTGGCCCGATCACGGGGTTTGTGTCGTGACCGGCGGTACCGGCGGCTTTGCCATGGCCCTTGCCGAAGAAATGGCAGCGGGCGGGAAGCTCAAGCTTGCCCTGCTTTCGCGCCGGGGGGAGGATGGTCTGGAGGCCACGGCACAGTCAAGGATTGCCGACTTGCGTGCAAAGGGGATTGATATCTCGATCCTTGCCTGTGACGTGGCCGACAGGGCCGCCCTTTCCGATACCCTTGCCACGATCCGCGATACGCTTGGCCCGATCACGGCCATCGCCCATGCCGCCGGGCTTGCTGATGGCGGGTTCCTGGCGGTGCGCGATATGGATGCATTCGAAAGCATCATGGCCGCCAAAATCAACGGGGCCCGTCATCTTGATGCCCTGACCCTGAATGACCCGATAAAGGCCTTTGTCATGTTCGGCAGCCTGACGGCCATAGCCGGTGTACCGGGGCAGGCCGCCTATAGTGCCGCCAATGCCTTTCTTGATGGCTTTGCCCGTTACCGCAGATCACAGGGCCGCCCAGCACTGACCATCGACTGGTGCGCCCTTGGCGAACAGGGCATGGCCGCACGCCATAATGTTCCGCGTCAGGACGGGGCGACAATCACCCCGCGACAAGCCCCGATATTCTGGCGCGATGCCATGCGCAGCACAGCACCACAGCTTGTTGTGCTTTCCCCGGCCCTTGCCGGGGAAACACCCGACCATCCGACACATCCCGTTTCGACGACCGCCCGCGAAATTACCGGGCCACAAACGGCACCGGCGATGGATATCGTACAGAAAATCGCGGCAATCTGGGCCGAGACGCTTGGTTATGATGCCATCGCCCCGGAGGATGATTTCTTTGCCCTTGGCGGGGATTCAATTACCGGCATGCAGATCGTTGACCGGATCAATGCCGAACTGGACATGGTGCTGTCGATTTCGGATCTGTTTGCCACACCGACTGTGGCTGAGTTGTCTGCACAATTCGCACCGCCAATGTCGCAAACGCCCGATTATCCTGAAACACAGGGTGAAACACTTAACCCCGTCGGCAAAATCGCAAAAATCTGGGCTGAAATCCTTGGCTATCACAGCATCGACCCGGACGAGGATTTCTTTGCCCTTGGCGGGGATTCGATCACCGGTATGCAGATTGTTGACAGGATCAATACCGATCTTGCCTGCGACATCAGCCTTGCAGACCTGTTTGAAACCCCGACGATCACCGCACTGGGCGCAGCGCTTGGCGCGAAGATATCGCCGTTGACCGAACCAGCGCAAGCCATCCCGCCCCCCGCCATAACGGCAGAGCTCCCGACATCACCGCCCGCAAACACTGAAACCGAAACGGATATCGACCCGCGCCGCGCGCCGGAAATGGAAATCTATCCGCTGGCGCCCGAACAGGTTTCCGTGCTGCATGCCGAACAGAGCGGCAATATGGGCACGGCCTTTAACCTGCCGCATGCCTTCATGCTCGATGACAATGTTGATCCTGATCGCCTGCGCGATGCCATCGCCCAACTGACGCAACGTCATGAAATCCTGCGCACCCGGTTGATTGCCAATGGCGATGACTGGGTCATGAAAATTCTGCCCCTTCTGGACGCCCTGACCGATCTGACGCTGATCGAACCTGATCCTTCGATATCCCTTGAAGATGCCTGTGCCGATCTTGTCACGCCGTTCGATCTGGCAACGGAAATTCCCGCGCGCTGGCGTCTTTTATGTGCCGCAGATGGCCGAAAGGCACTGTTTTTTGATATCCATCATACGGTTTCCGATGGCTTTACCATCGAAATGCTGTTGGGGGAATTGCTGGCCCTTTATCGCGGACAGGCGCTGGCACCGCTGCGTTATCAACTTCGCGATTATGCCTGCTGGACCCGGCAACCCGAAAACCTGAAACGACTTGAAAAGGCGCGTGATTACTGGCTATCACTCTATCAGGGGCCCCTTCCGAAACTGGATCTGCCATCGGATCGCAGACGCCCGGCTGTTCACAGTTTCAGAGGCGAAATCATCGGTTTTGAACTTGATCCGGCCCTGTTGAAATCGGCCCGCAAATTCGCATCTGATCAACGTGTGACCATGTTCTCGCTGATGATGGCGACATGGTTTGCTGTGCTTGGCAGGATCACCGAAACCAACGATCTGGTCATCAGCGTCCCGGTCAACCAGCGCGACGGCACAGGGTTTGGCAATGTGCCGGGCATGATGGTATCGCTTCTGCCGCTCCGCATGCAGATTGCCGATGAAGACACCTTTGCAACCCTTTTGCACAAGGTACAAAACCATCATATTGATGCCCTGCGCCACCGGGCCTATTTCCTTGATCTGCTGCTTGATGACCTGTCGCCACCGGCAACCCCCGAACGCACGTTGCTGTCCGAGGTTTCCCTGTCCTACATGAACTATGCGCAAGGGGATTACGGACCCGATGATCAGACCGACAGCATGCGCCCCATCGGCCTTGGCCGCCAGCAATGCAAGAATGATCTGGCAATCTTTGTCCGTGACCTGCCGGAAAGAATGGCCATCTCGTTCGATTATTATGCCGATATGTTTGATCGGGCCCGCATGATCGAACTTGCTCAGGTCTTTACCACAACGCTGCAAAATCTGGTCGGGACGCAAACCACTGCAACCACTCTGCCGGTTTTCGATCTTGACCTTCTTCCCGATGATCATCGCAAGAACATCGCAATATGGGAACAGGGCCCCCAACCGCATATTGACCTTGATCACCGCGCACATGGCGGACTGTTTTCGATATTCGCCCAACAGGCATCCCTGACCCCGAATGCCTGCGCCATCCGCGATACCAGCGGCACTTGGACCTTTGCCGAATTGCAGGCCAAGGCACGTTCCATCGCCTATTGCCTTAAAACAGCCGGGGTCGCGCCGGGGGATCTGGTGGCGATGCATATCGAACGCGGTCGCCCTGCAATTGCGGCAATTCTGGGGATTACCGCCGTGGGTGCCGGATATGTTCCGCTTGATCCGGCCTATCCGGCGGCACGCAATCAATTCATCCTGTCCGACAGCGGGGCAAAACTGGTTCTGGTTGATGACGGGGGATATGACGCGCTTGCTTCCCTGTCCGAAAACGATGATCCAACCCCGATGCGGATCAATATTGCCGGGATTGCCCCGGCACCTGCCGATTTCGCACTGCCCGTCCTTCCCGACCCGGATGGCTTGCCTGCCTATATGATGTATACCTCCGGCTCGACCGGGACGCCCAAGGGGGTTCTGATCGAACAGGGTGCGGTACGGCGACTGGCCTTCGGGGCGGATTACGCCAACATTGTTGCCGGTGATGTGGTCGCACAGGCAGGTCCCCTGGCGTTCGATGCCGCGACCTTTGAAATCTGGGCCACCTTGCTGGGCGGGGCGGAAATCGCGGTGATTGATCGCGATGACCTGCTTGATCCGGCGAAACTCGGCCAGGCCTTGTCGCAGTCTGGCGTTACCAAGATGTTCATGAGCGCAGGGCTCTTCAACCGCCAGATTGATCACGATCCCCGCACGCTTGGATGCCTTGATATCCTGATGGTTGGTGGCGATGCCATCAGCAAAAAGCATGTTCGCACCTTCCTGTCCGCATGCCCGGATGTTAAGGTTCTCAACGGCTATGGCCCGACCGAAAGCACGACCTTTGCCGTTGTCGGCCCGATCACCGAAGATGACCTGTCGGGCGACACCGATAGCACCATCATTGGCAAACCGATTGCCTTTACCAAAACCCGGATACTTGATCCCAATGGTCAACGGGTGCCGGTTGGCGTGTGGGGCGAATTGATGATTGGCGGGGCGCGGCTGGCGCGCGAATACTGGAAACGCCCGGACCTGACGCGCGAACGGTTTGTCCCCGATCCCGATCACCCCGGCGAACGACTGTATCGCACCGGCGACCTTGCCCGCTGGACCCGGGATGGCCGGATCGAATTTGGCGGACGCCATGACAATCAGATCAAATTGCGTGGTTTCCGCATTGAACTTGATGAAATCGAACAGCAATTGCAATCCGCCCCCGATATCAGGAATGCGGTTGCCCTGTTTGATGCCACAGCCCCAGACGGCGGGGCGATTATCGGCTGCATTCAGCCTGTCTCAAACGATGACGGAACCACACGCGATATTGATGTCGCGGCCGTGATGGCATGGCTTGGCACCACCCTGCCCGGCTATATGATCCCGGCAAAGTGGCAAATCGTCGATACCATCCCGATCACCGCCAATGGCAAGGTTGACCGCAAGACGTTGCTTGATACCCTTCGCACGCAATCCGGCATCACGCCCCATGCCACAGGTGACGGAACCGATACCCCACCGGCCAACGCAGCCGAGGAACTGGTTGCCGATATCTTTACCGAGGTGTTCGCAACCCCGATCCAGAACCGCTATGCCAGCTTTGCACAGCTTGGTGGTCACAGTCTGATGGCCATCCGGATTGTGAACCGCATTGCGGATCGGACCGGAATACGCATCGGCATGGCCGATTTCTTTGCCAATCCGACGGTGGCGGGGCTTGCGCGTCACATCGACAATGCCCCCACCGACAGGACAGTCACGGGCACTGGCCAAATCCCGCCCGCACCGGAAATGGAATATTACCCGGCCAGCCACGCGCAGAAACGGCTTTATCTGTTATCGCAGATGGAAGGCAATAGCGGTGCCTATGGCATGCTGTATGTGTTCCGCTGCATCGGTGATTTACGGGCCGATATCCTGCAATCCGCCCTGACCCGACTTGTGGATCGCCATGAAACTCTGCGCACAGGTTTTGCCGAACATGACGGGGCAATCACCCAGAAAATCCACGCGACCACCCCGCCCACCGTCGCGTTCGATGATCTGTCCGGTCATGATGACCCGGTCCGCGAAGCCCTTCGCCTGACCCGGCTTGAGGCCGCGACCCCGATCATCCTTGATCAGCCGCCCCTGATCCGCGCCCGCGTCATCAAGGTGGCAGATAATGAAAGCCTGATGATCCTGATGAGCCATCACATCGTCGGCGATGGCTGGTCGTCGCGTATCCTGATCAATGAACTTGGCACCCATTACGATGCCGTTCTGCATAACCGCAAAGATCCCCTGCCGCCCCTTCCGATCACCTATAAGGATTTTGCCCATTGGCAATCCCGCCAGGATTGGTCCGATGCCGCCGATTACTGGCGACAACAGCTTGCCAATGCCCCCGAAAAGATCAATCTGCCAACGGATCGGCCCGTGCCGGAAAAACAGTCCTTCCGCGGGGCGCATGCGCATCTTGCGCTGCCTGATGATGTTTTGGCCGGTCTGCACAGGCTTGCCCGCCAGCACGACACAACATTGTCGTCGGTTGGCTTGGCCCTGTTTTCGGCCATGCTGTATCGTCTGACGCGACAGCGCGATATGGTGATCGGCATGGGGGTTGCCGGGCGTGAACGCATCGAAACCGAAGGATTGATCGGCTTTTTTGTCAATGTTTTGCCGATCCGCATGCAGCTTGATGATGATACCAATCTTGGCGACCTGATCCGTGCCACGCATACCAACATTGCCAATGCGCTCGACCGGCAGGCCTTCCCGTTTGATGCACTGGTTCGCGCCGTCGCCCCCAAACGCAATTCCAACCGACAGCCATTGGTCAATGTGGTGTTTGAATATCAGCGCTTCGAGGCCGTGGCCGAACTGACGCAGACCGGGTTGCCGTTGCTTGCCCCCGATGCCCCAGGCATTCTGCCTGCGAATATGGATGCCTTTATCGACAATACCACGGCCAAACATGACATCATCCTGTTCCTGACCGAAGAAGCCGGACAGGCCCGTTTCACCCTTGAATATGACACCGATCTGTTCGATGCGGAAACCATGCAGCGCTGGTTGGCCTTCCTTGGCAAGTTCGCCGCATCCGCCGCACAAAATGCCCAAAGGGACCCAAAATGAAGATCGCCGATTTCGATTTTGAAACCCTCGATACGCCGTCCGGGGACGATACCCGACCCGATCCCCATACCCGGGCGACAACCGGCAGCATTGTTGACCGGTTTGCAACGATGGCGGCATCTCATCCCGGTCGCATCGCCGTGCGCGATGAGTTTGGCGAAATCAGCTATGGGGAACTGGATCGTCAAAGCAATCGTATTGCGCATTTCATTGCCGGTTTGAACCTGTCTGACGGGGCGCTTGTCGGGGTAATGACCGGGCGGAACAAACATTATATCACCGCAACCCTTGGCATTTTGAAGGCTGGCCTTGCCTTTGTGCCACTCGACCCAAGTGTGCCATTGATCCGGCGCACAACATTGGTGCGTGATGCAAGGATACCGCTAATCATTTCCGAAGGTGCCCATATCGGCGATCTGCACCAGTTGCAGTGGCGCTGCAAATCCGTTGTCGACATTTTGTGCCTTGATTGCGACGATATTGATACCCTGACCGAAAATCCCGGTTCCCTGATGTCGGTCGAGCTTTGGGACCATCTGGCGGGTGATGAGGCCGACAATATTCAGGCCGGTGGATGGAAAAGCGCCTTTACCGGGCAACCGATAGCGCAAAGTGCAATGGATGCCTTTGGCGAAAATGCCCGCAACAAGGTTGCCGGACTGGTATCACGCGATGCGCGTGTGCTTGAAATCGGCTGTGCATCCGGTTTCACCATGGAACATGTCGCCCCGGTGGTCGGCACCTATGTTGCCACCGATTTGTCGCGCCGCAACGTCGAACGGACCGAGGCACTGGCGATCAATCTTGGCATGACACATGTCATCGGCCGCCAGCTCAGCGCACATGATATTGATGTTTACGAACCGGGTTCGTTTGATCTGATCATCATGAACAGCGTGATCGAAAACTTCCCCGGATACGGTTATTTGCGGGCTGTCCTGACAAAGGCCAAAACCCTGCTGGCACCGGGCGGAGTGATTTATCTTGGCAATGTCTGGGATGCAGATCGCCGCGATGCCTACCTCGCCGATCTGGGCCGGTTTGCCCGCAATACGGTCGGCCAAGGCTATAACACCCGGCTGGATTTCCTCGAAGACCTGTTTGTCCCGCAATGCTTCCTTGAAGACTGGGCCGGCGAACAGGGTGGTTTTGTCACCAAACGATCCGCAATCAATGCCGACGGGTTCGATCCCGCCCCCTATACATTCGATTTTGTCCTGTCATCGGACCCTGCCAAACGGCCCGCCCCGCGCCAAAAGCACCGCCACGATCAGGTCGCGTTAAAAGCCCTGCCCGACAAGCATATCGCACAGAACACCACCGCGCACAGTCTTGCCTATGTCCTGTTCACCAGCGGCACAACCGGCGCGCCCAAAGGGGTCATGATCGAACATGGATCGGTCGTAAACCTTGCCCAGTCGGTTCTCGATACGCAGTTAAAACAGATCGGTGCCAATGCCCCGGATCGTGTGCTTAACCTGACCTGTGTCGCGCCCTTCGGGTTTGACGGCTCCATCGTTCAGATTTTTGCCGCCATCCTGAACGGCTATTGCCTGAACATCACCGGAACGGCCACACGCAGCGACCCCGAAGCACTGCATAACCTGATGGTTGCCAACGCCATTGATCAGCTGGATGCGACGCCAAGCCTGTTTTCCCTGTTGCTGGATTACTGGGAAGAAAACAGCCTTTCCTGCCCGGCAAAGATGGTCGTTCTGGGGGGCGAGGCGGTGTCGACCCGACTGGTTGAACGTTTCTTTGCCCTGCTTGGCCAAACCGACCGCAAACTGGTCAATGCCTATGGCCCGACGGAATGTTGCGTTTCATCTGCCCAGTATGTGATGACCGCACACAATCACAAACAGATCCTGCCGCCGCCGATTGGCAAGGCCATTCAGGGCGTACATGTGGAAATCTGCGACGATACGGGCCGTCCGTTGCCCGATGGCGTTCCGGGCGAAATCCGCATTAGTGGTGCGGGTGTTGCACGCGGCTATCTGAACGATCCGGCCCTGAGTGCACAGAAATTTGTTACCGCCCCCGACGGTAACCGTTTCTATCGCAGTGGCGATATGGGTCGGCGGCGCAGTGATGGTGAAATCGTTTTCCTTGGCCGGGAAGACGGTCAGATCAAGGTGCGCGGCAACCGGATCGAACTTGGCGAAGTCGAACATGCCCTGCTTGCCCATCCCCATATTCGCCGCGTGGCTGTGATTGCCCATGATCGCCAGAAAGACGGCAATCTTGTTCTTGTCGCCTATGTCGTTACCGATGACGATGCCCATGCCGAATTCGATATTGCAGCCTGCCGGGCAACACTTGAACAGGCACTGCCGAACTATATGGTCCCCAGTCACCTGATCATGATTGATGATTTGCCCCTTACCGTGAATGGCAAAATCGATCTTTCGAAGCTTCCCGTCCCCGAAAACACCGATCAGGCGACAAGCCCCCCTGTCAAACCGCTTGGCAGCGCGCATGAACGAACCGTTGCCCGCCTGATGGGCGAAACCCTTGACTGCACCGTCGATGATGCGACTGCCGATTTCTTTGATCTTGGCGGGCACAGCGTTCTTGCCGTTCAGTTCCTGTCAAAAATCAACAAGGTCGCGAATGTCAAAATTCCGCTGGGCGATCTGTTTACATGTGCCTCTGTTGAAAAACTGGCCGCCCGCATTTCCGAACTCGAAAACGCCAAAGATGTCAAAAGCCCGATTGTTACCGTCAATGCGTCGGGGGCCAAACCGCCGATGGTCTGTTTCCATCCGGTCGGCGGCAATGTGCTGTGCTATCAAAACCTGGCCCGCGAATTCGGCCCGGATCAGCCCCTTTATATGATTGAATCGCAGGGCCTTGAAGAAGGCCAGAATTTGCTGCCAACGGTCGAGGAAATGGTGGCGGCCTACATCCCCGCCATCCGGGAAACGGTTCCCGATGGCCCGATCCGTGTTGTCGGCTGGAGCTTCGGCGGGTTGCTTGCGTTCGAGGCCGCGTTTCGCATGCAACAGGCCGGGATGGATGTGCGCAATATCATCCTGCTGGATGCAATCGCCGTCCCCGATGCGGTGCGCGCCATCCTGCGCAAGGGTGAGGCAGAATATCTTGCCGATATCTTTGCCGAACTCGGGATTGTCACGGTTGATGAATTGCGCCCGCTGACACCGGAAGAACGCATTGACCTGCTGCTCGAACGTGGCAAGAATTGCGATCTTCTGCCCGATGAGGCGGATCGTGGTACCATGCGCCGCCTGCTGGCTGTTTTTCAGAACAATGCGCTGGCTGCGGTGCATTATGTTCCGCCCAAAATTGACGGTATTGACGTCCTGCTGTTGCGCCCGACAACCGAAACCCGTGCCGCCCCCGGTCTCGAAGGCGATCAATATAGCGGTTGGCGGAGGGTTGCTGGCGACAATCTGACCCTTGAATGGGTCAACGGCACCCACGGGTCGATGATGTTCGATCCCGATGTGATCGAAGTCGCGGAACGCATTCGCGCGCATCTTGAAAAGACCAAATGACCAGATTGAGCACTTAGAACGCGACGAACGAACCCCAGGCCAGACTTGCCGGATCGAACCCTGTTTGATCCGGCAATGTCAGACCAAGCCACCCGCGTTCACCGGGCCAGATGACGGTACGATACTGGCCAAAATTGGCATATCGCACCTCAAACCCGGTATCGTTGCGATCAATCGACGATGGCACATAAAGATCAAGCGGCGTCATCATGCCGGTTGTCAGGGTCTTGGCCAGACTTTCGCGCGCGACCCAAAGCAGACAGGCTGCACTATGATCGTCAAGATCGCAGATACGGATCATTTTTTGCACATGGGGTGCGAAACCATCCAGAATTCCCGCTACGTCCGTCACCGTCGGCAGATCGACATCAATGCCCAATGGATGGGCCCGATGGAAGGCAACTGCCACGGCAAAGCTATCGGAATGCGACACTGAAACCGACATCCCCTGCAAGGATTCTCCACCGCCAACGATCAGGGGTTGATCAAAAACACCCGATCCGATTTCAAGTGTCTGTGGATCAATATCCGGGAAATAGGCCACCAGGGCCGCCTTGGCGGCAAGTCGCCCGCAGACAAAACTTTTGCGGCGGCGCGCATGTTGGAATGACGCCAGCCTTTTCATCTCGGCCAGATGCAATTGCGTATCTGCCCATTCCCCACAGGATGCATCGTCCAGACCGTCGATATCAAGAACCGCCAACGTCGCCCGCAAGATATCGGACGGCGCGAATGTTCCCGTCCCCTTCGGGCGCTGAAACACAAGATGGTGGGTCTTGATCGGCAGCTTGACGGACATGCCTAAACCTTCGATGCATCTTTTGGAACAAACAAAAAAAGAATGCCCAAAGCGTGCTTTGGGCATTCTCAAAATACGATCTAAAAACTTGATGATCAATCAGGCTTTGGCGGCTGCTTCGCCCGCTGCCGGTTTGGCGGTGCTTTTGCCGCCTTTGACGAATTCCGAAGCCTTTCGTTTGCCGTCTTCGAACTCGTCCTTGAAACGGCCCTTCATTTCATCGGCGTCGAAATTGTCAACCGTCCCGCCCTTGGCAAAATGCCAGGCAAAAACACGACCAAGCGCATAGGTGCAGGCACCGGCAAAGGTCGGCATTGCCACAACGCCAAAGATCGTCCCGACAACCGGCACCTTGCGGACAATTGCCGCTGTCGCATAGCCGACACCGGTCATCGGCAGAACTGTCGCAACCAGGGTTGAAATCGAATTCTTGATCGCGTTTTCAGAAAACGGAACGCCGTAAATGTCGCACAGTTTTGCAAGCATCCGAAGCTGGATGGTGCTGCTGGTCGCCATTTCGAGGAAGGGGATCGGAACAAGACCACCAACCGCAGCATAAACGCTATGACGATGGATGCAGTCACGGGACTGGGCACGAATTTCATCCGCTTTCGCGGCGGCCAGTTCTTCAGTCTCTTCGATGGTTTCTGCTTCGCTCATTATCGCCTCTTGATTTTGTACCTGTAGGTTGATGATCAATACGCAAAGTCTATTCCTCAAGATTACCTGAAATAACCAACAGTGGCAACGAACAACACCCTTTATTTGCTACCAGTTTTTGAAATTTCAGGTTGCCCGACCAGCTCGTGTGTCGCCGTCGGTTCCATGTCACTTTGTTTTACAGCACCGCCCCCTGCAGTCGTAGACGAATCAAAGACAGGCGCAATCGATCTTAGAACATTTTCTGCCGTTTTACCGACGGTTCCGGCAGGCTCTGGCTTGTCTGCGGGCGGGGCGGCCGGTTTCATTTCCGGCATTACCGGAATAGCGTTGGCATTTTGTGCACCGGTTCTTGTGCGTTTTTCAACCGGTTCGGCCGGCGCACGCACTCCGGGCGAAATGGCATTTTGCGGCGCGACTTCCTGGGCGCGGGCATTAACCGCCCCCGCATTTGGCAGGCTTTCGGCGGTATCGTTCACAAGTTCCGCACCGGAACTGGTATCCGGGCTGCTACCTGCTGGGGCATCTGCGGTATTGAGGATAACAGGCAGGCCATCCTTGCCACCGATAATGATCGTCTTGCTATTTTTCGATGTCGCAAGGGTCATGGTCGCTTCGATACCACGCAGACGCAGATATTCCTCGGTAATCGTTTTGGCAACAATATCCTGGAATTCACGAATACCTTCTGCCTCGATCTTTTTGCGCTGCTTTTCCTTTTCTTCGCGCGCCAGTCGAAAATCATATTCCAGCATGGCCTGATATTGTTCGGCCTTGCGTTCAATGGCATCCGCCACCCGTTCCGGCAGGGTTACAGAGCGGATCAAAACATCTTCAACCGTTACGAGACGCCCCTGAAAACTTTGATTGACCAGGGACGATCCCAATTCATTGACCATACGTTCAAGGATTTCGGCCTGAATGAAAGCTCGGGTTTCGGTATAAAGCTGTTCGGGCGTATAGCGCGAAATCAGTTCACGCGCGTGCGAGCCGATTTCCGGATATACAAGGATTTCCGCATAATTGGGGCCGACCAACTTGTGCAGCATACCGGCCGCTTCACGGTTGATCCGATACCGCACGGCGATATCGACTTCCATCGACAGACCGTTTGATGAAATGGTGTCATACACACGCGCCTGGTTTTGCAGACGCGCGTCATAGATATACATTTCATCCCACGGGAAGATCATGTGAATGCCTTCGCCGTAGGTTGTGTCAACGACAGTCCCGCCAAAGAACCGATACCACATGACCGCAACATGACCGGCAGGAACGGTAATGAAAATCTGCGGGGCCAGCGCGAAAATCGCAATCAGCAAAAACAGCAGCCCGATCAGAAATGTCGTGCGCAAATGCCGAAGGTGTATACCAGCACTGATGAAAAAGTACCGTATATAGGCCAACCACCGCCTTTTTTTGCGGGCAGTTCCGTTTTCGTCCGGTGCACCGGGTGCGACTGTCGCGCTATCAACCATTCATCATCTCGTCGTCGGGTGTATCGTGACGTTTGCTGATCGCCCGTCAGTCATCATCTTATTCATAATCAAGGTCTTTAAGCTTTTCACGAAGCTCCCGCGAGGGACGCGCAACGATCTGAACCAGAAAATCGCCAATCGGGGTAATCACAATCGCCAACAGAAAGTGCCCCAGAAATCCGAACGATGTTCTGCGTCCGAGCATGCCACACACACCACAGGCCAACAGATAGATCATAATCAAAATCAAATGCATTGCTTGGTCACCCGAATTCCTGTTTTGGCCCTAGGCATTTTTTCACGCCGTTTTCCGTTCATGTTCGAACTTCAGGCCTTCCTTGAATTTCTGACGGATGTCGGACTCTGCCTTTTTGGGATCAAAGTCTGTCATAGTGCCGCCTGCGGCGTAATGTTGCTGGAAAACACGGCCAAGCGCATAGGTAAATGCCGCGTTGAAACCGGGCATCGTCACAATGCTGAGCGTCGAACCGATCACCGGCATGACCTTGGCAAGATTGGAAAAAATGCCGGTCCCCAAAAGAGCCCGCCCCAGAACGCCACTGGTAATGCACGCGGTCAAGGCCGCGATCACCGATTTGCCGCTGCTTTTATTAAACGCGACACCGTAAACATCGCTCAGTTCTGCCAGCATCTTCAGCTGAACCGCAACCGTGGCCGCAGAATCGACAACAGGGATCGGTACAAAACCGGTCGTGGCCGCCCAAAGAGTATTGCGCCGCACAACATCGCCTGCAAGGCGCTGCCTTTTGCGCTGTTTCAGCACTTCAAGCGTTTCAGACCCCATCTCGTCCCCCGGTTTATTATCCCTTGGCAAATCATAATCGCTAACGATCAGCTCTGCAAACCGAAACAAGGTTTTATACAGCCTTGACCGTAAGCCCGATGCAGTCAACCATACGGTTTGTAAAAGCGGGTTTCTGAGCATATAACCGGCTTGGCTGGACCATGATTTGAAATTTATATTGCCGGAGACACGTTCTTGAAGCTGTCGACCAAGATTGGGCTGGCCCTTTTCCTTGTATTGGCAAGTGCATTAAGCATGACCACGGTCCTGAACTACCTGCGATTCGAGCAGACATTACAGACCCTTCAAGCCCAGCGTATGACGGTCATTCTCAATGAAACCAGCCAGGACGTCCTTGCTGGCATTGACCTTGGTCTGAAACTGCAAAATATGGAAAATCTGCAATCGATTCTGAAACGGCGTCTGGGGATGTCCAACGATATCCGGAATGTCGCCGTTCTGGACTGTGACAACACAATCATCAGTCATGCAGCACGATCCCCCGATAACCCGGTTGGTGCAGGGGAGACAATATCGCAACAGGCCCGTGATCAATGGATCGATTTTGTTCCGGGCACCGTCACCGCCGGTCAAATCCTGCTTGACAGTCTTGGTCAGTGCGCCGGGCAAGTCGTCATCACCGCAAGCACGGCCGCATCCGAAGCCAAGCTTGCCAATGCCTTCTCGGAAATGTGGAAATCAGCCGCGATTGGCATGGGCATGATCATTCCGATCCTTGGCCTTCTGTTCGTTCTGATGCGCCGTCGCCATCGCGTTTTTGAGGAACTGCACGAAGACCTGGCGCGTGCCGTCGCGGGCAAGGCCCCGAACATCCGCCCCCATGACGGTGATGTTCTGACCGAAAGCGAGATCGAACTGATCGCCGTATATCGCGAAATTCGCGATCAGTTGCCACAACATGCAAAACAGGATGGCATGGATGGCCTATCGGAAACGCTGGCGGAGGAAAAAAAATGACCCGCTCTGCCAGCCAGAAAACCAGATGCCGCACCCCGGATACCCACAGCCTGCGCAGCCGCCTTTTCCCCAAGGGGACGATCTGGATTTTGCTGCTGTTCAGTTCCGTTTGCCTGTGCATTGCGTTGATCGGAATTTCATGGCGGGCGGCCGAACTGGCGCGCGCGGATCTGCAAACCGAAATCCGTGAAAAGGCCGGGATCGAGGCAAGGGTCCTAGGCGAAAAAATTGAAAACGCCCTGCGTTTGGGCATTCCCTTGCGCGAAATTGTCGGCTTTGAAACCGTGGTCGATCAGCTTCGCAACGGCGATCCCGATTTGGTTTTTGCGGCGATTGCCGCGACGAATGACCAAAGTGAAATCCTGCATGCCAGTGGTCTGCCAAAAGCTGAAATTATCACCGCATTACAGGCCCACACGGGTAACAGCACCCCTCATATTATCACCCGTCTGGCCCTGCCCCATGCGGAAGATCACAACGATATCCAAATTGTGCTTGGCCATGCGCGCGCAGCCCTGATGCGCCCAGTCACAGACAATCTTTATGACATTGCCATCATTTTCATCATCACACTGACCCTGTCCTTCGAACTGATGTTGCTGGTACTGACGGTGAATGTCGCCCTACCGGTGCGTGTGGCCCGCAAGGTGCTTGGCAATGTGCGCGACCGCAAATTTACCCTGCTGCATGGTCAAAGCACCCGTGACGAAATCGGCCAGTTCATGGAACGGATCAATGCCATGATCACAAACACCGCGCAAAAGGTCGGCACGCATCCCCGACACGAACGCGAGGTCAAGCTGATCGGTGTACGGATGCTGGCCTTCATGTTCGTCCTAGCCGAGGAACTGGCGCGGCCAATCATGCCGGCCTTTTTTGGCCAGATCACATCGCACAGTCTGGACGGCCAACTTGGTGCCGGTGTGGTCATGGCGGTGCATCTTCTGATGGTGGCCCTTGCCATGCCGATTTGCAGCCTGTTTCAGGAACAGGTCGGGTCCCTTCGCATGTATCTGTGTGGCGCGTTTCTGGCAACACTCGGCCTAATTGGTACCGCCTTTGCGGCGGGCATCTGGGATCTTGTACTGTGGCGGGCCCTGTCGGGTATCGGGTATGCCACCACCTTTGTCGCCTGTCAGTCCTATGTTCTTGATGCCACCAATGACAGCAACCGCACACAAGGCACGGCCATGATGGTCAGTGGCATCATGCTGGCCGATATCTGCGGCCCGGCCATCGGCGGGATTATTGCCGGTCATTTTGGCCCGGACATGACCTTTGTCGCCGGTGCTGCCATTGCCTTTGTCGCGGTGCTTCTGGCGTTCTTCCTGATGGATAATATGGTGCACGGCAAAACCCCGCCACCGATCCCGACCCGGGCCGCCCTGCGTGCCATGTTGGGCAATCGCCGTTTGCAGGTCCTGATCCTGTTTGCCGCCATCCCCGCCAAACTGATCCTCAGCGGTTTTCTATATTACCTGACCCCTATGATTTTGCTGCAATCGGGGGCGACCACGGCTGAAACCGGGCGGGTGATCATGCTTTACGGGCTGGTTGCCATCCTGACCGGCTGGGCAGCGGCAAAATGGACAGACAAGAACCAGAACGAAACCCGCGCGGTCGGCATTGGCGGCGGGCTGACCGCCGCCGGATTGTTGCTGGCGGGCTGGTTCCCGCAATATGCCCTGTTTGCCGTGGCGGTCGCCCTGTTGGGTCTTGCACAGGCAACCTCGATCCCCGCACAGCTTTCCGCCAGTCTGAAACTCAGCAAGGATTTCACCAGGGATCACGGCACAGGCCCCGTCCTTGCCGTCTTGCGCCTGGCCGAACGGCTGGGCGGGGCTGCGGGCCCGTTACTTGCCGCCGGTTTGACACTAATGGTCGGCACGACATACGCCGTTCTGGTTTTCGGGGCTTTTGCAGCGTTTTGCGTTCTGTGCTTCGAACTTCTGATCGGGCATGTTCCCGCTGAACATCCGACCAAACAAAAAGACGGGGGAACAGCCAAATGATGCCCCGCCTTCGACCGACAAGCCGTATGACGGGCGTCCTTGCGATATTATTCATACTTGCAATCGGCATGTTCCTTGCGCCGGCGGCCGCCGCGCAATCGCCACAGGCCCCATTGAAAATCGCCATGATCCTGTGGCGCGGCGAAACCAATGTCGAACAGGGATTTCGCGCCTATTTCGCGGAAAAAGACATTCCGGTTGACCTGATCATCCATGACGTTGCCCGCGACCTTTCGCGTGTGCCCGGCATTATTGATGACATCCGCAAAACCCCGCCCGATCTGGTTTATACATGGGGCACCGGGATCACATCGGCCGTGGTCGGCAAATATGATGCTGTCAATCCGGCGCAAAACATCAGCGATCTTCCGGTGGTATATGTGATGGTTTCATCACCTTGGAAAACCGGCATCGCCGCACCTGCGGGCCAAAGCCGCCCCAATGTCACAGGGGCCACCCACATCGCGCCGCTTCCGGCCCAGATCAATGCGATCCGCGCTTATCGTCCTATGGACAAGCTTGGCGTGGTTTTTAACAGCCGGGAGGATAATTCCGTTTCCAACGTGTCCGATCTGAAAGAACTGGGGCGCGAAATGGGTTTTGATGTGTTGGCTGTTGCCCTTGGCTCCGAAGGCGAACCGTCAGAAGATGACATTGCCCCTGCTGTCGCCCAATTGGCCCAAAGGGGTGCGGATATCCTGTATATCGGGCCGGATAATTTCATCGGCACCTATCGCGATACCCTGACCGATGCCGGTTTTGCCAATGGATTGGCGGCCTTTAGCGCAACAGAACTTGAAGTCCGCGACGGGCACGCCATGCTGGGCCTTGTCAGCCGCTATGAACTTGTCGGGCGTCTTGCCGCCCGCAAGGTCGAACAAATCCTGATTGATGGCATATCGCCCGCCGATATCCCGGTCGAAACACTGGACCGGTTTTCCTATTTGATCCGGCTGTCATCGGCGCGCAAACTGAAAATCTATCCGCCGCTGCCGCTGCTTGATTACGCAGAGGTCATCGAATGAGCACGATAAATGCAATATCCGCAATATCCCATAGTCCGGCTTGATCAATCGCACCTTCCGGCGATCATCGCCCTGCATCACAAAGTGCTTGCAGACCTGCCGCCGGGTAATGCCGTCACCGAAACCGATCAGTTCTTTGCCGATCATCTTGCCGCCTGCGGGCAGATTTTTGGTGTCTTGAACGGTGACCGTCTGATGGCTTATTGCGTGTTGGGATTACCCCGTGACGGTGATCCCAATTTCGGGAATGATCTTCACCTGCCTCCCGATCAGTTGGCCAAGGCCGCCCATATTGATGGAGTCGCCGTTGATCCGCAATGGCGCGGACAAGGATGGCAACGCCGGATGGTCGAACACCGGATCAACGTGGCGCGAAAATACGGTCGCACCATCATGTTAGGCACCGTTGCACCGACCAATTTCGCAAGCCTGGTCAGCACGGTTTCAACCGGACTTGCCATTCACGGACTGATCACGAAATTTGGCGGAAACCGTTTTTTGCTGCGTCGGGATATCGGGCCACAGGCCGATGCCCAAATTCCGCGCAAATCCGATTGCGCCATCTGGTGTGCCAGTGACGATCTTGTGTCCTGCCGTAAATTTCTAGATGACCGATTGATCGGCCATTTTTGCCCGTCATCCGGTCACGGCACCGCACCACGCATCGGCTGGATCCGGGCACCTTATTGCTGATAGGAATAATTCCATTTGCGCGGCCCTTGCGGGTCGGCCTGCTGATAATAGGGTTGCCAGTCGCAGGCATGCGCATCGGTTTCCCAATAACATGCCGCCCCCTTGTGGAAGGGCAGGAAATTGGCCTTTTCGAACATGTCATCGGCAACGACACTCCGGAATGTCGGAAACATTTCCTTCATGCGGTCGATATTTTCATGAATGATCCGGGTGATCCAGTACACGACATACGGATCAGCCGGTTCATAGGCGATCAGGGATGCCTTGAAGCCATAGGATGAAATCGCCTGTTCCTGTGCGCTGTATGTTTTTGCCGGTAAAACCTGATTGAAGAAATACTGGTTTGCCTTGACCATTGCATCGGTCAATGGCCCGCCCATGCCAACAACGCGCGCCCCGCAGCCAAGCGTATCCTCAATCAGCGTCGCCGGATGCCCGATCCACAGCCCGAATGCATCGATATAATTCTCGCAAATGCCAAGTTCGTTATAATCCTGCGCAACACTGTAAACGGTATGAAGATCATCCAGCGTGATGTCATATCGCGACAGAAGTTCAAGCCACAATTCGCGTGATGCCGATCCTTCCGGCCCGATATTGACCCGCTTGCCGCGCAGGTCGGCAACCGATTCAATACCGGAATCATTGCGGACAACCAGAAGCCCCATCTCATCATGCAAGGACATCACCGACCGCGCACCGGGAATCGGCATGACGCCATTCTGCGCTTCCCAGTTATTGTTCGACTGCACGATCGCAAGCTGCACCCGCCCTTCTTTCATCAGACGAATGTTGCTGCCGACCCCCTGGGATCGCAGCGGCACACAATGCACGCGGTGGCGTTCAAAAGTGCGATTCATCATCTCGCAAATCTGACCGGCGACCTTGAAATACACGCCGCTTGTGCTGCCGCTGTAAATCGCGGCGTAATAGGATGGCTCTGTCTGTCCGTCACCGGCAATCACAGCCGTATTGCTTAACGCCGCCATATTGTCGGGATTGTCGGATTTGCGCCGATACTGCGACAACGGAATGGCATCGGGCTTGTAAATCAGGCCATTGACCAAATCCGGATTGAATGTGGCCGGATCAATGATCGCATCGTCATACCTGTCGATATCAATGCTCCGCAAGGCATCAACACGCGGCATATCTGCATTGGCATCTTCGGTTATCGTCGTGGCGTCCTGTGCGCAGGCACCAACAGCCAACGCTGACAACAGCATTGTCAGCAGACCGCTCGCAACCATTCTTGTGCCGAGTTCAAAACGCAAAATCATCAACTCGCCGTTAGCAATGAACCAATGCCTGTATCCTAAGGGATTATGGGGAAGTCCGTCGAGTACGAAGATCGAAGACCCGCACAATCACAGTGATTTAGCATAAATGTCTACGCGGCAGGATGGACAATGATCAATACGCATATTGTATTTGACGCAACTTCACATGCCCCTCATAAACCATAAGAACCTATAAAAAAAAACCGGACCACGGCCAGATAATCGGAGAAGATAATGACGTCGATCACCGCCCTCAAACCGGGGCGCAAAGATATTTATCAGGCTTTCGATCTGATATCATCCTGGCCGGAATATCGACAAAGCCCGCTGATCCGCGCCACGGGTCTTGCCCGCGAACTGGATCTTGGCACCGTCTGGATCAAGGATGAAAGCAAACGGTTCGGTCTGGGCGGGGTCAAGGCACTTGGCGCGCCCTATGGCCTGAAACAGCAACTGTTAAAACGCGGCCTGAAGCCCGGCAGCCCGCAATGTGCAAACTATACCGCCATTGCCGCAACCGATGGCAATCACGGCCTTGCCGTTGCCTGGGCGGCGGAAAAATTCGGATGCCGTGCGGTGATTTATGTCGGCTCCGGGGTTGATCAGGCCCGTATTGCGCGCATCACCGATAACGGGGCCGAAATCATGCGCGTCGATGGCACCTATGACGATGCCGTCCTTGCCGCAGAACATGCAGCACAATCGCCAGACGTCCTTTTGATTACTGATACCGACTATGGCCATGAACTTGATGTCACCCGCGACATTATGGCGGGTTATGCGGTTCTGGGCATTGAATGTGCCCGGCAATTTCGCGATGAAAACATCACCCCCGATCATGTCTTTTTGCAATGCGGTGTTGGCGGGATGGCCGCCGGGTGTGCAATCGGACTTTGGCATGAAATGGGCCACAAGCCCAATGTCTGCTCGGTCGAGGCAACGAACGCCGCCTGCATCCGGCAAAGCCTTTTAACCGGCGAACTGACATCTGTACCGGGCCAACTTCTGACCCGCATGATCGGGCTGTCCTGCGGCAAACCCAGTCTTCCGGCGTTTGAAATTCTGCGCACCGTCTGCACCAACAGCATCGCAATTGACGATGACCTTGCCCGGATGGTTCAGGATATGGTTTCGTCCGGGATCAATGACGACCCGCCGCTTGAAACATGGGATACCGGCATTGCCGGTATTGCCGGGCTCTGGCATGTGGCAAAAAATGGAGATCTGCGCGCCCGTTTCGGTCTGAATGCACAAAGCAACATTCTCGTGGTCAACAGCGAAGGCCCAATTCCACTGCCATACCGCTCATATATCTGAAACCGTGGCCATAATTCTTCCAGCGCGAAAAAGCACCTGCGATATGCCACCGACTGGACAGCCCCGCCGGGCACCGCTACAGTCGCGCCAGACCATGTGGTTGACCACCTGCTTGATGGGGACTGCAAACAGATGAAATTGCTCGAACTGTTGTCCTGGGGAGATAACAGACTGATGGCCCGGCTTGCAGTTGCCGGTGCGCTGTCGGGTGCGGGCAGTGCGGTTCTGCTTGGTCTGGTCAATACCGCCGCCGAAAGCATTGCCGATAATGGCGTTGATCAGGTGGACTGGTTTCTGGCGGGCGGCTTCATCACGCTTGCCGTGGTATATTTTCTGGCCGAGGTTTTCCTGCTAAGCAACATCTCGACCCAGATCGAACAGGGGATCGACAAGGTCCGCAGAAAGCTGCTTGATCAGATTGCACGCGCCGATTTCGCACAGCTTGAAACGTTCGGTCAGGCCCGCCTGTTTGACAGCATCACCCAAAGCACACAACTCATTTCGCAAAACTCGCACATGATCGGCATGTCATTCCGGTCGCTTCTGCTGGTTATTGCCGTCATGATCTATGTCTTCTGGCTGTCCACGCTGGCGTTCTTCCTGATCGTGCTGGTGATCGGTATCGGGATTGTGATCTACCTGAAAATGGGCAAGCAGCTTGGCATGTGGTTTGGCAACCTCCATCAGACCGAAACCGGCCTGTTTGGCAAGGTCGCCGATCTGTTTTCCGGCATTCGCGAGGTCCGCATGTGGACTTCGCGCAGCAACTCCCTTTTTGATGCCTTTTCGGCCAACTCACGCGAAAAGGAACAGGTCACCGCCCAAACCCATGGCCTGATGTTCCGCCAGATGATCATGGGCATGACGGCCTTTTATGTTCTGCTGGCGGTGATTGTCTTTATCGTGCCGGTCTATACCGATAATTTCGGTTCCACGGTTTCCAAGGTCAGCACGGCTGTCTTGTTCATGATCGGCCCGATCAGTACCGTGGTGCAGGCGATGGCGGTTCTCGGATCAGCAGAACAGGCCGCACAGCGCATGGTCACCCTGTCACAGGATCTGGGCGCAATCGCCGAACCGATTGACGAAAACGGCACCAGACTGCCCGATAGATTTTCGCAAATCGTGTTCGAGGATGTCTGTTTCACCTATCCCAACCGCGATCCGCGCCACGGATTTGTCCTTGGCCCGATCAGCCTTGCGGTCAAACAGGGGGAACTGATTTTTATCACCGGCGGCAACGGGGCCGGAAAATCAACCCTGATCAAGCTTCTGACCGCCCTGTACCGGCCGGTATCGGGTGCCATCCGGTTTGACGATATCCAGCTTGGCGCGCAAAATATTGCATCCTTCCGCGACAGGATTGCCACCGTGTTTTCCGATTTCCATCTGTTTGCCAAATTGCACGGATCAGCCGAAATCGACCCCGCAGAAGCCGAACACTGGCTCAACCTGTTTGAACTGTCGCACGTCACCGGCATTCGCGACGGCAAATTTGTTTCCATCGCCCTGTCGGCCGGTCAACGCAAACGGCTTGGCCTGATTACCGCCCTTCTTGAACATCGCCCGATCCTGGTTCTTGATGAATGGGCCGCCGATCAGGACCCTTATTTCCGCAAAAAATTCTATTGCGAAATCCTGCCACAAATCAAGGCACGCGGAACAACCATCATCGCCGTCACCCATGACGACCATTATTTTGACGCCGCCGACCGTCGCCTGCATCTTGAGGCCGGCACCCTGCACGAGCTTGACCGCAATGATCCGCGTGGAAGGATCTGATCATGCTGCTTGTTGATCTTCTGCGATCCCGAACCCGCATTGATTTGCGACATGCCGTCGCCCTGCTGTCGCTGGCATCCATTGCCACCACCATGGTCCTGATCATCGTCAATCTGGCCGCCGAACAGGCCGAAGATGGCGTGGCCAGCATGCGCTATCTTGGCATGATGGGGCTGTCGCTGATTGGCTATATCTGGGCCCAGAAGAAATCCAGCGACATGATCGCCGCCGAGGTCGAACACATCCTTCATCAACTCCGGCTAAAGCTGTTTGACAGTGTGCGAAAAGCCGCCCCCGATACACTGGCCAAGGTCGGACAGGGTCCAATCCAGACCGCCCTGACACAGGAAATGCAAACCGTATCGGCGGCCCTGCCCCTGATGCTCAATGGCATACAGCAGGTGGTTCTGATCATCTGTGTCGGCGCCTATCTTGCATGGCTTTCGACTTTTGCCTTTGTGATGATCTCGGTTCTGGCCATCGTAGTTTCGACCATCCATCTGCAACGCATCCGTAAAATCAACGCCGCCACCCGTGATGCGATTGATGATGAAAACCAGCTATTTGGCAGTCTGGCCGATCTGTTGCACGGCTTCAAGGAAGTCAAAATGAACAGCCGACGTCGCCAGGCGTTGCTGACCGATCTTGATGATCGCTCTATCCGGGCGCGCGACACCAAATCCGTGGTCAAGGCCCAATGGTCGCGCGAATTTGCCCTGATACAGCTGGCCTTCTATGGCATGATGGCCGCCATGGTCTTTATCGTGCCGCTCTTCACGTCGGACTATCATGATGTTGCGGTACAAACCACAACTGCTGCCCTATTCATGATCGGCCCGATTGGCGCAGTCGTTGCGTCTGTGCCGAGCTTTTCCGATTCCGATGTTGCCCTTCGTAAAATCAGCAATATCAGCCATCAGCTTGAAGATGCGCTTGATCAACAACATGCGCGTCAGACCAATGATGGTATAACGCCGCCGGAAACGTTTGAAAAGTTGCGGGATGCGCTTGGCAATATCACAAAAATCAGCCTGCGCGACATACACTTCGCCTATCACGGCACAACCGACAGTCCGGGCTTTGCCATTGGCCCGATCAACGCAACCTTTGAAAAAGGCAAAATCACCTTTATCACCGGCGGCAACGGGGCCGGAAAATCAACGATCATCGCCGTTCTGACGGGCCTTCGCCCGGCGACAAGCGGTTCTGTTGTGGTCAATGACTGCCCGGTTCCAACCGATGCCTTGCAGCTTTACCGCGACCATTTCGCAACGGTCCTGTCGGACTATCATCTTTTCCGCGAACTGTACGGCATTGATGATATCGACCCGGAACGGGTTGAAACGCTTCTGAAACAGATGGAAATTGCCGACAAGGTTGCGCTGGATGGCAATGCCTTTTCAACAACCTCCCTCTCGCAGGGGCAACGCAAGCGTCTGGCCCTGATCGCCGCCTTGCTTGAAGAAAAGCCGGTTGTCGTTCTCGATGAATGGGCTGCCGATCAGGATCCTCATTTCCGGGCCGTGTTCTATGAACAAATCCTGCCATCCTTGCGCAAACAGGGCAAGATCATCATCTGTGTCACCCATGATGATCGCTGGTTTGATGCGGCGGACAAGATTTACCATGTCCGCGACGGGGAATTCATCGACGGGCACCACCCCCATCACACCTGACCGGGATCAGGTCATGCCATCAGCGCGTGCGTGACAACACGAATGATATCGTCCCCCGCATCACGCAGGAAAAAATGCCCGCCGGGCAAAATGTGCTTGGCGAAATTACCCGTGGTCGCCTCTGCCCAATCGTCCAGTTCTACGGGCAAAGGATTAGGGTCATCCGCACCGCCAAAGGCCGTAATCGGGCAGGACACCCTTGGCAAGCCCGACGAAACTGCTGTTTCCGACAGTTTGAAATCCGCCCGAAGGCTCGGCTCGAACAGGGCGCGATATTCGGCATTTTCCAGAATTTCGGCAGGCGTCCCGCCATAATTGGCAATCCCCAGCCAGAATTCATCCGACGACAAGAGATGCAAGGGTGCCCGATGCCCGGCGATCTTCGGCCCGCGCCGGGCTGCGACAAACAGATGCATCGGCGTTGCCATCCCCGTCTGGTGCAAATGGCACGTCAGATGATGGGCAATCAACGCCCCCATCGAATATCCGAAAAAGGCAAACGGACGATCCATAACGGGCTTTAACCCCACCGATACCGCCTCAATCATGGTCGCAATATCATCAATCGCTGGATCGCCAAACCGTTGCTCACGTCCGGGCAACGCAATCGGCACCACATCAATATCGGACGCAAACTGCATCAACCATGGCCGATAGGCCAATGTCCCGCCACCGGCAAACGGAAAACAAAACAGCCGCACCCGCGCATCATCTGTGACTTGCTTACCGATCCAGACGTTTTGCGCCATATTCCTCGACTTCTTTGCAGACGTGCTTACGTTTCGCACGGAAATCCTTTAACTTTAATCTTCTAAAGCAGCTGACCCTTAATTTGAAGCATATCGGTCAGCTAAAAAATCGCACATTGATTTGACTGGTCTGCAAACGCTTTTGTTTTGTATTCACGGATCATCAGACCAATCAGTGCAGATGATTGGAGTAAAACGCCGTTAACACAGCGTTTGTCGAGACCATTAATATTAGACGGTTGGTGAGCGTTGGCCGCACGGTCAAAGCTCTGCTGAATTTCCGGGACTGTTGGTCAGGGCCAGATGTTTCGTCTTCCAAGATTTAGGGTAAGCTCTCGACGATCACCAAACAGCGGTTGAAGCGATTTTGCAATACGTCGACTTACACGATAAACGCCGATTAGTGGATGCTTTTGAAGGCAGACCAAAGCACGCGCAGCACATTGCAATATTATTCAGACCAGTTCTGCAGCCTGGTCAGCCCGATATCCGGCGACATACGCAGCCCTTTGCCGTACACAAAGATCAGCAACACAAGACCGACAACCCGTGTGCTAAGAAGCAAATCTTCTGACCATTTTCATATCATTAGCTATAAAATAATCGCCACAATATCTATGATATTGCGACGCATTCCTATATAAATACTAACATTGGTTACCCTTGGAATGCCCCCCATGCTCAAAGAGTTCTTTTCCTATTATCTTCCGCACAAACGCTTGTTCCTGCTTGATTTCGGGTGCGCTGTTTTGTCGGGTTTGCTGTCTTTGGGCTTCCCGGTAGCAGTCGCGGGGTTTGTTGACACCCTGCTGCCCAAACAGGACTGGGTTCTGATCCTGCTGGCAGCCCTTGGTCTGTTGATTGTTTATCTAGTCAATACCGGCCTGATGGCGGTTGTCACTTATTGGGGACATGTTCTGGGCATCACGATCGAAACCGAAATGCGCCGCCGCGCGTTCGACCACCTTCAGAAGCTCTCCTTTCGTTTTTACGACAATCAGAAAACCGGTCATCTTGTTGCCCGCGTGACCAAGGATCTTGAGGAAATCGGCGAGGTTGCCCATCACGGCCCCGAGGATCTGTTTGTCGCGATCATGACCTTTGTCGGCGCGCTCATCCTGATGTTCACAGTCCACACGCCGCTGGCGCTGATTGCGATGACGATCGCACCGCTGGTGATGTGGCTGGTGGTACGTTTCGGCGGGGACATGACACGCAACTGGCAAAACCAGTTCGGCCGCGTGCGGGCCTTCAATGCCCGGATCGAGGAAAATGTCGGCGGTGTGCGTGTGGTGCGTGCCTTTGCCAATGAAGATCACGAACGCGCCCTGTTCCATCACGATAACGAGCAGTACCGAACTGTGAAGTTGCAGGCCTATGCCATCATGGCGATCAGCCTTGCGATCAACTATCTCGGCATGCGCATCGTTCAGGTCGTCATCCTGATCGCCGGGACTTATTTCGTGGTTAATGGCGGGCTGAGCATTGGTGGTTTTGTCGGCTTCCTGTTGCTGGTAAACGTCTTTTACCAGCCGCTTGAAAAGATCGCCGCTGTTGTTGAAACCTATCCCAAGGGTATCGCGGGGTTTCGCAACTATCAGGAATTGATGAACACGGAACCCGACATTGTCGATCGCCCGGATGCGCGTGATGACCTTGTCCTGTCGGGCAATCTTGCCTTTGAAAAAGTCACTTTCGGCTATAGCCCGGACCGCACCATTCTTGATGACATCAACATCACGGTCGAGGCGGGCGAAACCGTTGCCTTTGTTGGTCCGTCCGGCGCAGGCAAAACCACACTCTGTTCACTGGTGCCGCGTTTTTACGACGTGGATGACGGGCGCATCACCATTGATGGCACCGACATTCGTGACATGACGATGAAATGCCTGCGCAGTCAGATCGGCATCGTGCAGCAGGATGTCTTCCTGTTTGCCGGGACGTTGCGCGACAACATTGCTTACGGCCGCCTTGATGCCAGCGAGAATGAAATTCTTGATGCTGCCAAAAGTGCGCGTCTTGATGATTTGATCGCAAGCCTGCCAGCAGGCCTTGATACTGTCATTGGCGAACGCGGTGTCAAGCTATCAGGCGGGCAAAAGCAACGGGTTGCCATCGCGCGCATTTTCCTGAAAAATCCGCCGATCCTGATTTTGGATGAAGCGACATCGGCGCTGGATACCGAAACAGAACGCGCCATTCAGCAATCGCTTGATGATCTGGCCAAGGGGCGCACGACCCTTGTGATCGCGCACCGCCTTGCCACCATCCGCAATGCGGATCGCATTGTTGTCATCACACAAGATGGCATCGCGGAACAAGGCAGCCATGATGTGCTACTGGCCCGTGACGGTGCCTATCGCCGCCTGCATGAGGCACAGGTGCTTAGAACCGGCTAGGCGCCACGATAAACCTTGCGTTATGCGGTTTCAAAATCACGCAACGGGCGGATGACATGCACGATCGGGCGTCCGTCCTCATCGGCGGTGACGCGGGTTTCAACGCGATAAACACGTGCAAGGTTGGCTGGCGTCAAAACCTCTGACGGGGTTCCGGATGCGATGATCTTGCCCCGATGCAAAAGCACAATCAGGTCGCAATAGCGCGCCGCCAGATCAAGGTCATGCAGGGCTGCAATAACGACCCCGCCGCGCTCTGCCAAGCGTTCACGCACCAGATCAAGCACCACCATGCGCCAATGCAGATCAAGGGCCGATGTCGGTTCATCAAGCAACAACACTTCGGGATCGCGCATCAATGCCAGCGCCAAACCAACCAATTGGCGCTTGCCCCCCGACAGGGTGTGAAGCGGGGATAGGGCAACCTCTGCCAGTCCCAGTCTTTTGAATATGTCTTCGATCTGACGCCCCAGTTCCTGATCGGAAATATCAAGATCAAGCGCACGCGCCGTACTCCACATCAGTTCAGTCGGCAAAAGCGCAGATGGATTGGGTGGGGACTGAGGCATCGACGCCAAACGGTGATGCCAACCGTCATGCCCCATATCCGCGCGCGTTTCACCATCAATCGCGATCCGGCCTTCGGTTGTCTTTTCACCAGACAGGCAGCGCATCAAAGTCGACTTGCCCGACGCATTGGGCCCAAGAAGCCCGAGAACCTGATTATCCGTCAAATCGGGGAGATCAACCCGGTCAAGCACATGCTTGCGCCCGTAAAACGCGGATATGCCGCGTGCTGTAAACCGGGTCATGCCATGCGCCTCCGCCCCGACAACAATCCAAGAAACACCGGCACACCGACAACGGCGGTTAAAATACCAACCGGAATAATCACACCGGGTATCAGTGCCTTTGACAGGAAGGACGCGCATGACAGGATCAGCGCGCCGCATAAGGCCGATCCGGGCACCAGCATCCGGTGATCTTCGCCCAGCATCAACCGCGCGATATGCGGCCCGACCAATCCGATAAAGCCGATTGCACCGACAAAGCACACGGCAAAGGCCGCCAGAAGCGAGACCCGCAAGATCACCCAAAGACGCAAACGTGCGACATTGATCCCCATGCTGCGCGCATGAGCCTCCCCACCACGCAAAAGCGTCATGACCCACACATGACGTAGCGAAAACGGCAGGACACACACAAAGCACGCACCGACCATGGCAACTTCCGGCCAGCCCGCGCGGGTCAGGTTGCCAATCGTCCAGAAGACAATCTGCTGAACCGCCTCAGCACTGGCGATATATTGCAGGCCAGCCGTCAGGGCATTGCACAAAAAGACAAGCGCAATGCCAAACAGCACCACGGTTTCACGCGCCCCGTTGCTCCATCGCACGATCATCAGGATCAGCACCCCCGATCCCAATGCAAACAGCAACGCCATCATCGGTAAAACTGCCGCCTCGGCAAAGAATGGGACAACTGGCACCACGACAATCGCCAGACTGGCCCCCAGAACCGCGGCCGATGACACGCCAAGCGTAAACGGACTGGCCAATGGGTTATCGAGAATGGTCTGGGTCTCGATCCCAGCAAGTCCAAGTGCCGCGCCCACCGCCAATGCAATCAGGGCATCGGGCAGGCGCACATCCCACAAAATGATGCGATGACGAAGTTCAAGCTGTTGCGGGTCTATCAATCCCAAAACGATATCAGAAAACGCAAGTCCGGCTGGCCCGGCCCAAAGATCAAGCCCTAGCATCACCACAACCCCGACCGCCAAAGCCGACACCGTCACAAGACGCCGCTTGTGAATGCTGCCAAACCGTTGATAGAGCGTCGCGCCGATCTCTGTCATTGGACGGTCCCAACAGTGGCGGCAAAGGTCCCGTTCAACGTAAACGGAAGCCAGCGGTCATAGATCTCGGCCAGGGTTTCCATCGGATCAATGTCGTTGAAAATCTCCGGATGAATCCATTTGGCAAAGGCCTCAAGCGCGACAATATTGAACGGCGAGTTATAGAAATTGTGCCAGATGCTGTGCGACCGACCGTTGCGGACCGCATCCAGCGCGGCAAATTCCGGGGCTGACAAATAACGTGTCAGGCTTTGCGATGCCGTTTCGGGCGTCATGCCTGCGCCAAGTGCGACCGGTTCCGCACCATCGGTAAATTCGTCAAAGGTGCCGGAAGCCGTTCCGATCCAGACATCTGGATTTTCGGTTAGCAGGAACTCCGCTGTATGCTGGGCAGTCGGCCCCGGTGCCACCGCGTCGGCAATGTTTGTGCCACCGGCAATTTCAATAAATGGCCCCAGCATGCCATCCGCCATCCCCCAACAGCATTCAAAGCGCCCAGGATGAGCTTGCAAGAAAACGCTCGGACGCTGTTCAGTCTGGCTGACGCGGGTGACAACGCGATCAAAGCGGGTTTGATAAAATTCCGCATATTCCTCTGCGCGCTTTTCCGCACCCAGCAGACGCCCCAGCAACCTTATCGATGGCAAGGTGTTATGAAGCGGGTCGGATCGGAAATCGATAAAGACGATCTTCGTACCTGCCGCTGTTAGCTGATCAATCAATTCAGCATTTTTTGCCCCGGGCCCGTGATCATTCAGCCCGAAAATCGCCAGTTCCGGTGCCAAATCAATGATCTTTTCGACAGACACACTGTCCTTGTTCTGTCCGCCAAAAAGCGGAATATCACGCGCGTTCGGGTGCTGTTCAAAAAGCTGTGCTTCAAGTTCTGGATGCGTCCAGTTAAGCGGTGTCATGGTCCCGACAATGCCACCAACCGGATCATCTGGCCGCAAAAGTGCTAGCAACGGGATATAGCGGGCTTCGCTGACCACCATGCGTTTGACCGGCAATTCAACCGCCACCGAACGCCCGGCAATGTCGGTCACCGTGACGCTACTGGCCTTTGCAACTGGCACCGCGACAAGCATTCCAAGCAAAATCAGAAAACATGTCCGTAAGGTTTTCATTTCCCACCTCAAAATCACGAAATCCGGGGCAACTGATGCTGCCCCGGGTGAAACGTCACCAAAACATGGCGGACTTAGAAAGTTGCCTTTGCCTGTAGCAGGAACGAACGACCCGGTTCATAGAGCGGCTCCACCGTTGTGAAGTCCTGACCGTAGGTCGCACGACTTGCATAGTTTTCATCAAACAGATTGTTGACTTCAGCACGCAATGTCAGGAAATCCGCCCCGGATGGCTTATATTCCGCGTAAAGGCCGACCACCTCGTACGCCTCAAGTGCCAATCCGCCGGCATCCTGAGTATCGGTATTTTTCAGCGCAGCTTCACCGGTACCGCCAACGCGCAAGTTCAGGTCCTCAAATGTATGACCGACTTCAAGCGCAAAGATCCGACCAAGCGGCGCACCAAGATATTGCGTGTCATAAGAACTGGCAGAACCACCATTCACCGTGATTTCAGTATCGGTGTAATTCAGGCGGGCAAAGCCGGCACCCCAATTATAGCCGACACCAAAGCCATATCCGCGTGTTTCAAAATCACTGTAAAGCGAAGGACCGCCGTTATAGGTCGGGTTGCGAACGTTATCGAAGACACCGCGGAAAAGATCACCGCTAAATGTGAAGCCGTCATAATGAGCTTCAAACCCGGTCGTGTAGTTCTCGGCACGCACGGCTTTTACGCCCTTGCTATAATCCCACGACGGGTTGTGCAAGAAGCTCTCGGCCAGTGCGATCCCACCCCAGACATTGGAGTAGCCTGCCTTCAGGGTCAGGAAATCGGTCGCGTCGAACGCTACCGAAGCATTGCCGCTTACACCATCAAGGTCGATCTCTGTCCCGTCGATACCTTCAAAAGCCTGACGGTCACCGCGCAGGCCAAAGGAAAGGCGCAGCGGATCAAGCGGTTGCAGGCGTGCCTGACCATAGGCGCCGACATTGGTCGCGACCTCGTCGGTCGAATAGTTCGGATCATGGTATTTTGAACGGTCATGATAGAAATCGACACCGGCGGTGATTTTATCAACATCGGTGATGTTGAAGTCGTTCTCGACCTTGCCGGAATAACTGGCTGACAGCCCTTCGCTGTTGTCCGGACTGGGAACACTCAGATCCGACTCAGAATAGGCCATCACAACTCTCGGATCCCAAATGCCGTCTGCTGTCGGCGTGTCATAGTTAAACACGAACTTCCGCCGTGCCAGATCATAAACACGTTCCGCCGGGTCGTTCCGGTTGGTCAGGTTACTCATGTTCGCGCGGTATGGACGGCGCGCATTGTCGCGGACCTGTTCGGCAGAGACTTCAAAGCGATGATAATCGTTGGCTTCGTAAGCGCCTTTCACAAGGCCGGATCGCAGGTCCGAACCCGTACCTGGCATTTGATCGCCATCGCCGGATTCAAAATCATCGCCCTTGGCCCATTTGAAATAACCAAGAAGCTCAACATCGCCTGCGCGGCCATAACTTGAAAGATCGTTGGTAAACCGACCACCATTGGTATCAAAGCTGGCAACCGCAAAACCACCCAATGTACGATCCGGCGCCAGAAGGTCGCCGACATCTACCGTCTCATAGACGATGGAACCACCAAGTGCTGCTGGTCCGGCATCAGCCGGGGCAACACCCGGATCAACACGCGCAGCCTTCAGCAAGGCCGGATCAATCAAAGTTGTCCCGTTATGGTGAAACACCTTGTTGTTCTGACGGGCGCCATCGATTGAAACCGCAAGATTGGTTTCTTCAACGCCATTAACATAGACCTTCTGGCTCAGCGGCACGGAACCACCGACAGAAACACCCGATTCACCGCCAAACACCTGTTTGACATCCTGCGGATTGCGGCGTTCGAGATCTTTCTTCGTGACATAGATCGAGCTTGCCCGATCTGCCGCACCGGCATGGTCATCCGAGATGGCGTTGGCTTCAACAATCACCGGGGCAAGGACATCACCATCGTTTGCTGAACTCTGAGCGGAGCCGGTGATGGTGATCGCACCGCTTGTCGCGATCCGGAATGTCAAACCCGTCCCTGCCAGAAGGCGCTGCAATGCGTCCTCGGTCTGGTATTCACCCGACACACCGGACGTTTCAACATCGCGTACCAGCTCGCCATCGGCTGAGACCTGCACGCCGGCCTGCTGACCAAACAGCGCAAGCGCATCGGCCAGCATTTGCGGCGCAATGTCAAAGCTGTGCGTTTCAGACGCTTGTGCAAGTTCCCGACTTGCATCCGTAGTCAACATGTTTGCCGTTAGTTCTTCGCTTGCACCCGCTTGCGAACCGATCACCGGCAGCGCCAGAACCGACAGAGCAGTCGTTACCACAAGGCGATGACGCCATTTCCCCGTAACGACCGACAACTGATCCCCCATCATTCCATATTCTCCGCTTCACTAAGCCTGTTTGAACCGGGCAAATTGCAAATGATACTTAAATTCACCCTACATCCAAGCAACGAAGCGGCGTGGGCCGATTTTCAAATTAATTTCAATTTTCTTGGATTTTTCTGCACAAGTCTTTGATAAGGCGCGAAATTACTTTGGCGAAATCAGCACCAACCATGGGAATACCTGCTTGATTTCCGCCCCTTGTGCGTCCGCCATCGCCTGAAGCGCTGCTAACGGATCGCTCAGATCATAGAAACCGGTCAAAGACGTTGCGGCCAGATCATCATCGGTCACAACCACCCAACCGCTTTGATAGCGATCAACGGTTTCAACCATGTCGGCAAAGGGCTGATCCTTGGCAATCAGTTGCCCATTGCGCCAGGACGCGATGAGTGCTGCGGACATTTTGCGCATCACGGTTTGTCCATCTGCCATGACATTCACAGAATCACCAGCATGCAATTCGCGCGGCGTTGCTACGCCGGAACCATCAACGCGAACATGGCCATGCTCCACCGCGACATCTACGCTGGCGCGGTCGCTTTGCACATTAAATGCCGTTCCCAGAACGGTCACCCGGGCTTCTTTGGCGCGCACCACAAACGGACGTTTTTCATCAGGTTTGACTTCAAAGAACGCCTCCCCATCAAGCAGCTTGATGCGACGCCCCTCATCAAAATCGAGTGCAATCGCACTTTCCGGCCCAAGATGCATGATGGAGCCATCAGGCAGATCAACAACCAGTGTCTCCCCGGTGGCGGTAATATAGTCAGCTGCCAACCGCTCGGTCACGGCAGGAGATACAAGCAACAGCACACAGGCAACCATGGCGGCAAAAACACCACCCACAATACCGGCCCTGCGCCATGAGCGACGCGTATGGCCTTGTACCGGCACGCAACTGGCTGGCCGATTTGTCCGCAGTGAATGCGAAAGACCTCCGACGGGCGAAATACGATCTTGTTGCGGTGTGTTTGCACGTACCCGGTGCGCCCATTCCGCCCCATGGACCGGGACAGTCATATCAAGCATTTGCCAAACCCGAAGCGTCTCATCCCAATCCGCCCGGTTTTCCGCAGATGCCATCAACCACGCGTCATGGGCGTGGCGCAACTGCGCGTTATCCGGTTCATCTGCAAGGCGCGTAATCCATTCACTTGCCGTGGCGGGGATTGTCATATTGCTCATGGCCGTGCATTTCTCCAAACGGCATCAGAACAGAATGCTGCGCTTTGGCAGTTTTCTTGGCTTGTCTTTCTGTTCTGGCACATTTGCATCTCTCTCCTGTTTAATAAACGAACCGAGCCCGACGGATTTTCAAATTTCTGCGGACTTTTTTATCGTTTATCCCCCTTTCGCCAGAACTTGTTTGCAGTGCTCGATGGCTCCGGCGACCAGCGCATGCGCGGTTCCAACCGAAACATCAAGCCGCCGGGCAATTTCGGCATATTTGCAGCCACCGAAGCGATGCATTTCAAGTGCGATACGGGATTTTTCAGGCAATTGGGACAGGGCCTGTTCCAGTAACCGAACCTGACCGCGTGCGATGGCCTTTTCTTCGGGATCGGGGCCGTCTGCAGCAATCATATCCGTTGAATCGCTGGCATTGCGCTGGATCAGTGTGCTTTCGCGCCCGATCCGGCGCCGACCATCAATGGCAAGGTTGCGTACGATGCGGAAAATATAGCCAACCGGTTCATCAAGCTTGTCATCAAGCTTGACCTGCTGGGCGCGCTCAAGCCGGAAATAGGCATCCTGCACCACGTCTTCGGCCAAGGCTGCGTCCCCGACAATTGCGCGCGCATAGTTTACCAGCTCTGCCCGATGGGCAATCAGCAAGGTCAACAGTTCCCTATCGCGCAAGGTCGCAACCATTCCCAAAACCTGTCCGCATCGCAATCAAAGGCGATTGCGAATTGTTTGCATTTACTCGGAAAGTGATAAGCTGTCAAACTGGCCGATCGAAATTCGGCTTCAGAATATGAAAACGAGATCGAGGAACGCGCCACTCTGCAACGCGATCCACAACCTCTGCTTATGACAAACTGGCTGAAGCTTCCATCCCACTAATTCGAAATCAGGTAGGACACAACCTTTACCGAAGTCTCTTTTTCAAAAGACCGCGCATCAAATGACCTTTCCCAAACCCTGTACTTTTATACGGAATGGAACTCTTCTTGGCGTGATTATAAAAGCGCTGGAAGTTAGGAGAAGTGCGATGGTGCCCCCGGGGAGAATCGAACTCCCACTCACTAAGTGAAACAGATTTTGAGTCTGCCGCGTCTACCAATTCCGCCACAGGGGCAGGCAATTCGGGTGCGTGTGCGCACCCTCCATCAACGGGCGGGATAATAGCCGTAAATTTCGCCGGGTCAATGGGGCTTTGTGCAAAAATACGTCTGCGTAGATACGGATAAACTGCGTCATTGCGATTGCCGGCAAAATGCGGTTTGATCTGGCCTGTTTTCAAGGCCAAGCGCCGTTCCTAAATCGCAGACAACATGACAAGGCGCTATTGCCGTGATCCGCAGCCTCTATGACTGGACCATGAACCTTGCCGGCCACCGCCATGCCGGCTGGGCCCTGTTTTTCATTGCAGCGATTGAAAGCTCTGTCTTTCCGATCCCGCCTGACATTTTGCTGATCCCGATGATCATTGCCGCCCCCACGCGCGCCTGGCGCTATGCGCTGATTTGCTTGGTTGGGTCGGTCCTTGGTGGACTTGTCGGATACGGTATCGGCTTCTTCCTGTTTGAAACGGTCGGACAGCCTGTGCTTGAGCTTTATGGTTATGCCAACAAGTTTGATCAGTTCCGCGACTATTATAATGAATGGGGTGCCTGGGCGGTGTTCATTGCCGGTGTAACGCCATTCCCCTACAAGGTGATCACCATTCTGTCGGGTGTGACCGCACTTGACCCGGTTGTCTTTACGCTGGCATCGATCCTGGCGCGCGGATTGCGGTTCTTTGTCATTGCTGCCCTGATCTGGAAATTCGGCCCTGTCATCCGCGACTTCATCGAACGTCGACTGGGCCTCGTTTTCACCATATTTATCGTGGTTCTTGTCGGCGGGTTTGCCGCGATCAAACTGATCCCGCATGGTTGACCCGACGCCAAATTCTTATGCACGCCAATAAACGGACCCACTGATGTTCAATTTGCTGCGCCCACGCTTCATCCCGGCCTTTCCGCCCCTTGCCCTGCTGCTGGTTTCAGCGGGTAGCATCGGCTTTGCGTTTTACGCGCAATATGTCCAGAAGTTGCTTCCCTGTGTGCTGTGTCTGTATCAGCGTGTGCCGTTTTATGCGGTTGCCGGTCTTTCGATCATCGCGCTGTTGCTGATCCGCTTTCCTGCCGCCGCACGGGCGGTGGTCTATCTGTGTACTGCGACCTTTGCAGTCGGAACGGCGATTGCGTTTTACCACGTTGGTGTTCAGGAATTGTGGTGGCAAGGACCCGCCATGTGTGGTGGTGTTCAAAGTGGTGCTGCATCCGTGGCGGACCTCAAGGCGCAGCTTATGGCGCAACCGATCATTCGCTGTGACAAGATCGACTGGACCCTGTTTGGCATCACCATGCCGACCGTCAACGTGTTCTTCTCGGCAGCACTCACTGTTTTCTGTCTGATCGCACCGTCGCGCTGGATGAAGAAATAACCGCGAACACCTTCGACGCTGCTGAAACCAAGCCCCACAAAACCCGTCTGACACGTCAGACGGGTTTTACATATCAACACCTCTCTTCTTGCGCGAACAATTGTTCCATAACCATACAATTGTTCATTTGATAATGAGAATTGTTATTGTTTGCATAAAATTCTCCGCTATATTGAGAGCCATTCGCACTACCCGCTGACCACCTGTATGAAGGACTCCGTTGTCATGAATGCCATGGCATTCCATCCACAAATGATCAGCCAGATCGAAGGGATTTCTCTTCTTGATGACCTGCGCTTCCGTCGCTGGAACGCAGCGATCACAGATCTGTGGCATGTTGAATGCGAACAGGAAGCTGGGGGGACCTATGTATCGCATGCACCTCTTCTGGTCGCGCTGCTTGATTGCATCGGCGATACACGCGTGAATGTCCGCGCAGCAAGCGACGCTGCGAAGACGACAAATCGCAAACAGGGCTGTCTTTATTACGTACCCGCCGGCATGGAAATTTCATCCGAGATATTCGGTAAATGCCGTTTGCGTCATCTGGATGTTCATCTGGATATCAACGCCCTGGAAAGCAGCCTGGGGCACAAAATTAACCGTGATATTCTTGAGACACCCCGTATGGGTTTCTGCGATCAGCGCATCAATACATTGGCACGGATGTTGGCGACTGATCTCGAAAATGGGATGACAAGCCCTCAGATCTATGGCGAGAGTTTGGTAACAGCACTGACCGCTGCGCTACTCAGCCCGACCCAATCCGACGAACCGCAACGCAAACGCGGTAAACTTGCCCCGTACCATTTGCGCAAGTCGGTCGACTATATCGAACAGAATTGCGGGCGCACCATTCGCCTTGATGAACTGGCGCAACTGACCGGGTTGTCGCAATCCTATTTCTGCTCGGCCTTTCGCGAAAGTACTGGCATGCCCCCGCAACAGTGGCAGATGAAAGCCCGGGTGGAACGCGCCAAAACCCTGCTTAAAGATGCCAACACGCCACTTGCCTCGGTCGCCCTTCGGGTCGGCTTTGCCGATCAGGCGCATTTGACCCGCGTGTTCCGCAAAATCGTTGGCACAACACCGGGTGCCTGGCGCAAGGAACAGATCGCGTAACTTAAGCCAAATTCCGTTCAATACGCCGAAATCCGGTTCAATATTCCATCCCCCACCGCATGATATCGGAAAGGCCATCATCATAGATGGCCCGCCGGTTCCCGCCCGACAGGTCGTCGTCAAAGACAACCGATACAGGGAATCCCACATGCGTTTTACAGGACAGAAATTGTCTTCAGCCCTAATGCTCGGAACCGCAATCGCGCTGGTTTTTGCCGCACCCCATTTTGCACTGGCGCAGTCCGATGTAGACACGACAGCAAACGACAGCGAGATCACTGGGGGAACCGAAACGGCGCCGCTTGTGATCGAGGCAGACGGGGAATTTGAAACCGCAACCTCACCGGTAGAGGGCTTCGTCGCGACCCAAAGTGCCACTGCGACCAAGACCGATACGCCAATTGCCGAAACACCACGATCAATGTCCGTTGTCGGCACCGATGAGATGAATACCCGGCAGGCCGGCACGGTCATGGATGCGCTAAAATACTCAGCAGGGATTCAGCCTGACCAGTTCGGTTACGACACACGTTATGACTGGTTCAAGGTGCGTGGCTTCGCACAGCAGGATAGCGGTCTTTATCGAGATGGCCTGCAACTTCGCTCGTCAGGCTATGCGTCCTTCCGCCAAGAAGCATATGGCGCAGAGCGTATCGAACTGCTGCGCGGTCCAACCTCTGTGATGTATGGGCAAAATGCGCCGGGAGGGCTCGTTAACGTCGTCACCAAACGTCCGCACGAAAATATGGTCAACGAAGTTGCACTTGAAGCGGGTAGCTTTGATCATAAACAGGGTGCGTTTGATGTGGGCGGGAAGCTGATTGAGGATGGCAGCGTCCTGTATCGCCTGACCGGTCTTGTGCAGGATTCCGGGACTCAGACCAATATGGTCGATGATGACCGGATCTATATCGCACCGTCCCTGAAATGGGAAAATGACGATACGTCGCTTACGATCCTCACGCATTACCAACACGACAAAACCGGCTCCGCCAATAACTGGCTACCGACCGTCGGGACAATCTATAGCGCCCCAAATGGTCCAATTCCGATTGATGTCTTCACCGGCGAGCCGGGCTTTGAAGGATACGAGCGTATTCAGACATCCTTCGGGTATGAATTCAGCCACGACGTCACGAACGACGTGACGTTCCGCCAGAACGCCCGCTACGCCTTTGTCGATGTCGATTACAAAACGGCATACGGAAGTGGTTGGTCTGATGTTAATGCAGGAACTCTGAAACGCAGCACTTTGCGTACCGATCAGAATGCCCATGCCATTACTATCGACAACCAGTTGGAAACCAGATTTGACACTGCCTCGGTAGAACACACACTGTTGACCGGTGTCGACTATCAGCACTACCTCTATGATCGCTATGCCGCATTTGGCTCTGCCTCGGATTTGAATGTTTATAATCCGACATATGGCGGAAGCGTCGGCACCCTGAGCACGTGGTATGATGACGACATCACCCTTCGCCAGCTTGGTATATATGCGCAAGACCAGATCGACTTTGACGAACACTGGACCCTGACCCTAGGCGGGCGTCAGGACTGGTCGGACGAGAAAAAGTACGACAACACCAAAAATGGTGCCGAGAGCAGCAAAAACGACCACGCATTTTCTGGTCAAGTCGGTCTTGTTTACAAAACCTCGTTTGGGCTTGTGCCGTATCTTAGCTATTCGGAATCTTTCAATCCGGTCGCAAGTGAGGGCAGCCAGAGCTTTGATCCTGAAACCGGGCAGCAGGTCGAGATTGGCGCCAAATACGAACCGCAAAGCTTTGATGGATTAATCACCGCAGCCCTTTACGATCTGCGCCGCCAGAATGTGACGACAAAAGACCCGGCAGATGCCAACCGCAAGGTCCAGACAGGTGAGGTACGATCACGCGGATTGGAGCTTGAAGGCACGATTGAACCGTTCGCAGGTTTGGTGGCCAAGGCGTCCTACAGCTATAACGACGCCGAAATCACAAAAGACAACGATGGCAATCAGGGCAAAACGCCAACTGGCGTTCCTGAGCACACTGCGTCACTCTGGGCCGACTACACCCTCCAGAGAGGTGCGATGAAGGGCTTTGGCTTTAACGCTGGTGTTCGTTATCTCGGCAATCAGTACGGCGATGCGTCAAACAGCTTCCAGATCCCGGCAACGACCTTGTTTGACGCGGGTATCCATTACGAGATTGACGGCTACCTTTTGGCATTGAACGCAACCAACCTTGCCGACGAACGCTGGGTTTCCACCTGCTCGGGCACGACAGCCTGTTATTATGGCCAAGGCCGAACCATCATGGCGACCCTTAAGTATCGCTGGTAGGATACCCAACATAATCTGACAACAAGAGGCACTGTCGACAACGGCAGTGCATCTTTGTTTTGATGCCCGGATAGTGCACTTGTCAGAAGTCGTATTCCAGTTCGGTATCCCAGTATAAAAAATCCCGCCAACTTTCGTGAAGATAGTTTGGCGGGAAACGGCGTCCTGTGGTCTGAAGTTCGTGCATCGAGGGCTGTCCCGGCGTCCTGCGCAGTCGCAGGCCCGCCTCGCGCACCGATCGACTGCCTTTAAACAGGTTGCAGTCAGAACAGGCCGTAACGATGTTTTCCCAGTTGGTTCGCCCGCCCCTCGCACGCGGGATCACATGATCAAAGGTCAGTTCATTTGTCGGCAGGCGGTCACCGCAATATTGACAGGAAAATTCATCGCGCAAAAAGACGTTAAACCGGGTAAAGGCCGGGCTGCTTTTGAGCGGGACATATTCCTTGAGCGAGATGACGCTCGGCAGGCGCATTTTAAAGGAAGGAGAGCGTACTTCGCGGTCATATTCGGACAGAACATCGACGCGTTCAAGAAAGACTGCCTTGAGCGTATCCTGCCATGACCAAAGAGATAGCGGGAAGTAGCTCAACGGCCGAAAATCGGCGTTAAGAACAAGTGCCGGACACGCATTGGGCGATAAATGCATACCATCCGCTCCACCGTGTTTACCGAGTCGCTTGCCTTATTTAGCAGGTCCGGGAATCGCTGTTGATGAACATATCATGACGTTTCACCAAACCGGGCGACACGGCGACGTAAACCACTGATAGAGCAAAGTATAGAGCAAATTTCCAAAAGCGCAAAGCTCGTGTTCTGCCGAGTCGCGTTTATTGAGACAGCACCCTTGCGCAGCCTAAGGAACCCTTGGATAACTGCAGTACGGCACGGCACAAAAAAAGCCGCCCGACAATGTCTGGCAGCCTGTCTGGAGCCCCCGAACCGATGCATCGGTTACCAAAGCCCAGAGCCGAAAAAAACGAAAGGCCCGCTAAAAAGCGAGCCTTCGTAAATTCTGTCTGTAAAGCAGAAGCCTTAATTAGGCAGCTTTTGCTTCAACAGCTTTGGCGACCTGGCGTTTGATTTTCACCAAATCTGCCGGCAGCTTTGCATTTGCAGTGCTGAGCAGATACGCATCCAGACCACCACGTTTTTCGATGGTGCGGACAGCATTGGTGGTCAGACGCAGACGCACCGAACGACCGAGCGACTCACTAAGCAGCGAGGTCGGCTGCAGGTTCGGGAGGAAACGACGTTTGGTACGATTGTGGGCGTGGCTCACATTCATGCCGACCAAAACGCCTTTGCCGGATACCGGGCAGCGACGTGCCATGACCTGATCTCCTGGTCTATAAATTCGCAAAAGGACGCTTGGCCTGAACATGCAGGCCCGCGCTTGGAAGCGGGTTATTACCGCCTCTAACCCATGCCGTCAAGCCTTCATCAACCGAAAACCGCGACAAAAACGCTTATCAGAGCTGTTTTGTCGATAATCCTTGGTTTGTGCCGGTATTTGCCCAACTCAACCGCACGGAATCTGATGTTTTCCAAACCGGGGCGACAATAACAAGAACCCCATTTACAGGCAATTGCGCCATTCTGACACGGTGCGAACAATCGATTCTCTGTCTTTATATAATCAGAGTACCCTAGCTTGATGCCTGCAAAGACCTTGGGATTCAATCTGTCGCGTTTATTGATACGGATCAAAACGCCTACGCGCACAGCATGGTAGGTTCGACACCATGAGTTAAGAAATCCGTTTCGGGAGCATGACGGGACATGAAATCAGATAGCAAAGTTTCTCTGCCGCTTTTGGGCATTCTGCTGGTCGCTGTAATTGGCTTGGCGCTTTATCTTGCCGGTTATGTTCTTGCCGCGTTCGGCGTTCCGATCGCGTCCTTCTGGATTTATGTCGCACTGGCGCTTGTGCCGGTCAGCTTCCTTGTTCTGATTGATTTTAGCCGCTGATTCTGTCCCCCAGCAGAACAGGACTGTGAACGGCTTGCCACGCTTGCGGCAGGCCGTTTTTTTTGCGTCAGCTCCAAAGAAATACCGTCAGCCCGGCAAATCTGGATCAGTTTGCCAGTGAATGTCACGACACGGGAGCTGCCCCGGACGGGCAAAGAAGTATCCCTGATAGGCATCTACCCCCATCGCGTGGAGTTCCGCGCGCTGTTGTGGCGTCTCGATCCCCTCGGCAATAACCTTAAGACCAAAGCGATGGGCGATCAGGATTGCCGCCTCGATCACCACGCGGGCATTTTCATCCATCGACAAGACAAAGGATTTGTCGATCTTGACCGCATCCACATGAATTTCGTGCAGGCGCGACAAGGATGAATACCCGGTCCCGAAATCATCAATATGAATGCCAACTTCCATCGCGTGCAGATGATCAAGCACGGCGGAAATCTGGGACGTCTGGCGTTTTTCAAAGATCGATTCCGTGACTTCCAAAACCAACCGATTAGATGCAAGACCGGTTTCGGTCAGGATGCGCGAAACCATATCGGGAAAATTCGGCATCACGATCTGACGGATCGAAACGTTGATGGCAATTTTCGTGGTGACCGGAATCTCGGTATTGTCATGCAGGGTCTGGCAGGCGCGCCGCATGCACCATTCCCCGATATCAACGATGAGCGCGCTTTCCTCGGCAATTGGAATGAATTCATCGGGTGGCACAGTGCCAAGCACCGCGCTATTCCAGCGCAAAAGCGCCTCGTAGGCGATTATGTCGCCACGGGTTGCATCAATGACCGGCTGGTACTCGATATAAAATTCATCGGCACTCAGCGCCCGGCGCAGCGCCTGTGTCACACTCAGGCGGCGTTCCTGTTCCGTCAGCAGCATCTTGTCGTAGTTATGCACACTGCCCCGTCCGGATCGCTTGACCTCGGCCGCGGCCAGATCCGCCCAGTGGATCAGTTCTGATATCGACGGATTACGTCCGGACGAAAAGGCAACGCCGGTACTGAACCCGACATGCAATGTATGACCGACAATATTGATCGGCTGATTAACCGCGCGCTGGGCCAGTTCAACCGTGGTTTCGACCAGTGGGTGAAGCTCTTCATGCGGGGCGGCCAGAACAATCAGAAACTCATCCCCGCCCCAACGCCCCAATGCATGGCGGTCATCAACACATTCCCGAAGCCGCATGCTGACAGCACGCAACACTTCATCGCCAATCGCGTGACTGAGGCCATCATTGATCTGTTTGAACCGGTCGAGATCAATAAACAGCACGGCGTAATCCAGAAGCGCGTCCGATCTCTTTTTATGTTCGAACCACGCGACAATCCCGTCACGGTTAAGAATACCGGTCAGGGCATCGTGTTCGACCAGATTGCGCAGCTCCTCTGTGCGCTGTTCGACCCGCGCTTCGAGGGTGGCATTCCAATTTTCGGTAATCCGGTTTTTCTGCCTGAGGTCTTCGACCAGCCCATGGTTCTGATGTTTGAGGACAAAGGACCGATAAAGGACAGCATGGTTGTTCCGGTGCGTCACCAGCATCACCATAAGGAACACCAGCCCCAATGCCGACAGGATGTAGTTCGATTCTGGCATCAGCGATAGAATAACCGCCGGCGGAAGCAACAGGGCGCAAAGGTAAATGCGCCCGACCCAAAAGACGGGCGCCAGAATTCCCGTGGCGCCGCCGGCCATACCAGCGATGATAATCATGGTGAGAAACTGGCTTTCACCGTGGACAGTCGGAATTTCGATCACTCCGACCATTGACCAAAGAAGCCCGGTTACAACCACGCCAGTCTGGTAACGAAACCGCCACTTGCGCAACAAGGCATCGGAGAGGTTACTGACGTTTTCACGCTCCATCCGGTACAGATACCCACCCCAGAAGCGCACAAAACAGACCACCGTCACGACCATCAACCAGACCACAGTGATCGGTGCAAGATCGCCCAGCAGCCAGAGCATCACAACCAAACTGCCGCCCGCAGCAAGGTTGACCAAAATGTTTGCCCAATTGTTGCGATAGGCCAGATCAAGAAGGTCGCGCTGAACCTTTCCGTTCAACTCTTCCCCGGCACTCATTTCTATGCCTGGGTCGAGAATGCGTTTCGCAATTCCCCTAACCAAGCCAGCATCTTTTTTCATCTGGTCTTGTGCCCCCGACATCATCGTTTGATCAAAACATCCTATACGGAGGTAATAATCAACGACAACGGGAATATGAAAAACACAAAATATTACGGCTTACTAAGAGATCACCGCCGAACCCCGGTCAATCAGAATTGATCGGCCAGCTTGATCACGTCGGCCGCCGACAATCCCTCTTCGCGCATGGATCTGAGCGTCCTGGATTTGTCACGCTTGGCAAAGCGCTTGCCATCCGGCCCGGTCAGAAGCCCATGATGGTGATATTCCGGCACGTCATAGCCCAGCAATTCCTGCAACAGCCGATGCAGGTGGCTGGCAAAAAACAGGTCCTCACCACGAGTGACGAGGGTTATGCCCTGCAGGGCATCATCATGGGTGACCGAGATATGATAGCTGGTCGGGGTATCCTTGCGCGCCAGAATCACATCGCCAAAGATTTCCGGGGTGGCGATCTGTTTGCCTGCTGCGCGATCAAACCATATCAGTTCGCGGCCGACCTGTTTGATCGCCGCAGCCATATCCAGACGCAGCGCATAGCTTTCACCGGCCGCAATGCGATCCTTGCGTTCAGTTGGCGAACACTGCCGACAGGTGCCGGGATAAAGCGCGCCATCCGGGCCATGCGGCGCGTTTCCGATGCGCGCGATTTCCGCCTGAATGTCCTTGCGGGTGCAAAAGCACGGATAAAGCAATTCCATATCCGACAAGCGATCCAGCACCGCCTGATAATCGGTAAAGTGATCGGACTGCACCCGAACCGGCACTTCCCATTCAAGGCCAAGCCAGGCGAGGTCTTCATAGATCGCTTCAAGATATTCCGGGCGGCATCGGGTTTGGTCGATATCTTCGATCCGCAAAAGAAAACGGCCTTCCGGCCCGGCCTGTTTTGCAGAAAACAAGGCCGAGGCCGCATGGCCGAGATGAAGATATCCGGTCGGGCTTGGTGCAAAGCGGGTGATCGCGGTCATCCTTTAAGCACACCTGCCCTTACCAGCGGTCGCGATCGCCTGTGGCGTGATCGCGGGCCTGCGCATTATCGGCTGGCACATGGCGCATCGGGCGTTTTGGCTGACGCGCGCCTTGTTCGTCAAACAGATCGGACAATTCGCGCAGCATGGTGCCACCGAGTTCTTCCGGATCGTTGATCGTCACCGCACGACGGTAATAGCGCGTCACGTCATGGCCGATCCCGATCGCCAGAAGTTCGACCGGCGATCTGGTTTCGATCCATTCGATCACTTCGCGCAGATGACGTTCCAGATAATTCCCGGAATTGACCGAAAGGGTCGAGTCATCCACCGGTGCACCATCGGAAATCACCATCATGATCCGGCGTTGTTCGGTGCGGCCGAGAAGACGTTCATGCGCCCAAAGCAGTGCTTCGCCGTCGATGTTTTCCTTAAGCAGCCCTTCGCGCAGCATCAGACCAAGGTTCTTGCGCGCCCGACGCCATGGCGTGTCGGCAGCCTTGTAGATGATATGACGCAGATCGTTCAGACGGCCGGGTTTTGGCGGCTTTCCAGCCTCGACCCAGCTTTCGCGCGACTGGCCACCTTTCCACTGACGGGTGGTGAAACCAAGGATTTCGACCTTAACGCCACAACGTTCCAGCGTACGGGCAAGGATATCAGCCGACAGGGCGGCAATCGTGATCGGACGACCCCGCATGGAGCCGGAATTATCGATCAGAAGGGTGACAACCGTATCGCGGAAGTCGGTATCCTGTTCCTGCTTGAAAGACAGCGACGTCGACGGTGTCGAGACGATCCGGGCCAGCTTGGCGGCATCAAGAATGCCTTCCTCAAGGTCGAAGTCCCAACCACGGTTCTGCTGCGCCATCAGGCGGCGTTGCAGACGGTTGGCAAGCTTGGAAACCACGTTCTGAAGGTTGGCGAGCTGCTTATCAAGCATGGCGCGCAGGCGCGACAGTTCGAGGTTTTCACACAGATCATCGGCGGTGACGACCTCGTCAAATTCGCGGGTAAACGGTTCATAGCCACGTTCAACCGGCTCGTTACGCCCATCGAATTCCGGCTGCTCGCCCGGTCCGGCAGGCTTTTCTTCCTGCGACATGGCTTCAAGCTGCTGGTCGTCAATATCGCCTTCACCGGCATCGGCTTCTTCGGAACCGGCATCGGTTTGATCATCGCTGCCATCAGGTTCGGAATCGTCATTCTGACCCTGCTGGCCGCCCTGACTTTCCATATCTTCCTGATCGGGATCATTTTCGCCGTCTTTTTGCTCGTCATCCTCGCCTTCCTGTTCGGGCGGGGCATCGTCGAGGTCGTCTTCAAGCGAAAGGTGATCAAGCAATTTGCGCATGCCGCGCGCAAAGGCATCCTGATCATCGAGCAGATCACGCAGGTTGCTCAGGTCTGAGCCAGCATTTTCTTCGATATGTGAACGCCACAGGTCAATCAGCGGACCGGCGGATTCAGGGGCCTTTTCACCAGTAAAGACTTCACGCGCCAGCATCCCGATCGCATCGGCAAACGGGGCATCGTCGCGTGATGTCACACGGTGATAATTCTTGGCATGGCAGTCCTGTTCGGCATGTTCGCGAAGGTTTTTGCGCACACCGGGGAAATACCGCGAACCCACTGCTTCGACACGTGCAGTTTCAAGCGCATCGTAAACAGCCTGAGCCTCGGCGGTTTCGGGCATGCGTTTGGCGTGCAGGGTCGCATCATGGTGACGCATCTTAAGAGCCCAGCCATCGGCAACACCGCGCAGATCGGCGACTTCATCCTTGGGCATGGACTGTTTGGGCATTGGCAAACGCACATGTTCACCATAGCCGCCCGGACGCCCGCCTTTGACAAAGCCGACTTCCAGATCATTGCGCCCGGCAAGCGCACGAAACGTCGCTGCCGTGCCGCGCAAGAAGCCGGAAAGAGCCTCATCATTCTTCATCGCACTACTCGCTTGTGGAACCAGTTCGCCAATCTGCTTAAGAGCCACGCCTTAGCGGACCATCACATTGATGGCTTCCTCAGGCAGTTCTTCACCAAAGCAACGCTGGTAATATTCCGCCAAAATCGGACGTTCGACTTCATCGCAACGGTTAAGGAACGTTACGCGGAAAGCATAGGAAACGTCGCCAAAAATCTTGGCGTTTTCGGCAAGCGTGATCACGGTACGCGGGCTCATGACGGTCGAGATATCACCAGCCACAAAACCCTGACGCGTCAGGTTGGCAAGGGCAACCATTGCCTCGATCTTCTGGCGGCCTTCGGCAGTATCAAATGCCGGAACCTTGGCGGTGACGATGTTGGTTTCGTCTTCGACCGACAGATAGTTCAGCGTCGCAATGATCGACCAACGGTCCATCTGGGCCTGGTTGATCTGCTGAGTACCGTGGTAAAGGCCCGTGGTATCGCCAAGACCGACCGTGTTCGAGGTTGCAAACAGGCGGAAATGCGAATGCGGATGGATGACCTTGTTCTGATCAAGAAGGGTCAGCTTGCCATCGACTTCAAGCACACGCTGGATCACGAACATCACATCCGGGCGACCGGCATCATATTCATCAAACACCATCGCGACAGGGCGTTTGAGCGCCCAAGGCAAAATGCCTTCGCGGAATTCGGTGATCTGTTTGCCATCACGCAGAACAATCGCGTCCTTACCGATCAGGTCGATACGGCTGATGTGGCTATCAAGGTTTACACGCACGCACGGCCAGTTCAGGCGCGCTGCCACCTGTTCGATATGGGTCGATTTACCGGTGCCGTGATAACCCTGGATCATCACGCGGCGGTTATGGGCAAAGCCCGCCAGGATCGCCATCGTGGTATCGCGATCAAAACGATAGGTCGGATCAATCGCCGGCACATGTTCGCTGCCCTGACTGAATGCCGGGACTTCCATATCGATATCAATCCCGAACGTTTCACGGACGGAAATGGTGATGTCGGGTGTATCAAGCGGATGTTCTGCCGCTGCACCGCTCGCTTCGTAACCTTGGCTCATAAGTACTCGCGCGTTTTTCGGACCGGCGCTGGTGACGCGGTCGTTTCGTTAAACTTGCTCATTAATAGCGGTTATGACGCATCACACAAAGGGAAGATGCGCAAAAAATATCTATTATCGCAAAAGGTTTGGTCGATAAGACCTTCCAGATACGCAAACTGCAACCAGATAGACCGGTTTTGATCAAATTTCGCAGAAAATTAGCCAGAAAGCTAAAGTGTCACACGCGCTTCAAGATCACGGATATAGCGCGTGAGTGACGTATAGGCCGCACTGATCCGCTTGAACCGTTCCTCGGCCGCCTTGTCGCCGCCATTGGCATCAGGGTGGTACTTTTTGGAAAGTGCCTTGTATTTCGTCTTGAGTTCATCGCGGGTGAAGGGCCAGCCCAGATCCAGGGTCGCCATGGCCTCTTGCTGTTCGGCAGGCATGCCCATGGCGCCCGCGCGACGCTGGGCTTCTTCGCTTTTGCGTTTGCGTTCGGCATTGGCCCTGGCTTCGGCGCCGGGACCGTGATGGGTCTGGTCGCCGTCTTCGTTAAAGAAGCCGAACCCGTCCTTGAATTTGAAGTTGAACGGTTTTTTGGATCCGCGGATATGGCCGAACTGCCATGTCGGACGCTGCCAGTGGGTATCGCGACGCATGTCGTTTTCGATATCCTCGGCCTTCATGCCGGCATAATAGTTCCAGGACTTGTTGTATTCGCGGACATGTTCCAGACAGAACTTGTAATAGTCACGCAACTTGCGATCCTTGGGCGCACGGAATTCCCCATGCCCGTCACATTCCGGCCAGTCACATTCCGGCAGAACGGGTTCTTCATGGTAGAGCGTCTTGCGCTTGTTGCGGTGTCCTCGGTTCATTTGCGTCTATATGTTCTGAAAATTCGATGCGCGCAATATCATACGGGTGCTTTAAATGCGATAAAAGGCTTGAAAAACGGTCACCGCATGACAGAACGTGACGTAAAGAACCGTTTTTGCAGCAATCTGCAAACATCACCAGAAAACAGAGGCCCTTACCATGCAGGTCGCCAACCAGATCCGTGACATCCTGACCGAACAATTCAGCCCGGTCGAACTACAGATCAATGATGATTCTTCCAAACATGCCGGTCACGCCGGTGCAGACCCGCGTGGCGAGTCCCATTTCTCCGTTCTTGTGGTTTCCGAAAAATTCGAAGGCGAGAACCGGGTCAATCGCCAGCGCCTTGTATATGGCGCGCTTGATGCATTGCTGAAAGATCGCGTGCATGCGCTGGCACTCAAAACCATGACACCAGCGGAATACGAAACCGCCCTGGCCAACAAAAACAATTAAGAATAATTCCACATAGTGAAATCAACCTAGACGTTCATACCGATTAGGCGCAATGCTTACACACAAGCCGTGCGAATGGTGAAATTCGCGCGGCACGGATGCCGGTCAATGGCATCCGCGACAATCGGGAGGACTACGTAATGACGAAACGCCTTCTAATGGCGAGCATTGCGCTTGCCATGTCCGGAACCGCCTATGCGCAAGCACCTGCGCCGGACAATCTTGAAAAACTCTCCAACTTCCAATCAACCGGAACGACAGAATTCACCGTCATCGAACAGGGTGGTGATTACGCCGAAGGGATCAAAAAGACCCTTGAGCGCATCAAGCTTCCTGATGGTTTCAAGATCGGTCTTTATGCCATTGTCCCCGATGCCCGCCATATTGCCGTCGGGCCACAGGGGGTTGTGACCTTTGTTGGCACGCGCAAGGACAAGGTGTGGTCGGTAACAGACCGCAACAAGGACCGTGTCGCCGACGAGGTCAAGGACTTCGCCCCGTCGCTTCGATTTAGCATCCCGAACGGTCCGTGTTTCTCGTCTGACGGGTTCCTGTATATCGCCGAACAGAACCGTGTTCTGGTGTTCCCGGCGGCCGAGTTCTTCTATGAAAGCCCGGACGTTGCCGCGTTCAACGTGGTTAAACAGGGTGACCTGATCCCACCCGCCGAGGAAAGCTATAACCACACCGCGCGCGTTTGCAAAATCGGCCCGGATGGAAAGCTTTATATCTCGCTTGGTCAGCCGTTTAACGTGGCACCGGAAGACAAGCTGGATCTTTATCGCGAGTGGGGAATTGGTGGCATCATCCGCATCAATACCGATGGCACCGGTCGCGAAGTCTACACATACGGGGTGCGCAACTCCGTTGGGCATGACTTCCATCCGGTCACCGGTGAATTGTGGTGGACCGATAACCAGGTCGATGGCATGGGCGATGATATCCCGCCCGGCGAGATCAACCATCAAACCGCCGCAGGCCAACATTTTGGCCATCCTTGGTATGGCGGCGGTGATGTCCGGACCAATGAATATGCCGGTCAGGAAGTGCCGTATGATGTGGTCATGCCTGCGGTTGAAACCGTGGCCCATGCCGCCGACCTTGGCATGAGCTTCTATACCGGCAACATGTTCCCGGCCAAATACAAGAACGCGATCTTTTCGGCCCAGCACGGATCGTGGAACCGCACAACCCCGGTGGGCGCGCGGGTGATGGTGACCTTCATTGACGATGAAGGCAACGCCACCATCGAACCATTTGCCGAAGGCTGGATTGACGAGAACGAAGAATATCTTGGCCGTCCGGTTGATGTTGCCCAATTGCGTGATGGCTCGATCCTTGTTTCCGATGATCTGGCCGGTGCGCTGTATCGCATCTGGTATGAGGGCAATTGATGCGCAGATTTATGATCGCACTCCTCGGCGGGCTTTTGTCCGCCGGGGGCGTGTCTGCTGTGGCAGCCCAAGATAAGTCCACGCCTGATGCGGACGCCCTTCAGGATGGCCGCAAAGTTGCCGGAATGTGTCGCACCTGTCACGGGCTTGATGGTCTGGCACGCATTCCGATTGCGCCGCATATCGGGGGCGAGCCGGTCGATTATCTGATCGCCCAGCTAAACGCCTTCAAGACCGGCGACCGCGAACATGAAATGATGACCGTGGTGGCAAGCGGCCTGTCTGATGATCAGATCAGCAATGTTGCGCTTTGGTTCAGCCACTTTGAGGTATCAGGCACCCTGCCCGCCGACACATCCGACGATGATGCGCCCGAACTTTGCGTTGGCTGTCATAGTGCGAATGGCATTTCAACACTGGAAGACGCCCCCAATCTGGCGGGCGAGACCAACATTTATATCGAAACGCAACTCAAGGCGTTTCGCACAGGCAAGCGGGTTCATGACGTGATGACACCGATTGCCAAGGACCTGACGGATGCGGAGATGCAAGCCGCAGCAGACTGGTACAGTAATATCGCGATTGAAATTTCCGAGCCGCCCGGCAAGTAATCCGGGCGATTTACCCATGCCTACCGATGCCTGATTTCAGCTTTCCGGACGCAGTGCTGCAGAAACGTTCAGGCCCACCGTCAGGGCGGCAAGTGTCTGACCACTATCCGGGTCAATGATCGGCACCGTGATTTGCGACAGGAACGCACGGGTCGAGGCGTCATACCAAATATCAGTGATCAATGCCTTTTCACGATTAAGGATATCGATCATCTGAAACTGGGCTTCGTCACTCTGATCAAAATCCGATGTCAGGCGGCTCATGCCGATGATCTGACCATGGGTGTCAAACACGAATGCCTCTGCCACTTGTTCACCAATACTGGCCTGAAACGTGCGAAGGTATTTTGACAAATCATTGCCAAGGATTTCCGTCGCGATTGCACTGGCGGCACCTTCGCGCGCCAGCGTGATCCATTCTTGATCGGTAAGACGTTTTTGATCGGCACCCTGTATTTCTGTCCCATCCAACTGGTTAAAAACATGGCCCAAAAGTTCCGGCGAACTTGCAAACTGGCGAATACCGGGCAGTTGAACATTCTGGATTGCTTCGCGTTCCCAGGCTTCCAAATGCATCGGGCGGGTTTCACAAAATTCCAAAACGGCATTGAGGTCATCAAGCAGTCGCGGGAAAGTCGCAACGTAATGTTTGGAAAAATACACAACCAGTGGCACATAGCGCTCGAACTGCACCCGGAACTTATCGGCTGTCAGTTGCAGTTCCTTGCGGGCGAATTCAAAACTGTGCTTATCGACAAGGGCATATTCGACCCGACCTGCTGCGACTTGCCCGACCAGTGACGCAATCGAAGGTACGCGCATCACATCCGTGTAACCCTGTTCAAGCAGCCATTCGGCCTCGTTCGATCCCAGTATCGCCCCGACAGTTGAAAAATCACCAGGCTTGGGCCGCCGACTGACACGGGGATCATCCGATTTGATCGCGGGCGACACCCAAACCCATTTTTCAAGCGCCAACGGATTTGACGCCACGGCGTATTCGTCCATCGTGTCGCTGATGCGGGCCAAAAAGAACCCGTCAGCCTTTCCGGTGCGCACCATTTCGCGGTTACGTTGGCGGGGTGCAATCGCCAGCCCATAGCCAATATCAAGCCGATCAAACACACAGTTCAGGATCGAGACCGAATATCCGCTGAGTATGCCGTTCTGAAGTTCCTGATAGGGAGGGTGCAGGTTGGTCTGCAAGATCAGGAAGCCATCCTGTTCATCAAGATTGGCTTGTCCGGCTTCTGCCTGCGGCGATGCAAGATCATGTGCCTTCGCCATGGATGCCGTCAGAAGCAGTATGGCAGTCAAGCAACAACAGAACACCGCCATTTCAAACGGGTGCAAGAAGCCTTTGCAATCTTTCTCGTTATTGGCGTTTCCACACCGGCGCAACATGAACACACGCCACCTGACAATTACACGTTACGGACCATTTGGATATTGGACCGCACAGATGCACTTGCAAGACGCCCCGGTTAATCGTCACCGGTATAGAGTTCCGGGGATATCCGTTTGACGGCAGGGCCGTCACTGCGCCAGCCATGGCAGGTATTGATCAAGGGATTGCGTCGTGGCGGCTTGTCATCGTTTTCATCGCGCGCCTGGAGGGATTCCTTGGCAAGGATCGGGAAAACTGTCTGAAACGCCGTGGTCGCAACCGGGCCCATCAATTCATTCAGATGCGTACAGCCATAAACGCCCCCTACCCGGTCACGGATCTGTTTGCGCAGGCCCGGGCCAAGCTTCAAACCGACCAGCTTTTCGTAATTCGGGGCAATCGCATCGCAGGCCGAAAACGGGGCAAAGTCGGTTACGGCCTCGACCTCGCGGATAACAAGATCATCGCCAATGGTAACGCGTATCCACATCCCGTGGACCGGCTCGCCAGCGGGGATTTCACCCCGATCATGATTGGAAAAACCATAGGTTTTGACATCGGTGATGTGGCCCTCGATATCCCAAAGGCCATCTTTGCGCCGGAACCCCTGACAGGTCACCGTGCGGGTATGGATGTGTTCGCGTTCTGCGGGGCGGGACAGTGGCATCGGAATTTCTCCTTTACGTAAACGTAAAGACGTTCACCTGCATGCTGTCAAGTCGCAAACGCATTTTCCGTCATTCCCGCCGCCCAAACCTGGCGGCGAAAGATGGTCACCGGAATTTCGGGAAATTCATCGGAATTCTTCACGGCGCACAGGCCTGACGGGGAATTCCCGATCAGGCCGATGCCATATGCTGCTTACAGAAAACCGGTGGCTTCAGGCCACGCCGTAGTCCGAGCCGAAGATGAACTTTTCGCGTTCCCGCACATCTTCTTCGAGTTGGCGTTTGACCACGTTAAACAGGTCACGGATCGACACCATGCCAACAACCTTGTCGCCATCGACAACCGGCAGGTGGCGGTATCGCCGTGCACTCATCAGATCAAGCGCACTCATGGCGGAATCATTCGGACCAAGCGTATCGGGATCAGCGGTCATGACTTTGGAAAGCGGTACAGATGCCGCATCCAGCCCCTTTGCCACCACGCGGTTGACAAGGTCACGCTCGGTAAAAATTCCAGCCAGTCTGGCGTTGTTATCAACGATGATGACAGCGCCAATCTTACGCTCGGCCATCATGGTGACGGCTTCCATTACGGAATCGGCGGGGTTGAGTGTCGCGATGGATTGTTCCTGGACCACACCCGGTACAATTTTAGTATCCATGCATCTCTCTCTGCAGGTTGCTGTTGCCACATGCCCAAACCCGATCAGATCATCTGGTTTCACACTGACTGACGTCACATAGAAATGACGTCACTGGATGACACAGTGTGACGGGCCCTTATTTGCAAGTGGCCCTGCAATCCTTTGGGTCAAGACCCTGAAACAAGAGTTTAACCCATAAGTAGATAAAGCTGAAATTTTTTACGCTATAGTGGTTTGCCGGCAACACACCGGCAAATCGGGGGAAGAAGGTTTACTCCTGCTCTTCCCCAGCCGGATCCGTCACCGCACGCAAGCGCACACGGGTGATCTGGTTGCGAATACGCCGCAGCACTTCAAACTCAAAACCGTGGAAACGGAACTGTTGCCCGACATCGGGAATACGCCGGGTTTCGTATAGCAAAAGACCCGCAACGGTTGCGGCTTCTTCATCAGGCAGACGCCAGCCGAAGCGACGGTTCAGGTCGCGAATGGTGACATCGCCACGCACAATGACCGATCCGTCGGCTTGCGGCTGTACACCAACTACTTCGACGTCGGTTTCATCGGCAATATCGCCAACGATTTCTTCCAGAATGTCTTCAAGCGACACAACGCCTTCGAAAGCGCCATATTCGTCAACGACGATGGCAAAATGTTCGTGCCGTTCCTTGAACGCCTTGAGCTGGTCGGCAAGGGTGGTTGAATCCGGGATGAACCAGGGTTCGGAACTCAGTTCGCGGACATCCTCGGCGCTGGCCGGCTTGGCCCCGCGTACAATCGCCTTGAGAACTTCACGCGCATGCAGAACGCCGACAATGTTGTCCGGATCCTTTTCGTAGATCGGAATACGGGTGTGCGGACTTGCCAGAACCGTATCAAGGATTTCTTCCATCGGGCGGGAAATGTCGATCATTTGCACCTTGCGACGGTGCACCATGATTTCCCAAACGCCGACATCTTCAAGATCAAGCACCCCGTGCAACATCGTGCGTTCGGCATGATGGTTACCGACAACCACGTCATCGGCATGCAGTTCGATCGCACCACGCAATTCGCGTTCGCTATCAAGACCGGGGCCCTCGCCACTGCCAAACAGGCGCAGGGTGGCCTGCACCAGGACCTGAATGGTCTGGGTGATCGGCGCGAACAGAACGACAAGGATGCTCATCGGGCGCGCGACCCGCAGCGCCATGGTATCGGCATGCTGAAGCGCGTAGGTCTTTGGCAGAATTTCCGAGAAAATCAGAACAAGTGCTGTCATCACAGCCGTCGCATAAACGACACCGTTTTCACCAAACAGTTCGATCATCACCGATGTTGCAAGGGCAGAGGCCAGAATGTTGACCATGTTGTTGCCAAGCAGGATCGCGCCCAGCAGCCGTTCCTGATAGCGCCGTAACCTGTTGACGATTGCGGCCCGAATGTCACCATCCTGTTCCTTGTGATGCATGACCGGACGCGACGCCGCCGTCAGCGCGGTTTCCGAGCCAGAAAAGAATGCCGAAAGCATCAGCAGCAAAAAAATCACGACAATCGTGATCGTCATTCAGGGCCGTCTCCAAGCGGTGATTGCAACAGAGCAAGTTTGTTCTGTGTTCATCTATAAGGTCAAATGCCGTTAAACAAGTTAACAACAACACATTGGCGGCAAAGTCACCACCGCGAAGTGACCGCCACCATGCACGTCCATCGACCCACACGCATTGTGGATCAGAATAATCTAGATCAACCGCGGCAGGATCGGGTGATCGCCGCACGCATTTTTTCAACATCCATTGCCTTGGATGTAAATGCCTTGCCGATCCCGCGGGTCATGACAAAGGTGATCTCGCCATCGCGGACTTTTTTGTCGCGCGACATGTGACTGATCACCTTGTCGATATCCCAATGCATGCCGGTGACCTCAGACGCCGTCACCGGAAGGCCCACCGATTTCAGATGGGCAACAATCCGGTCTTTCTCGCCGGCAGGCGCCATACCCATGGCACCACACACGTCATGGGCAATCACCATACCCATGGCAACGGCTTCGCCATGCAAAAGTTTCTCGCCATATCCTGTTTCGGCTTCCAGCGCGTGGCCAAAGGTGTGACCAAGGTTCAAAAGTGCTCTCTTGCCGCCTTCGCGTTCATCCTCGGACACAATGCGGGCCTTCGCCGCACAGCTTTTGATGACGGCCTGGCGGCGCTTAGACCCGTCTTTATCAAGAACCGCCTGACCGTTTTCTTCAAGCCAGGCAAAGAATTCCGGATCATCGATCAGGCCGTATTTGGCAATCTCGGCATAACCCGACCGCAATTCACGTGCTGGCAAGGTATCAAGAACCGAGGTATCGGCCAGAACCAGACGCGGCTGATGAAACGCACCAATCAGGTTCTTGCCCGACTTGGAATTGATCCCGGTCTTGCCACCAACGGAGCTATCAACTTGCGACAGCAAAGTGGTCGGGATCTGAACGAAATCAAGACCGCGCAACAGAGATGCCGCAACAAACCCGGCAAGATCGCCAACAACCCCGCCACCCAGGGCAATGATCAGGGTGGAGCGTTCGATCCCCATCGCCAAAATCTGTTCGACGACATTTTCGAACATGGCAAAGCTTTTGGACTTTTCACCAGACGGCACGACGACTTCGCGGTGAGGAATGCCCGCCCCGTCAAGCGATGCCAGCACGGTCGGCAAATGATTGTCCGACAGTGCCGCATCGCTGATCACGACCACACCGGCCTTCTTGACGAACGGGGCAATATATTTGGCGGTATCGGCCAAAAGGTTGCTGCCAACAAGGATGTCATAGCTGCGCGCGCCAAGTTCGACGCGAAGGGTGTCGTGATTGCTCACTCTGTCAGGTTCCTGTCTTGATCACTTGACCGTTGTCATCAAAGGAATTGGCAAGCAGTTCAAGAACCGCATCGCGGGTGGCTTCCTTTGAGGATTCATCACAGTCGAAAATAATGTCTGCCCCGGCATAGACCGGGTAACGCGTCTCGATCAGATCCGCGAGAATTTGTCGGGGATCACCGTTATTAAGCAACGGGCGATGGGTCCGCCCGCTGGTGCGGTGCATCAGCAGATCAAGGTCAGCACGCAGCCAGACCGATACGGATTTTTCGAGGATTAATTGTCGGGTACGTTCGCGAATGAACGCACCACCGCCTGTGGCCAACACGATCTGTTCGCCATCAAGCAAACGGGCAATTACACGTTCCTCGCCGTCGCGAAACGCCTCTTCGCCATAAAGCTTGAAGATATCGGCGATCGAGCAGCCAGCGGCTTCTTCAATTTCGCGGTCGGCATCGACAAAATCCAGTTTGAGTTCCTTGGCGACCATACGGCCGATGCAGCTTTTTCCTGCACCCATCAGTCCAATGAACACCAATGTCCGGCCTTTCAGGCCGTCCCGAATTTTGGCGATCACGTCTTCGTGCAAACCCGACTCGGCAATGTTGCTGTCCATGTTCGGTTTGCAGTCCTGTGGTTCAATCATTGAGATACAAATTACCCAAATCTTTAGGCCAGCTTGCCCCCGAACGCAAGCAAACCGGACAGAAAACACGACAAAAATACTGCGCCAAATTGCCCCTTTCAGTCACTTTAGGCATGCCTTTGCATCGTTTTGCCCAATGTTGTTCTGCGTGATGGCATTAACTCTCTGTGAGTAACAGGCACTTATACTGCCTTTAAGTTGCCGAATTGGAGTGCGACCAACCCAATGCGATGACAGGTTCAAGATACTTGGACGGATCGCCAAAATGATTGGCGGTTGCGGTTCTTGCATCTTTGATTTTCGTCCGCATACTGGTATTCGCGTCCATCGCTTAAACGCTTCGAAGTCTGGATTAAAATGAGAATTTTATCGCGCATCATCCTGTTGCTGGTTATCGCCGTGATTGCCGGCGGTGCCACTTTCCTGGTGACCTGGGACATTCCTGCCCCGACCGCCCAAATCGAAGAAACCATCCCGAATTCGAGGTTTAACTAAGATGACATTGCGTTCCCGCCTGTTAATGCAGACCTGTGTACTGGCCATGATGACGGGAACGGGACTTGGTTCCGCCCCTGCAAGCGCGCAAAACTCGGCCCCCGTGCCGTTGTTTTTAAAACAGGAAGCAGAACAGGACGCGGAACGCCAGGTTGCCCCAAGCCCGACAAATCCGGAGGCCACATCGGCCCCACGATCAGGCGGCTTCGGCAATACGTCATCTGGCAATACCCAGACCGATACATTCCCGTCGGATCCGAACGCGGTGCAATCTCTGTCGCTTGGCGCAGTCGACGCCGAGGCCGTCGGGACAATTGATCAATCGCGCGGTGGCCTTGGCACCGATATGTGGAATGGCGCCACCCGCCGGTCTGCTGCACAACTGATTTCAGAATTGCCAGCGACCCCGGCGACCCATGCTGCACGTGACTTGCAAAGACGCATGCTGCTGTCCGCAGCCGCCCTGCCTCAGGGGTCGGCTGATATCAGCCTGCTTGAAGCACGTGTTGCGAAGTTGATCGACATGGGCGCGCTTGATGACGCCATCGAACTTGTCCGCGCCGCCCCGCAAGGATCGCGCGGCTCGATGCTGGCACAGGCAGAGGTTAACGCCCTTCTGATCGGTTCAAACATCGATGCGGCGTGTGACGCGATTGAAGGTTACGGCGCAAGTTACGAGGAACTTTTCTGGCTCAAGGCGGCGGCGATGTGCGCGTTTTACGCCAATGACCCGACTTCAGCAGCCTTCAACGTCGATCTTGTGCGTGAAATGGGTGGCGAAGGCGATGCCACCTTCTTTGGTCTGGTTTCCGCAATCCGCAGTGGCAGCACTGCCGATGCCGAATTGCTAACCGATTTGCGCCCGATCGATCTGGCTCTTCTGGCGGTTGCCAAACAATCGATCCCGACCAGCCAGCTTGAAACCGACAATCCAGCCGCGATCATTGGCATCACCACCGCCGATGCGACTGCGACCGATGTTCGCCTTGAGGCCGCCCGCAAGGCTGAAAACCTCGGCCTGATCAGCCCGGAAAAGCTGGCTGATGTCTATCAGTCGGTGAATTTCGAACCGACGGCATTGGAAAGCGTTCTTGATGATGCCAGCGAAGGCATTCAGGCGCGCCAGTATGCAAAGCTTTATCAGGCCGCGGCACAAAGTGATGTTGCTGCCGCACGGGCCGAAATTCTGGCCGCCCTGTTTGAAGCCGCGGATTTTGAAGGCGATTTCATGCAGGCCGCAAGGCTGGCAGCACCGCTGATGACCGACATTCCGGTGAATGGCGACTTTTCGTGGTTTGCTGTTCCCGCCCTTCGGGCATCAATTGCCGCAAACAATTTCGAGCGGGCAGAGAACTGGCTTCAGGTTGCCAAATCATCGGCGAATGCCTCAAACGACATTTCATCACGCCTGAGCCTGCTTTATCCGGTTCTGGCGATTTCCGGTCTTGAAGAAACCGGTGCCGTTCGACCGACAGCTATGGCAACGGATGGAAGTTCTTCGCAGAGTTTTGGGTCTGATCCGCAATCCGGCCCGACGCAAAACTTTGGTCTCGGTGGTGCCGTCGTGCCGGGCGCACCGACATCAAGTGGCGGCATGGCATCGGCAACCGTCATACCCAACTCGGCCTCGGCGGAGGATGTGCAAAGTGCATCTGATCGCGCAGCCGCCCTTGCCCGTCATCGTGCCCGCATGGTCGAATGGCAGGAAATGCAGGCTGCGCGCGGTGATCAGGCCGCGGCAAGACGTTATAGCGAACTGATCTTCAACCTGTTTGAAGGTTTCGGCATCGAAGTCCCCAATACGTTGTGGGACAGCATTCTGACCGCGCCCTATGCCGAACAACGCATGACAACCAGCAGTGCGGTTTCGCATCAACTCAACGCAGCTGCGGCTGCGCGGCAAAAGGCGAAAACCGCGGCCTTGGCCATTCAGGCCCAACAGGTCGCAGCCGTTGATAATGCCGACCCCAAGGTCCTGAGCGATACCGTGACATCGCTTCTGATCATCGGGCAGGAAAATGACGCGCGGCGTCTGGCGACAGAACTGCTGATGTCGTTTAATCAGTAGGCTCTTTAATCACTGGCAGGACCGGTCATGGCCAAGGCACTGACAAGCTCGTTGATATCGGCCTTTCTGGAAATGATGGCGGCTGAACGCGGGGCCAGTGTGCACACGCTTGATGCCTATCGGCGTGATCTTGAAGATTATGCGTCATCGCTGACTGCGGGCAAAGCCGATCCGGTATCGGCAAGTGATGCGGATGTCAGACGCTATATGGCCGAACTGGGATTTGCCGGGCTCGCCCCGCGCACACAGGCGCGACGCCTGTCGGCCTTGCGACAGTTTCACAAGTTCCTTTATTCCGACGGGTATCGCAATGATGACCCGTCGTCGAATATCGATAGCCCGCAACAGGGCCAGACCCTGCCAAAATTCCTGTCGATTGAGGAAATTGATCGTCTGATCATCGCCGCCACCAATCATCCGGGCATCAAGGGCAAGCGGTTACTTGCGATGGTGGAGCTGATGTATGCCACCGGCATGCGCGTTTCGGAGCTGGTCGAGCTCCCCTTTGCCGCAGCGGCGCGTGATCCGCAGATGCTGATTGTGCGCGGAAAGGGCAGCAAGGAACGGCTGGTGCCGCTTTCCGATCCGGCCCGTGATGCGCTGCGTGATTATCTTGAAGTGCGTGATGCCTTTATTCCATCAGACAAATCAAACGGCCAGGTGGATCGCCCCGGGCAATCCTCATACCTTTTCCCGTCACGGGGGAAAACCGGGCATTTGACCCGTCAGATGTTTCTGAAGATGATCAAGGATCTGGCGATTGAAGCCGGTGTCCCGCCATCAAAGGTATCGCCGCACGTCTTGCGCCATTCCTTTGCCAGTCACCTTCTCGCCAATGGTGCAGATTTGCGGAGCCTGCAAAAGATGTTGGGCCATTCGGATATCTCGACCACGCAGATTTATACCCATGTTCTCGAGTCACGGCTGCGCGGACTGGTTCAGGAACATCATCCGCTGGCCACACGGGCAATTGGTTAGTCGAAGCAGTATCGGGTTCGTCGATTTGTCTAACCCCTTTGTATAGAGACCCAGCCGTTTCTTGATAAAAAAGCGGATGTTTTCTGCGGATGTCACATATTCGTAACCCCACTGTCATGAACTTGTTGTCATATCTGGGATAACAGCAAACCTCGGAACTTCTAATTCTCACAACTTCCGGGAAAGCCGACCATTTTGAAGATCGGGGTACTGCATTTGACCTTTGATGCAGATGAACAGTGGATATCCGACCGACCCATGACCCAACCGGTCATGCTCCGTAACTGGCAGCAGGTCGTCGAAAAAGTCGACTTCGCCTTCCAGCCCATTGTCAGTCCGCACACCGGTCATGTTTTCGGCTATGAGGCGCTTTTGCGGCGCTGGGAAGAAGCCGGATTTACATCCATTCAGGCGCTGTTTGATACCGCATGGGATACTGGCAACCTGCACAGTGTCGATATGATGCTGCGCGCCAAGGCGATTGAGAAGTTCGCGCGTTTCCCCGGCGCCAAGCGGCTCAAGCTTTTTTATAATTTCGACAATCGCGTCGTTAAGACCGAGGATTATCAACCCGGTCAGACTGCCGCCCTGCTGAGCGATGCCGGACTTGAACGCGATACCATCTTCCTTGAGATTTCCGAACGCCACGACATCAGCAATGCCGGCTACCTCAAAGACATTCTGGTGCGGTACCGCAGTCAGGGTTTCAAGATTGCCATTGATGATTACGGCAGCGGCTTTGCCCAGTTGCGTGCGCTTTATGAATGCGAACCTGACATCATCAAGATCGACCGGTTTTTTATTGATGGCATCGACCGTGACCGTCGCAAGGAACTGTTTGTCACGCAAATCACAGCGTTCGCCCACATGATCGCAGCCCAGGTCGTCGCCGAAGGTGTCGAAACCCGTGAGGAGTTCCTGTGCTGTCGGCGTTTGGGCTGTGATCTGGTGCAGGGTTTCTTTATCGCGCGCCCGTCACTCGATATTCCCGAACAGACCGATATTGTGTCCTCAGCCGCCGACATCGCGGCAGATTCGCGCCGCCAGTCAGATCGCGATGATGATGTTGTCAGGTCCTACCTGCTGGAAACACCGGCCCTGCCGATTGATATCAATCCGGTCGATATCCTGAGCTACTTCCAGCAAAATCCGGATATCTCGCTGGTGCCGGTCGTCGACCATGACGGCAAGCCGTTGGGCATTGTCCGGGATTCAGAATTCAAGGCGTTTATCTACACGCCGTTTGGCCGTGAACTACTGCAAAACCCGGCTAACCGGGCAAATATCAAACGTTTCCTGCGTCGTTGTCCGGTTGCCGATATCCGCACCAGCCTGTCGGAGCTTCTTGAAACCTTTGTCGCGACCGAGGCGTTGGATGGGGTGATCCTGACGGAAAACGACCAGTATCTGGGTGTTCTGGATCAAAGTGCACTTTTGCGGGCGGTCAATGAGCGCAATACGCTAAATGCGCGCGATGAAAACCCGTTGACCCGCCTGCCGGGCAATAGTGCGATTTACCGCTATGCCGCCCGCGCCCTGGCCGAGCCGCGCCGACGCCGATTTGCCGTTTATTTCGATTTCGACAATTTCAAACCGTTCAATGACCAATACGGTTTCCGTCAAGGTGACCGCGCGATCCTGCTTTTCAAGGACATCCTGGGCAAGGTCCTGAGCCAGAATGACTGGTTTGTTGGCCATATCGGCGGCGATGATTTCTTTGCCTATGTGCAATCGATTGATTTTGAGGATGCGGTCGCGGCTGTCCAACGCGTTCAGGCCATGTTCGATGCCCAGATCAAAAGCTTTTATGACCCGGAAACACGTGAAAGTGGATACCTGACCGGCAAGGGGCGCGATGGGAAACCCGCACGGTTTGATCTGATGAGTGTCAGTGCTGCACTGATCCGGATTCCGGCAGAACGCACCGACATCACGCTTGATCATATTTCGGTCGAAGCAGCAAAACTCAAGGCGCTTGCAAAGACCAGTCCACGCCGATTCGCGGCAGGTATTTATGACCCGGACAGCAACAACGCCAGCGAACCAAAACTTCTTTGATCGCTTTTTCAAAGACTTGTCATTTTTGTCGCTCTGAAGCGCAAATTAGGGCTTCAAATCCGAGTCACTCTGAGTAATATTCCGGCCGAATTAAAAACACCAATCGGTTCAAACGAGCAGTTCCGTCAATGGTAAGTATCGCGCCTTTTTCTGATCTTTCGCTGTCCAATCCCGTCCGCCAGACCAGCCCCATCGCCCAGCAACGTGGCGATGAGCAACGGTTTGCCGAACAAAACCGGATTATTGATGGGACACGCGCCTCTGTCCTGACATCGGATCAGGAAATCGAGCGCGCTGTTCAGTCCTATCAACGCGACCGCAATGAACAAAAGCAGTTCCTGAAAGACGGCGAACAGAAAACAATTTCAGACAGCTATGTCGAAAAGATCTCATCGCCGACATACAGCGCATCTGGCGATCCGTTGAACAACCTGACCTCGGGCGCCGGCGGTCGTGGCCAGTATTTCGATATTCTGACCTGATTGGTTGCCCGACCCTTAGTCGTCTAACGCCGAAAGACCAATGGTCTTTTGCACAGCACCCCATTCCCAGATCAGATCTGCCAACCGGTCATAGCCGAACTTGTCGGGATGATATCCATCGCCGCGCCGTAATGCGCGTTGCCATGTATCGTCTTCAAGCGTCGTGGCAAGCAGATCAAGATAGGGCACATCAAACCCGCGCGCAGTTTCGAGATAAATCTGGTTCAGCCCTTCCAGACGCTGGTTGATTTCCTGGCTGGATTTGCTGCCGTTAATCACGGCCTGTGGCCCGACCCAAAGGGTCGGTGCCAATTTGGAAGCAGCCCCGATAATCTCGGCGGCGTTGGCGGCCGACTTTGCCGGGGAAACCCGCATGGTGGTTTCCTCGCCACGGTCTTCGGCATGGTTGGCGTCATTCACCCCAAAACTGAAGATCAGGACCGTCGGGAATTCTTCAACCATGCGAAGGCTGGCTTCAACCTGCCAGCGGGCCTTGAGCCCCTCGGACGTTTCAGCGCGAATACCAAGATTATAGATCGTGACGTCACGCCCGGCCTCGTCCAAAAGACGCCGGGCCAAACGCATCGGCCAGCCGCCCTTTTCACCGTCGCGAACACCATGAACCAGACTGTCACCAAAACAGCAAATCCGATGTCCAATTGCGCCTGTCGTCATTCTTTCTCCTCATCGCCTGCCGTGATCTGGCGGGCAATATAGTCCATCAATTCATCCCGACCGGGCTGGAAATCGCGATCGATCCAATATTCCTCGGCCTGTCTTAAAAGCGCCCCGACATGCGGCCCAGCAGGTGCAAGGCCAGCTTTTAGAATATCGCGGCCTTGTATCGGCAATTTCACCGGCTGCCAGTTTGCCGCGGCCTCAATCAGGGCTTTCCATTCGTCATTTTCTGCCCGTGTGCAACGTGGTGGCACAGCGGCGCGCGTGCTCCATGCCAAGAGTACGGCATCACGAAATGCGGGGGCCCCCATCCGGTAAAGATCGCGGCGCACGATTTCTGGCCGCAATTTCGGATCAATCAGCGGCGCATGCGCAACCATTTCGGCGAAACGGTCGGTTTCTTCGTTCGACAATCGCAAATCACGCGCAAAGCGTTCGGCTGCTGCCAGATTGTCTTCGTTATCATCGCTGTTACGTCGATCACCCCCCGGCGCAAACAGTGCTGCAAGACGGCGCAACGGATCGGGCTGGATCGCCGGATCGGCAAGGGCGGTGCTATCAAGCCACTGCATGATGCGCAGGCAATCGGTGTGGATCAGTGTGGGTAGAATGGCGGGTAGAATGCCAAACCCGATCATGTCATTGATCGTGCCAGCAGGACTGCGCGAGCGCAGAAGCTTGAACATCTCGTCGCGAATACGTTCGACCGAAATATCATGAAGGCCGTTTACTGCCTTGCGGCAGGCTTCCGCCCCGACGGGATCAATCGGCGGGCGGCCAAACCAGGCCTGAAAGCGGAAGAACCGCAAGATGCGCAGGAAATCCTCGGCAATGCGGTTTTCGGCCACCCCGATGAACCGCACCCGCCCGTCGCGCAAATCGGTTTCGCCATCAAACGGGTCATAGATCGTGCCATCAAGGTCGCAGTAAATGGCGTTGAAGGTAAAATCACGGCGCTTGGCATCTTCAAGCCAGCTGTCGGTAAAGGCGACTTCGGCATGGCGGCCATCAGTCAGGACATCGACCCGCAACGTCGTAATTTCATAGGCCCCGGCATCAGTAATTGCCGTGACAGTTCCGTGCTTCAGGCCGGTGGGAATGACACGAATACCCGCCTTTTCCAGCGCGGCCTGCGTTTCCTCGGGCGCGAGATCACAGGCAATATCGACATCAACCAGATCACGTTTCAGCAACGCATCACGCACAACGCCACCAACAAAGCGTGCACAACCGCCTTGCTGCGCAATGGCATCAAACACGCGGGCCGTATCATCGGCGACCATGATCCCGTATGGCCGCAATCTGCCGGTTACTTCGAGTGCTGTCATCGCTGCCTTGTTGCCACCAGTCATATCAAGTGCCACGACGGTGGCTGGGCTGTTCTATTCCTTGGGTTCGAAATAGCCCGGCTCGACCACGCCGTCACGCAATACTGGCGCATGATAAATGGAATCGGGCGGCGCACCAGTCCCAAGTGCAGTGAAAATCAGGATTGCAGCGGTCAGCAACACGCCCAAACCAAACAGCATCAGCCACGGCCCCTTGTTCCATGGCGGGATGATATCGTGACCTTCACGGATGGCCTTGGCACGGGCCCATTTCAGCCACAGCCCGTAAATCACAAAGGGCAGGATCAGAGGTAGACCGATCTGGATGATTTGTCGCAACATAAAGCTCTGTCCTAATATTCGGATTAACGGTTAAGCGATGGTGCATTGGCCCGGATGACTTCAGAAAAGTTGACCAGCATCCCGGCGGTCGCGCCCCAGATGTAATATTCGCGATACGGGATCGCAAAATACCGCCTGCGGGTGCCCTCGAACGTCACGGTTTGCAGTTTCTGATTTCGCGGATCAAGAATGAAACTGAGCGGCACTTCAAACACTTCGGCCACTTCGTGGTCATCGGGCTTAAGATCAAATGGCGGTGTAATCAGACCGACGACCGGGGTCACCTGATAACCGGTCACGGTGTAATAATCATCAATCCGGCCGACCAGATCGATGTGACGGCGGGCAAGACCAATTTCTTCCTCCGTCTCGCGGAGCGCGGTTTCTTCAAGGGTCGCGTCGAATTCTTCCTGCCGCCCACCGGGGAAGCTGATTTGACCTGCATGGTCGCTGAGGTGATCAGTACGCCTTGTCAGGATCACATGCAAACCCGCATCGCGTTTGACCAGCGGCACCAGAACGGCTGCCGGACGCGAAATCAGTTCCCCGTCAGCAAATGCACGTGCGCGCGATTTCGAACCCGGAAAGTCCACCGCATGGTCGCCACGGCGCTGCAAAACATCGCCAGTTGGCGCGCGCAAGGCGGCAACGATGTCATCGGGTGTCATTCCGTGGCCTCCATCCGACCGATCTCAAAAAACTTCCCATGACTGTAAACACCGATACGTATCATGTTGTGGTCAGGGTCACTAATTTCTTCGGCCAATTCGACCAATTGATAGAATACCGCCCGGTTCAGGCGCGCTTCAAGGCCGCGCTCCAACCCGACATAAGGCGATGGTTCGTCGGTTTCGGGGTCGTGTTCGACGCGCAGGGGATGATCATCATCAAGTTCCACCCACTGGTCGATATTGGTCCGAAAACGGATATTCTGATCTTTGCCTTCGCCTTCGTTTTGCATTTCAACTGCGATAAAGGCGACGTCCTCGACCTCGATCCGGGCCATCTCGGCCGGGGTTACCAACCAGTGCCCGCCTTCCTCATCACGCTGCAACACGGAAGAAAAAAGCTTAACCAGCTCAATTCGGCCAATCGGACCACCTTGATAGAACCAGGTTCCATCCCGACCTATAGACATAGGGATATCGCCACAGATTTGTGGGTGCCGCCCGGTGTCGGGCTTCTGCCCGCGCAAGCGCGTCCACAACTTCTCGGCGAGATCGATGGTTTTTTGGTTTTCATTCATGCTGTAGAGTTGATCCTGAACCAGACGTTTTCCCGTTATGCTTATGCGATTTCATCTGCGTTCTCTGGCCTGCCAACGCCTGCACTGCAACATAGGAAGCACAGTCAACCGCCATGACAAACGCGCCACAATTCCCCGAAGAAATGGGTTTCTCCCAGGAAAGCAGTCTTGAACGCGATGCAGCCCGTCTGGACGAGTGTGTCGCACGGCTGGCCGAAGCCCGCAAAATGATTTCCAGTATTATATTTGGGCAGAATGATGCCGTAGAGCAAACACTTATCGGCATTTTATCCGGTGGACATGTCCTGATGGTCGGTGCGCCGGGCCTTGGCAAGTCGCTTCTGGCGCACACGCTGGGCAAGGTTCTTGGCCTGCTTGACAAGCGTGTTCAGTTCACACCCGATCTTATGCCCGCTGACATTCTGGGTTCCGAAGTTCTTGAAGAAGGGGCGGACGGCAAACGCGCCTTTCGCTTCATCAAGGGACCGGTATTTTGCCAGTTGCTTTTGGCCGATGAAATCAACCGTGCCAGCCCGCGTACTCAATCGGCCCTGTTGCAGGCAATGCAGGAACGCGAAGTCTCGGTTGCCGGTTACAGCCACAAACTGCCCGAACCGTTCCATGTTCTGGCCACCCAGAACCCGTTGGAGCAGGAAGGCACCTATCCCCTGCCCGAAGCACAGCTTGACCGTTTCCTGCTTGAAGTCCGCCTCGGCTATCCCGATGCCGATGAAGAACGCAAGATCGTGACCGAAACCACCGGCCGGTATCCCGCCCGCCCGCGACAGGTTCTTCAAACCGATGATCTGGTCGAGGCACAGGACTTTGTCCGCCGCCTGCCGATGCCGGACCGCGTTCTTGATACCATCATTGCCCTGTGTCGCGAATGCCGCCCGGAAAGCACATCGCTTGCCGATATTCGTGAAAACGTCGCCTGGGGCCCCGGTACACGCGCGGCACAGGCCCTGTCACTGGCGTGCCGGGCACGTGCGATGCTGTTTGGGCGCTTTGCCCCCTCGATCGAGGATATCGAAGAACTCGCCGTTCCTGTTTTGCGCCATCGTTTTGGCCTGACCTATGGCGCACGCGCCGAAGGCTTTACCGCCAAGGGGCTGATTACCGATGCGCTGGCCCACCTGCAGGAGAAAAACTAATTGGTCACCGCCCCCGTGCAGGATCATGTTGCCGCCGCCCGCGCCCTTGCGGCGAAACTGCCACAGCTGATTGATGAGTCACGCAGAACGGCCATCAGTCTGCGCAGTGGCCTGCATGGCAATCGCAAGGTCGGGCCGGGCAGCGATTTCTGGCAATTTCGCCCCTATGTCCCAGGCGATCCAACCAACCAGATTGACTGGCGCCGATCTGCGCGCAGCGAACATACCTTCATCCGCCAGACCGAATGGCAGGCCAGTCACAATTACTGGATCTGGCCGGTTCTTTCGCCGTCGACCTATTGGGCATCAAGTGACAAGCTGCCGTCAAAGGCAGAACGCACCCTGATCATTTCCATCGCATTGGCCGACCTTTTGATCCGCAACGGCGAGACCGTTGGCACCTTTGATGGCGAACGTACGCGCATCACATCGGCAGAGCATCTTGAAAAACTGGGTCACGCGATGCTGGCAAGTCCACAAAGCATCGCCGGCCAGGCGACAAACATTCACCCCGGTCGCAAACATTCGGTGCTGATCCTTGGCGACTTCCTTGAATTTGCGGATCAAAGCGAACAGTCGGCACGCACGGTACGGCGTTTGGGCCAGTATCAGAATGACGGTGCGCTGGTGCAAATTCTTGATCCTGCGGAAATCGCCCCGCCATTTCAGGGGCGGGTTGATCTGTTTGATACCGATGATCAGATGATCTTTCGCAGCGAAAAGTTCGAAGACCTCACGGAGGGCTATAAACTTCGCGCCCAGAAATGGCGGGCATTGGTCCGCGATGCTGCGCGCCAGAATGACTGGCTTTATGACCGGCATGTCACATCCGAAAGTGCCAGCCCGACATTGCTGGCCCTTTATCAGCATCTGAGCGAACGGCAAAATCAAAGCGGATCGAACGGGCGCGGTCGTCCTAACCTGCATCGCCATAACACACAGGAGATGTCATGAGCCTGTCGGCCATCACATTCCTGTATCCTGCGATGCTGGCTGGGTTGCTGGCATTGCCTATTGTCTGGCTTTTGATCAGATCGGCACCACGGTCACCCAAAACCGTTATCTTCCCGGCTGCGCGTATTTTGCGCGGCCTTAAAAGCAAACGCCGCGATATTCAGCGTGCGCCGATCTGGCAAACCATTCTGCGCTGTTTGATCCTGACGCTTCTGATCATTGCCGCTGCCCGCCCGGTGATGAACCGCAATGATTTTGCCGCTAATGATGGCGCGATCCTGATCATTGCCGATAATGGCTGGGACAGTGCGGCGAACTGGCGGCAATACCGCACGGCATTGCAACAGATCGCCAATCAGGCCCGGTTCGAGTTGCAAACGGTCTATATCGCCCAAACCGCGCCCGAGGCCGCAGGTGCGACCACATGGAAACTGCCAGACATTGTCGGGCCGGTATCGCCCAACGATACCAAAAACCTGTTTGATCGCTTGCAGCCACGTCCTTGGCCCTCGGATTATGCCGCCCTTTCGGATTTGATCTCCGAACGGCCGGAAATGAACCGGGCTGTCGGCAGCATCTTGTGGTTAACCAGCGAAATGGACAGCCCCGGCAAGGCCAAGATCGCATCCGAACTGCTTGATATCGCGCCAATCACAACGATTTCACCGACTATTTCCGACCGTATCGCCATCCGGTCGCTTAGCCGGTCCGGTACCGGCATGTTGGCAACATTGGCCCATAATCGCGACGATCATCCGCGCGAGATTAATCTGCTGGCCCGCGGCGAACGCGGCAATGTGATCTTGCGCCATACGGTCGAAATCACGCCGGACAGCGATCAAAGCGATGTCGCCATTCTTCTGCCGCGTGATATTTCCAACGCCATTCAATCCGTGGGCATTGAGGGGATGGAAAGTGCCGCGTCGGTGTTTCAGACCGGTGCGCGCTGGCAACAACGCCGGGTCGGTGTCGTGGTCAGTTCTGGCGACGGTCCGGGGGTTTTGTCTGATCAGTATTTCTTCCTTGATCGGGCGCTTTCGCCCTATGCCGATGTGACTTATGCGCCACTTGGAACATTGCTTGAAGACAAGGTCGATGTTCTGGTCTCCGCCGGGCCGATTTCAGGACTGGGTAGCCAGTTTGACGCACTTGAACGCTGGGTCAATGAAGGCGGCATGCTGGTGCGGTTTGCAGGCGACAGTTCATCGCAGATCGGCAACGAATTCCTGCCCGTCACACTCAGGCTGGGCAACCGGGACTTTGGCGGGTCAATGTCTTGGGAAAAGCCCAAAAGGTTGCTCGACTTTCCGGACAACAGCCCGTTTCACGGGGTCGAAGTGCCTGACGACATCACGGTTACCCGCCAATTGCTGGCCGAACCCGACCCAGACATTGTCAGCAAGACGTGGGCACGTCTGACCGATGGCACGCCGCTGATCACCAGCACACCGCGCAATGCCGGGCGGATTGTACTTTTCCATGTCACACCATGGGCAGATTGGTCGAACCTTCCGATGTCGGGCCTGTTTGTCGAACTGTGGCAGCGGCTTCTTCCCCTTGCCAGTCCGAGCAATCGCAGCGACGCCGAACTGCAAAGCAGCCTGCCAGCCCAGACCATTCTGGACGGTTTTGGTCGACCGCATCAGCCAGATGCCTTGATCCTGCCGGTTCAAACCCCGCTTCCGACACCCAATCCGCGCCATCCACCGGGCATTTACGGTGAAAACGGACAGGCGGTAGCACTGAACCTTGGCCCGTCCCTTACCGATATCGGCCGCGATGTGGTTTGGCCATCGGGCATCAGCACACGCGAAATCACCGATCAAAGTCAGGTTGATCTTGCCGCCCTTTGCCTGTTGGCGGCCTTTATCCTGATCTTGTTTGATGCCGCGATTTTGCTAGTGCTCAACAATGTCTCACTCCGGCGCAGTCGACGCAGCAATGCCCTTACATCGCTTTTGTTGGCCGTCGTCCTGACCGGTGCGGCCTCCGCCAGCGTGATGCTGCCCGGACCATCCATGGCGGCAACACTGCCCGAAGCAGCCCTGCAACCGCGTCTGGCGTATCTTGAGACCGGGAATGCCCCGGTGGATCGCCTGAGCCGTGCCGGGATGACGGGCCTGACCGAAATCCTGCGCCGACGTAGTGCGGCAGACCTCAACACCGTCGATGGCGTCAATCCGGAAACCGACGAGCTTAGTTTCTATCCGCTGATCTATTGGCCGCTGGTTGACGGGCAGGAACCGTTTTCCGAACGCGCACAGGAACGATTGAACCGTTATCTGAATAATGGTGGCATGATCCTGATCGACAGCCGGGACCGCGAAGTCCAACCGGCGCGCTTGAGGCGTCTTTTGGCCGGGCTGGAAGTCCCGCTTTTGGATCGTGCGCCAAGTGATCACATACTGTTTCGCAGCTTCTATCTGCTCGATCATGCCTTTGGCCGGTTTTCCGAACCGCTATGGCTTGATGCGCGTCCCAGTCAACGTCTGGACGGGGTTGCATCGGTTTTGTTTGGCGGCAATGACTGGGCATCGGCCTGGATCATTCCCGAAGGCCGCGATGAACTGCGTAGCGAAGACATATCCCCCCGGCAGCGCGAAATGGCCTATCGGTTTGGCGTCAATCTGGTGATGTATGCCCTTACGGGGAGCTACAAGGGCGATCAGGTCCATATCCCGGCCATTCTGGAAAGGTTGGGCCGATGAACCAGGGATGGCAGAACCTTCAGATTTCCCCGCTTCTCGACATCACCATCCTGCAAGGGTTGGCTGTTCTGTGTTTGATTGCGGTCATTGTCTTCACGATCTTCCGGCTGCGTGGGACGGTCTGGCGTGGGGTGGTGATGGTGCTGGTTCTTCTGGCCCTTCTGGCACCGCAATTTACCGACCGTGAAAGCGAAAAACTAAGCGATATCATTCTGGTGCTTGTCGACCGATCGGCTAGTCAGGATATCGCAAACCGTGCGGCACAAACCGATGCGGCGATTGCCGAACTGCAAGATCGTTTTGCCGAGGATCCATCGGTAGAGCTTCGCTTTGAAGATGTTCCGGGTGATACAGATACCCGCATGTTTGCCGTCCTTGACCGGTTGCTGGGCGGGTTGCCGCGTGAACGGCTGGGTGGTGTCATGATGATTACCGACGGGCAGGTTCATGACGTACCAAGCAGCCTTGATCTGAACGCGCCCTTGCATGTTTTGATCAGTGGGGGGCGCGATGAACGTGATCGCCGGTTGGTCATTCGGCAAAGTGCCGATTACGGCATTGTCGGCAAGGACGCCGAATTCATGATAGAGGCGGTCGATCCGCAACTGCCGCCCGGCACGGCAATCCCGGTTCGGATGCTGCTTGAAGATGGTACGGAACGTGAAATTGCCCTGCCCGCCAACGAACAACGCCGGGTCAGCATCCCGGTGCCGCATGCCGGATCGGTTCTTGCCGAATTGCGTATGGATACGCTTGAGGAAGAAACCGACAAGTCCAACAACCGGCTGATCCTTGAAACCACCGGTGTGCGTGATCGTTTGCGTGTGTTGTTGTTATCTGGCGAACCCCACCCGGGCGAGCGGGCCTGGCGCAACCTTTTGCGGGCTGATCCGGGGGTGGATCTTGTGCATTTCACGATTTTGCGCCCGCCTGAAAAGGGCGACGACACGCCTATCAATGAACTGGCTCTGATTCCGTTTCCGATCCGCGATCTGTTTGAAGTTCGCCTGCGTCAATTTGATCTGATCATTTTTGACCGCTATCAGATGCGCGGCGTCTTGCCGCCGCACTATCTGGAAAAGGTGGTTGATTTCGTCAAATGGGGTGGCGCGGCACTGGTCGTCGCCGGGCCGGAATATGTCGGCCCGGACGGGCTTGCCAGCACGGCGTTGAATGACCTGATGCCTGCCGCGCCGACCGGACGGGTTATCGAACAGGCCTTTGTCCCCCGTGTTAATCAGGCCGGCCGCCTGCACCCGGTTACAACCGCCATTGCCGGATCCCCCAACACGCCCCCGAAATGGGGCCAATGGTATCGTCAGATCGAAACACGTATTTCTGATCCCGATGCCATGACGCTTCTGACCGGTGTCGATGACCTGCCACTTTTGACCATGCAGCGGGTCGAGGAAGGCCGTGTGGCGATGTTAAGTTCCGATCAGATGTGGCTTTGGCAGCGTGGCCATGATGGCGGCGGCCCTGTGGCAGAATTGCTGCGGCGCTTGTCACACTGGCTGATGAAGGAACCAGCCCTTGATGAAAACACTGTGCTGACCGAACGCAGCCCGGATGGCGAGAGCCTTATCCTCAATTGGCGCAAGATCGGCGCGGCCCCCGAAGCTGCCAGCGTGATCAATCCGGAAACCGGCGAGCAGATCAATGCCGCCTTCGAACAACTGCCCGATCAATCCTGGCAGGCGACTGTTCCGATTGAAACCCGCGGTCTGATCCGGGTTCGGGTGCGTGATCAGGATGATCGCAGTCAAACCGCGTTGCATGTCGATCGTGATGTCCTGACCGCCGAAACCCGAAATACTAATTCCACCCCGGATCTTTTGGCCGGGCTGGTTGCGGAAAATGATGGCTATATCGGCCGGATCGAAGATGGGTTGCCCGATTTCCGCCATGTGCCCGATGACCGTATCTGGCATGGCAGCAACTGGGCCGGGTTCCTTCAGACCAACAGTTTCAAGACCGTGATTGGCGGCATTACAAACTTGCTGCCGATCCCGTTTGTCGCGCTTTTGATCGGGGCGATCTGTTTGCTGGGCTGGCGGGTCGAAAGCAAGTGATTAGGGTCGAGGTCTTTGACGGCCGCGCCCTTCACGGTATTCCGCACAGGCTTCCTGATGGAAGTTGCACAATCCGCCTTTGAACTTTTCGACCAGAAAATCGATGAAAACACGCACCTTGCTGGGCAGGTGGCGGCGTTCCGGATAGACCGCGTAAATACCACCACTGCTAAGCGGATCGTAATCATGAAGGATGCGGACAAGACGCCCTTCGCTCAGCGCCTCTGCGACGATGAATTCCGGTTCACGGGCAATGCCGAGGCCACGAATGGCCGCAACGGATGTGAATTCACCATTGTTGCATGACATCACTGGATTAACCCGGACCGAAACCTGACCATCAGGTCCGTCAAAGTCCCAGATATTGGGGCTTGGCACGTTGGTGTAGGAAATCGTTCGGTGCTCGGCCAGTTCCTGTGGTGTTTTGGGTTCGCCATACTGTTCCAGATACCCCGGTGAGGCCACGACATGGCCGGTGAAATCGGCCAGTTTGCGGGCAATCAGGCTTGAATCCTTAAGCCGGGTGATGCGTATCGCCATATCAATCCCCTCGGCCACCAGATCGACCATATGATCGGCCAGATGGATATCGACATGCAGCCCGGGATACTTGTCCATGAACTCGGTCACCAGTTGTGGCAGATACATCTGCCCAAAGGTCAGGGGGGCTGAAATACGCAATGTGCCGCGCGGCGTGCCGCGCAAATCGGTCAGCGCATGTTCGGCTGTTTCGATTTCTTCAACCACACGCGCGCAGTGCTGATAGAAGGTCGACCCGGCATCCGTCAGGCTGAGCCGACGGGTGGTTCGGTTCAGAAGCCGGATGCCAAGATTGTCTTCAAGCTTGGTTACATGTTTGCTGACAGCAGATTTGGACATGCCAAGCTTGCGCGCCGCACCGGAAAAACTGCGTTCCTCGACGACACGGGCAAAGACGGTCATGCCGTCAAGATTTCCGATCAGCATTATGCGGCTCCTGAGCGGGGTACTGTTGCGCGATTGGAAACAAATTAATGTCACATCAACGGATTGTCTTCAACGCGCAAATAAGCACAATAAAGCCTAACCGCGGCAGAATGCCTGCCAGAACCGATTAACAAAATTTGGGAAACGGACATGGGATTACTTGTCGACGGAGTCTGGCACGACAAATGGTATGACACCAAAAGCAACGGCGGAAAATTCAAACGCCAGGATTCAGCTTTTCGCAACTGGGTGTCTGCCGATCAGGATGCCGAGTTTCCGGCCGAAAAGGGCCGCTACCACCTGTATGTATCCTACGCCTGTCCCTGGGCCCATCGCACGCTGATCTTCCGTGCCCTTAAAGGACTGGAAGACATGATCAGTGTATCGGTCGTGCACTGGCACATGGGCGAGAACGGCTGGAAATTTGATCGCGATGCGGGCCTTCCCGACCATCTCGAAGACCGTGACTTCATGCATCAGGTCTATACCTATGCCATGTCGGATTACACCGGTCGCGTCACCGTGCCGGTGCTTTGGGACAAGAAGACCAACAAGCTGGTCAGCAATGAGTCGGCTGAAATCATCCGCATGCTTAACAGCGCGTTTGACGATCTTGGCGCAACAGAGGCTGATTTCTATCCCGAAGATTTGCGCACCGAAATCGATGCAGTGAACGAACGGGTTTACCACGATGTGAATAACGGCGTTTACAAGTCCGGCTTTGCCACAACGCAATCAGCCTATGAAGAAGCTGTCACCACGCTGTTTGATGCACTGGACTGGTTGGAAGAACGCCTTTCAAAGCAACGCTACCTTGTTGGCAACCAGCTTACCGAAGCCGACTGGCGCCTGTTCACAACCTTGTTGCGCTTTGATCCGGTCTATCACGGTCATTTCAAATGCAACCTGCGCAAGCTGAACGAATATCCCAATCTTTGGGCCTATACCCGCGATCTGTATCAGCACCCGGGGATCAAAGAGACGGTCTTTATGAACCATATCAAGGGCCACTACTACGAAAGCCACCCGACGATCAATCCGTCCGGCGTGGTCCCGCTGGGCCCGGTCCTGGACCTTGATGAACCGCATGGCCGCGAACATTTGTCCTGATCCTAAGCCGGACCTTCGAACAATAAAAAACCCCGCAGCATTGCTGCGGGGTTTTCAGTTTCCGGAAACCGGAAAAAATCAGTTCAGACGACCTTTGAGTTCCGCGATCGCGCTATCAACCAACTCGTCTGCCTTTGCACCAGAAACCTTGTCACTAACAAGGGCCATGGTGGCCTTGGCTGCGATTTCGGCAACATGTGCACGAACTTCGGCAATAGCCTGGCTTTCGAGGTTGGAGATACGGTCCAGAGCTTGCTGTTCACGACGTTTGAGCGCCGCTTTCAGTTCTGCCTGGGCGTTCTCGAGCATACGGTCGGCTTCCACCTTGGCATGCGCACGGATTTCGTCAGCTTCCTTAAGCGCTTCACGCTGTTTGGCCTGATAATTGGCCAGAAGCTCCTGGGCTTCTTCACGAAGACGCTGTGCTTCGTCCAGTTCGTCGGAAATCTTCTGTGCACGTTTATCAAGTGCGGCAGAGATCCCTTTGACGGCTTTGAAACCGCCAAAACCGACGACCAGCACGAAAGAAAGCGTGGTCCAGGTGTATGGATCGGTAAGGAAAGTAACCTCTTGGGTTGCCATTGTCTTACTCTCCTACGATTGCCGAAACAGCCTTGTCGGCAGTTTTGGCCTGAACCTTGACACCGATAAGTTTGTCGGTTGCTTCACGGGCAATTTCCGATGCTGCTTCTGCAACACCCGTCATTGCATCCGCTTTGGCGTCCGCAATTGCCTTCTCGGCATCAGATGTCTTTTTAGACAGCTTCTTGACCATAGCTTCGGTTTTCTTGGCTTGCTCTGCAGCAGCCTTTTCCGATGCTTCGCGAATGTCAGCCTGAGCGGCTTCACGAGCTTCTGCCAGAGCAGCCTCGTATTTCGCGATGGCGGCATCGGTTTCGTCTTTCAACGCCCGAGCCTTGCCAAGGTTGTCTTCGATGGTTTTTTGACGGCGTTCAAGAACCTCACCAACCTTCGGCAGCGCAATTCTCGACATCAGGAAATACAAGATGGCGAAAATAACGAACAGCCAGAAGATCTGTTCCGAGAACGTCGCAATATCAAACTGCGGCATAGCCTACTCCCGAATTCAACGACGCCGGCGAGGGAGTGCCTCGCCGGGCCGTGTATTCGCGCAAAAGGCGCCGATTAGCCGAACAGAACGATCAGCGCAACGACGAGTGCGAACAGTGCAATAGCTTCGGTAACAGCAAAGCCGATCCAGCCATACAGTTCAACGTCGCCTTTTGCAGCCGGGTTACGGCCAACAGTCGCAATCAGGCTCGACCAGATGTTACCAACACCGATACCGGCACCAATCATGCCAATAGCAGCCAGGCCAGCACCGATCATCTTAGCAGCATCGAGTTCCATAACTTCACCCTTTCGAATTTCTTAAAGGCAATCAGAAGAGATCACACCAAACCACACACATCAGTGCATGTGGATTGCATCATGGAGATAGATGCAGGTGAGAATTGTGTAGACGTAAGCCTGAAGCGCAGCAATGCCAAACTCCAGAACAGTAATCCCCGTCAGCAAAGCAAAGGGAAGCACGCCGAGAATGCCAATCAGGCCGACGAACCCACCGATAACTTTCAGCATGATGTGGCCGACGGTCATGTTCGCAAACAGTCGGATCGCCAGGCTGAACGGACGAGAGAAATAGGAGATGATTTCGATCGGGATCAGAATGATCGCGGTCGCAATCGGCGCACCTTCAGGGAAGAACATCCGAAGGTAATGCGTACCGTGACGCATGAAGCCGATGACCGTCACACCGAGGAAGATCACCAGAGCCATCGCAAAGGTAACAGCGATGTGGCTCGTAAAGGTAAAGCTGTGCGGGATCATGCCAAGCAGGTTCCCGAACAGAACAAACATAAACAGCGTAAAGACGAACGGGAAATATTTGCGACCTGCGCTTCCCACGTTGTCCTTGAGCATATTGGCGACGAATTCGTACATCACCTCGGCAGATCCCTGCCAGCGGCCCGGAACCAGCGCGCCGCGACGCATCGAAAGCGTCATGAAGCCCGTTACGAGAACGGCTGCGATCACCATCCAAAGTGCGGAGTTGGTGAAGGAAATATCAATGCCGGCAACCGAAAGTTCGGCCAAGGGCTTGATTTCAAACTGCTCTAGCGGTCCAGCCACCGTAATCCTCGCTCAATATTATCAGGGTTCGGATTTGTCCCCGTTCCCCTGCTTGCGCTCCCCCATCGCACGACCAAGTCCGACAGCACTGTCAAAACCCTTGGCAACGCGATAAGCGTTCAAACCTCCGGCACCTGCTCCGAGAAAAACAAACAGAACAAGCAGCCAAGGTGTCGTATCAAGCACCCGATCCAGCGCCCAGCCAATCAGCAAGCCGACAAGAACCGCAGCGATCATTTCCGCCGAAATCCTCATGCCAAGCGCCATCCCTTGAGATGGTTTGCCGGTCGCCCGGTTCGGGCTGTGCAGTTCTTCTCGCTTGCCTGCTACGGCTGCCAGTTTGCTTTCAAGCTCTGCTAATGAAGCGCGATCTTTATCATCGCTCATTGTCGTGAACCCCGCTTTGGCAGCCCTGCAAACGTCGCAAGGAAATGCGCGGGCAACATACTTAGCACCCCATGGGCTGTCAAGCTGTAAAACCCCGTCTCCCCGGACCTTTGAAAACTGAAATAATAATAATTATTTCAGTTACTTAACCCCTTAAATGTGAAGGAAAACACTTTTAGAGTTAGGCAATAGTCGCAGTCAAAAGAATTGACAGTGATCTGCGCCAGTGGCCTGCAACCGGCGGTTTTCCTTGGTTCCTGCCGGTTTTATACCCTTTGACATCACAGATGACAAATTTGGTGTTTTTCACCGGGCCCCGGCAATTTGCCAAAATCAGGAGCGTTTTTGCCCAAAACCATGAAATATCGGTGGATTAAAGACAGTGGGCATTCCCGATTCACCCGCGGTCACCGAATGACGCTTGCAGGGGCACTAACCCCGTAAACCAATCAGATCTTGCGCACGCTAAGCGTCCGTTCACCGTCGGTTTTTTGCCAGCCGCCAGGCTTTGATGACAACATCCAATCGAACTTGTGAAACAGCGCCCACACAGCCCCCAATGTATTGATCGCAATCGAGTTCATATCAATCGGCTGGGTATCAAGAATTTCATCGCGCAGAATGGCGACAAGTTCTGCAACCGTCTTCTTGCCATCAAAGACCGCCAGCAACCGGGCGAGATCCGGCCCACCGGTCAGGTCGACCGCATTGCCACTGCCGTCTTCGATCAGAACAGGTTGTCCGGCCAGCGCCACCAGATCATCAAAAAAGGTCTTGTTGGGCGGGACGAAGAAGTAAGGTGCCAGTTCGGCATCTGGCAGCATTTCGGCAGTTTGGCCCTTGTCTTCGCGGGTCAGGTAGAATGCATGAAGCGGCATTGCGCCACTGAACCGTTCGCAAAAGGCCTGCTGATCGCGTAGTGGCTTGGCCGCCAGTTCGCGCAGAATGGCCGGATCACGCACCAGATTATCGATCTTGTAATGGGCCTTGCCGGTTCCGCCAAACCCGAAAAAGCCGGTGAAGGCCGCAACATGAAGGTCCGCAGAAGAGGCAAAATCATATACCCCGTGGACGTCATATGCGCATTCGACGGGATGAAGCAGCAAATCAACAATTTCCGGATCGTTTTCAAGCAACCCTTTGATTAAGCCCGGACCACCGCCCATTTTAAGCAGCATGTTGTCTTCGGGCAGGGTCGATAGCAATGTCCGCGTCATCGCCAACTGTTGCTGCAAATCTTTGCCTTCGAGCAATGGCTCGATCATTTTGCGCCACTCGGTAACGGCAAGACGCCCATGTTCGCCATACACCATGATGCCCATTGCACCGTCGGGTTTAAGCATCGACGTCAGATCGCGAAGGCCCTCTTCCGGGTCTTCAAGATGGTGCAAGACACCTGCACAATTGATGTAGTCAAATGGCTTGGGCTTGGATTTGGCGAATTCAGAGATGGTCTGATTGACGTAGGTGACATTTGAAAGACCGCGTGCCTCAGCCCGGGCACGGGCGACCTTGGTACTGGCCGCGGACGGTTCGAGATAGGTCACCGATCCACCGACATCGCGCAACTGTTCTGCAAGCCAGATCATCGAATCCCCGGTGCCACCACCGGCAACCAAGGCCTGGAAGTTGGCATCAAATTCCTTTGTGCCGCCAAAACAGTAATGATTGACCCGTGACAGGGTATCGATCGGCGGCATTAACAGGCGGTCTTTTTCCTGCCCTGGATCGCGCAAGGGATAGGGAAACTGTTCGTAAAGCTCGCGCACTTTCTGGGACATCAGACCTTCACCATCATTGAGTTTAAATGATGTGTAACATCGCGTGCCCTATCAGTTTATTAATGGAATGCTTAATAAGCAGCACAGATTAACTGGTGAAGTCGAGTTCGGTCTGTTCTTTCTTGGAATAGACTTCTGCCTGATGCAGGTCGACCGAGACCAGCGAAGACACACCACGTTCGGCCATGGTCACCCCAAACAGACGGTTCATGCGGGCCATGGTCATACGGTGGTGCGTGATAACCAGGAAGCGGGTATTGGCATGACGACCAATGGCCTCCAACAGCTTACAGAAGCGGTCAACGTTGGCGTCATCAAGCGGGGCGTCAACCTCGTCAAGGACGCAAATCGGGGCCGGATTGGTCAGGAAGACCGCAAACAGAAGCGCCACGGCAGTCAACGCCTGTTCCCCACCTGACAGAAGCGACAGATGCTGAAGCTTTTTGCCCGGCGGGGATGCCATGATTTCGAGCCCGGCTTCAAGCGGATCATCCGCATCGGTCAGCATCAGATGCGCACCGCCGCCCCCAAACAGGCGGACAAACAGTTGCTGGAAATGCTTGTCCACCTCGTCAAAGGCGGCTTTCAAACGGGCGCGGGCTTCGCGGTTGAGCTGATTGATGCCATTGCGCAGTTTTTCAATGGCAGCAATCAAATCATCGCGTTCAGACACCATGGTGTCTTTCTGTTCCTGCATCTCGGCCAGTTCGACCTCGGCACGCAGGTTAACCGCCCCAAGATTTTCACGTTCGCGGGTCTGGCGTTGCAGCCGGGCTTCGATGTCGCCTTCGCTTGGCAGGTCCTTGGTCAGGTCAATCTTGCCCAGTTCAACCAACTGGTCCGGCGTCGCATTGACACGTTCGCGGATACGTTCGATCAAATCGCGGCGATGCTGTTCGGCTTGCTCAAGCAGCGCCTCGCAGCGCACACGACCTTCGCGGGCCTCGGCCAATTTCTGTTCGGCTTCGCGCAGGTTGATATCGGCTTCGCGCTGGGCATTCTCGGCGCGCTGCAATTCATCAGCGGCATCTTTGCGGGTCTGATCGGAAAGTTCGATCCGGTCAGAAAGAATGGCACGGCGTTCTTCGATCTCTTCGGGCTTGAGTTCAAGCTCCTCGATCTCCATCCGCGCTTCTTCCTGGCGTTCGCGCAATTCGGCAACCCGTTCACCCGCACCCGATGCACGTTCGTTCCAGGTGGCAATTTCGTTTTCAACGAATTCAAGGCGCTTGCGGCGGCCTGACATGGTGCTTTGCATGCGTTCAAGCTGACTGCGGGCTTCCATATGGTCCGCACGCGCATCGGCCAGATTGGCGCGTTTCTCAATCAGCTCGGCCTTGATTTCCATCAGGCCCTCGCTGCTTTCCTCTGGCAGGGCTGCAAGCTCTTCCTGTTCGGCAATCAGTTCATCAAGGTCCTGCTTGGCGCGTTTTTCGGCCTCTTCGGCGTTCTGAAGGCGGCTTTCAATCGCGCTGGCATCGCGTTTGATATTGGCGATTTCTTCACGTGCAGATGACGCCGCAGTTTCAGCATCGCGCACCGCGCGGTGTGCTTCCTGTTCGGCCGTTCGGGCCGCCTCGATTTCTTCATCAAGGCGTTCGACATTTTCGCTGGCGATCTCGGCGCGCTCGCTTGCGGCTTCGACCACCGCATCGGCTTCTTCAAGCTCGCCGCGCAATTCATCAAGACGGTTACGCTGGCGCAGACGGACCGCGGCGGGCAGTTCCGCCCCGGCCAGAATACGATAGCCATCCCAACGCCAAAGAGCCCCGTCGCGCGACACAAGGCGCTGACCAACCTTTAGGTTTTTGGCAAGGAAATTACCGGTTGCTTCGTCTTCAACAATGCCGATCTGCCACAGACGCCGGTTCAAAAGTGCGGGTGCCTCGACATATTTGGCAAGGGCCGACACCCCATCGGGCAGGGCGGGATCATCAGTCGCCGGGTCAATGGTGGCCCAATGCATTGCGGCATCGGTTGCGTCCGGGGCATCAAGGTCTTCACCAAGGGCAGCTGCCATCGCAAGTTCAAAGCCACTTTGCACCGTGATGTTTTCGATCACACCGGGGTATTTATCATCGTCACCGCCGCGCAGCAGGCTTTCAAGTGCGTCGATCTCGGCAGTCAGGCGCGCCTTGCGGCTTTCGGCATCACGCAAGGCATCGCGTGCATCACTTTCGGCGGTTTTCAGGCCATCTTCGCGGTCACGCATTTCAGCCAAGCGCATCTCGGCCTCTTCGACGGCCATTTTGCGCTGTTCGACCAGTTCCTCGCACTCTTCAAGATGCATGCTTGCTTCTTCAAGCGCCTCGGAGAAGTCGGCTTCAATCCGGATATCATCAAGTTTGGCGACAGCCTCGTCATGGCGTTCGGTCAGGCGCGCACGGCGGGCATTCAGTTCGCTGAGGCGCTGTTGCACCGATTTGAGACGTGCCTCTTCCTCGGCGACCTTGTTGGTCATTTGATCAACATCGGCTTCCAGCTCTTCGACACGCAGCGCCTTTTCGGATGCCATTTCGCGGGCTTCATCAAGGGCGTCATCTTCGCCGCCTTGGGCCTCGCGGAGTTCTTCGCGCTCGTTCTTGAGCTTTTCAAGCGCGCCTTGCGCATCACTTGCCAGTTCGGCCTCACGCGCAAGGTCGGTATCGATTTGCTGAATACGGGCACGCAATTGGCCCATCTGGGTTTCGATCTGGGCCTTGTCCTTATCAAGGCCTTCGCGCTCGATCAAAAGACGCTGCAGGGCGGCGGCGGCCTCGGCCTCTTTTTTGCGAAGATCGGGCAGGCTTGCGGCCACATGGGCCTGAACCGTGGTCGCCTCGGTCACAGACGAGGTCAGATCACGCACAGCACTTTCGCCCGCGACCAGCAATTCACGTGCATCTTCCTGGCGTTTTTGGGCCTCGGACCAGCGGATGTGGAACAACAATGCCTCGGTCTCGCGGACACTTTCGGAAAGTTTGCGATACCGTTCGGCCTGTCTTGCCTGTTTTTGCAGCGATGCAATCTGGCCATCAAGCTGCAGCAGAACGTCTTCAAGACGTTCCATATTTTGTTCGGCATTCTTAAGGCGCAATTCCGCCTCGTGGCGGCGTGAATGCAGGCCGGTAATACCGGCGGCTTCTTCAAGGATCAGGCGGCGCTGGATCGGTTTGGCCCCGATCAGTGCACCAATTTTACCCTGGGAAACCATGGCATTTGACCGCGCACCGGTTGCAGCATCGGCAAACAGCAATTGCACATCACGGGCACGGACATCCTTGCCATTCACGCGATAGTTCGACCCACCGCCACGCTCGATACGGCGCGTGACTTCAAGCAAGTCAAAATCATTGAACATCGCGGGCGCCTTGCGCTCGCTGTTATCAAGGGTGACGGATACTTCGGCGACGTTACGCGCCGGGCGCGACGATGTGCCGCCAAAAATCACGTCGGACATGTCCGAGCCACGCATCTGCTTTGCCGATGTTTCACCCATCACCCAACGCAATGCTTCGACAAGATTGGATTTGCCACAGCCGTTCGGGCCGACAACACCGGTCAGCCCGTCTTCAACCAATAAATCTGTTGAATCGACGAAGGATTTGAACCCCGTCAGCTTTAGCGATTTAAACTGGACCAATCATGTCCCCCGGTCCGACCCTGTCCCTTGTTGCCGGACACCACACATGCGGTGTCCGGCAGAATTGTTTTATTTAGTCGATAAGGTCTTCGACTTTTTCGATAAAGAATTCCGCGTCACGCGAACCGGCAATGGTGTCGCCATCAAGAACGAAGCTTGGCGTGGAACTAACGTTGAATTCCTGTTCGCCGCGCATGCGTGAGCCGACGATACCATCAATCAGTTCCTGATCGGCCATGCAGGCATCAACCGCATCACCGGTCATGCCGGCAAAGCGGACCACTTCCTTGATGCTGGCAATCGGGTCTTGCGAACGTGCCCAGGTCATCTGGGATTTGAACAGCATGCCAAGCACACCGAAATAACGATCTTCGCCCGCGCACTGGGCGATTGCAGCCGCACGCAGCGCAACACCATCCAGCGGATAGTCGCGGAAGATCAGTTTCAGTTTGCCGGTATCAATCAGCTTTTCCTTGATCTCAGGCAGAACCTCGGTGTGGAAGGACGCACAATGCGGGCAGGTCAAAGATGCATATTCAATCATCGTGACCGGCGCATTTTCATCGCCCAGCACATGTTCATTCCACTCAACTGCCTGTGCCTGTTGGGTGCTTGCGACCCCAACCATCATCAAAAACGCACAAGCAAGAAACTTAACTGCCTTTAGCAAGGAAACCTCCGTTAAAACAAAGTTTTGTGATTACAAGCCTGTTGCAGCGCGCGAGTCAACACACGCCCGAAAACGGCTATGCCACCAACGAGTCGCCAAGTTGGCGCGCAATTGCGGCAACTCCGTGATCGTTCATTTCATGAAACTGATTCGATTATCCCCGACGCGCAAGACAACAGATCGTGACCGCTGGGCAAGTTATCAAATGCCAACGGTTACGGTCGTTCGGGCGTTATTTCTTGCCTGTTTTCGGGCGCAAACCGCCGCTTGCACCGGCGATGTGACGACCAAGACGGGTCAGAACTTCGCGAAGATGCGGATCTTCGATCTTTTCGAGGTCGGCCTGACTGGTTGGACTGATGTCGGCTTCGGGCACCTCGGTCGGGCGGTGAACGGTACGTTCGGGCCTTGAAATATCGCCCTGAAGCATCGTGATCTTGTTGATCGCACGATAGCCGAAATAACTGTTCACCCGTTCGATGATCTGCGGCATGCGGTGTTGCAGCTCAAGGGCGACCGGCCCGACAACCCGGATCAGCAACGTACCACCGGCCATGCTTTCCTTGGGCGGCGGGCTGTATTTCAGCGGCATGGTATATTGTTCAAGATCACGTCCGACGATCTCGGCCCAATGCAGGATGATTTCCGTTTGGAAAAAGCCGCGCTTGCGCACCAGCGGCCGGGTCAGGTTGCCAACAAGGGGTGCAACATTACGCAGGCCCATCCGACGTTCCGAGCTACCCAGCGGGACAAAGCCCTGCTTCTTTTTGGGCGCAACGGATTTGGATGCCTGATCCATCACCGAGCCACTTTTCGTACCAACACTATCTTTTTTCTTGCTCACGCCCGCTTCTTTCGTAGGGTCTGCATACCTTCGGACCAAAACTCTGCGTCCGCAAAACAACATAACACGGGATCGACGTGCATTTCACCCATCAGGATACCCAACGCCTCGCAGCAAGCATGCTGGAATGGTACGACCGCCATCACCGCACCCTGCCATGGCGATCAGAACCAGGCGAGACGCCAGATCCCTATCATGTCTGGCTCAGCGAAATCATGCTGCAACAAACCACCGTGCAGACGGTCGGGCCGTATTTTGCCGCCTTTCTGAAGCGCTGGCCGACGGTGACCGACCTTGCCAATGCCGAACTTGATGATGTTTTGCATGCCTGGCAGGGGCTGGGATATTACGCACGGGCGCGCAACCTGCACAAATGCGCCAAAGTCGTCGCATCGGAATATGACGGCGTTTTCCCCGATACCGAGGAAGGGTTGCTGAAACTGCCCGGTATTGGCCCCTATACCGCCTGCGCGGTTGCCGCCATTGCCTTTAACCGCCATGCAAGCCCGGTGGATGGCAATATCGAACGGGTGATTTCACGCCTGTTTGCGCTGGAAACGCCGTTGCCAGACGTCAAACCGGAAATCAAGGAAAAGTCGGCTGCTCTGACCCCATCCGACCGCCCGGGCGATTATGCACAGGCATTGATGGATCTTGGGGCGACGGTCTGCACACCGCGCAATCCCGCGTGCGGCATTTGCCCATGGCAAGCCGATTGTGAAGGCCGCAAATCAGGCATCGCGCCCGACCTTCCCAAGAAACGCAAAAAGGAACCCAAACCAACCCGGGTTGGCTATGCGTTTTGGATCCGGCGTGAAGATGATGGCCGCATCTTGGTGCGTCGTCGCCCAGAAAAGGGATTGCTGGGCGGTTTGTATGAAGTGCCGGGCAGTGACTGGCGCGCGATTGAGGCGCCCGATGAAGTCATGCTTTCCGAGGCACCGGTATCCGCCAACTGGTCGGAACTTGACGGTACAGTCGGGCACACTTTCACGCACTTTCATCTCAGTGTCAGCGTGCTGGCCACGACCCTGCCCGCTGATCAGGCCGATAAACTTGAAGGTAGCTGGACAACCATCGACGGGCTTTCGGACTTTGCGCTGCCGACCATCATGAAAAAGATCGTCCGTCATGCCCTGAAATATGGGCCAGCCTGAGCTGATGAGCTGTGCCGAATGAAAGCACCGCAATTTAAAAAGGCCCGCGGTCGGAACCACGGGACTTTTTGTTTTTGAACATCGCGCGGCGCGATCAGGCGTAAATATCGATCACCTGTCCTCGGCCCTCTGTCGGGGTCGGGGCTGCCTGCTGCGACGTTTCGGTTTCTGCTGCTTGCTCTATCCGCTGTGTCGGCGGTGAATTCAGGTCGTTATTACCCGTTTCAGCAATTGGCGCGGTTGCCTGCTGAATCTGTACCGGGTTGGGTGCGTATGCTGCACCCCCTACTGCACCTGCTTGCATATTCTTCTCCATCTATCCTTGCGGATAAGTTTGATGATCGGAATATAGCAAAATTTTTGCCCAAAAGCAAAACCGGCGGGTTTTGCAACCACGCCGGTTCTTTTAGGCATCAAGGATTTAGCCGGAGCTTTGCGGCCTGGATCAGGCGGGGACCTGACCCATTTCCTTACGCAGCTGACTGCGCAGATTATCAATCGAAACCAGTCGGCCATCGCACTTGTAATGCCAATAAGTCCAACCATTACAAGCCTGTGCGCCCTGAACGTGGGCACCGATCTGATGGATCGAACCGGCATTATCCTTGTGACTGATCGAGCCATCGGCACGCACCATGGCAGCCACATTGCCCCGGTTGTCATAGATCTTGTCGCCCGGTGAAAGCAGGCCACGTTCGATCACCGCACCAAACGGGATACGCGGCAGGGAACGCTTCGACTCGGTCAGCTCAAGGCTGTCGCCATCAAGCATCTGAACCTTGGAAATGCGTTCGCGCGCAGCTTCGGCATAGCTTTCTTCGCGTTCCAGACCGATGAAGTGGCGACCAAGGCGACGTGCGGCTGCACCGGTGGTGCCAGTGCCAAAGAACGGATCGAGCACAACATCACCCTGACGGGTGGTCGCCATCAGAACACGCTGCAGCAATGCTTCGGGCTTCTGGGTCGGATGGACCTTCTTGCCCTTGTCATCCTTAAGACGTTCCGAGCCAGAGCAGATCGGCATCAACCAGTCAGAGCGCATCTGCAGGCCTTCATTAAGCTGCTTCATTGCTTCGTAGTTAAAGGTGATGGCCTTTTGCTCTTCGCTTTTGGAACACCACAAAAGGGTCTCGTGTGCGTTGCAGAAACGCTTGCCGCGGAAGTTCGGCATCGGGTTGGTTTTGCGCCAGACGATATCGTTCAGGATCCAATACCCGATATCCTGGAGCATGTTACCAACACGATAAATGTTGTGATACGAACCGATCACCCAGATCGCACCGGTGTCCTTAAGCACGCGGCGCGCCGCCGTCAGCCAGTCACGGGTGAACTCGTCATAGTGACGGAAGCTGTCGAACTGGTCCCAATGATCGTCAACAGCGTCGACCTTGGAATTGTTCGGGCGCAGAAGATCGCCGCCAAGCTGAAGGTTATAGGGCGGATCGGCAAAAATCAGATCGACGGATTTTTCCGGCAGGCTGTTCATCAGTTCGATGCAATCGCCAACCATCACCTGATCAAGTGGTAAAGATGTCTTTTTTGTCATGATGCCTTCTAGGTTCCCCCTTGAAATCTTGATGAAAGCATCAACCGAAATAGTTAATGAAAGAGTTAACCGACTCCGAAATTTTTCAAGGATTCGCATTGTGTTAGAAAGTGCGTCACCTGTTTAGACAATCTTAACCGCTATGCCCGAAAAACCGGAAGATTTTGCCCCTGCTACCGCATGATCATAAATGCGGTTGATGCAGCCCGGACTCGGGTATCGGGCCTGCGCGAAACAGCACCAATCGACACCGGAATATCCAACGATCACCTTTTGGCTGCGCAGAAACCTGCCAATTGCACGCGTTAATTCACCCTAAACCCCTTGCATTCCCAAATACTTACACCAAAGAGAGGAAAACTGACCATTTGGACAGAAGGTGCTTTGCCTCTTTTGTGATCGCGTATACAATCTGCCCACAATCTATGCAAAAGGTTGAGTTTCGCACAACGGCAATAAATCCGCAGGGGGACAAAAATGAAGTCTGGTACTTTCCGCCTAACGCGTCGTGCCATGCTGTCGGCCATCGCTGGCGCAGCCGCCGTCGTATCGTTCGGCTTTGGTGCACCGGCCGAGGCCGCCGATCCGCTCAAGGTTTCGGCAATCTACACTGTTCCGGTCGAACAGCAGTGGGTATCGCGCATTCACAAGGCGCTTAATGCCGCCGAAGAACGCGGCGACATTTCTTATGAATTTTCCGAAAACGTCGCCAACACCGACTATGAGCGCGTCATGCGCGAATATGCCGAAAACGGTTCGGACCTGATCGTTGGTGAAGTGTTCGGCGTTGAGCGTGCTGCGCGCAAAGTTGCGGCCGACTATCCGGAAACCGCGTTCCTGATGGGCTCAAGCTTTGCGCCGGACGGGGAAAACTTCTCGGTCTTTGATAACTTCATCCATGAGCCGAGCTACCTTGTCGGCATGGCGGCTGGTAAGGCGACCGAAACCAACAAGATCGGCATGGTTGGCGGTTTTGCCATCCCGGAAGTGAACCGTTTGATGCATGCCTTCATGGCCGGTGCGAAATCGGTCAATCCGGATGTCGAGTTCATGGTGACCTTCATCAACAGCTGGTATGACCCGCCCAAGGCGAAAGAAGCAGCCTTTGCCATGATCGATAGCGGTGCGGACATCATGTATGCTGAACGCTTTGGCGTTTCCGATGCTGCCAAGGAACGCGGCATTCTGGCCGTTGGTAACGTGATCGACACCGCGGCTGACTATCCGGGCACCATTCTGGGTTCGGCTCTTTGGCACATGGAAGCCACCATTGACCACGCCATCGAGGCGGTCAAAGCCGGTGAATTCAAGGCCGAAGATTATGGCAAGTTCAGCTACATGGAATATGGCGGCGGTTCTGTCGTTCTCGATCCGGCCCTGCTGCCGGACGGTACGGTCGAAGAAGTCGAAGCCAAACAGGCTGAAATCCTTGATGGATCCTTCACGGTCGACGTAAACGACGAAGAACCGAAATCATCAATGTAAGATTTCGCTGAAATCATTGGGCAGTTCGGTTAAACAATCGAACTGCCCTTTGTCATTTACGACATGATACCCACCACAAAGCCGCCCACTGCCCCACAGCGTGACGCATAAAAACAAAACGGATTACCCGAATGTCATCTGCTGCGCACACACCATCCGAAACGTCGCAAGACCTGCTGCTGTCGCTGGCAGGTGTCACCAAAAGATTTGGCCCACTGGTTGCCAATGACGCCATCGACCTGACCGTGCACAAGGGGGAAATCGTTGCCCTGCTTGGTGAAAACGGTGCGGGTAAAACCACCTTGATGAATATTCTGTTCGGTCACTATGTCGCAGATGAAGGCACCGTTACGGTTGCTGGTCGCGACGGGAACCTTGAGCAGCTTGAACCGGGCGCCCCGCAGGCAGCCCTTGATGCCGGGATCGGCATGGTTCACCAGCATTTCACGTTGGCCGAGAACCTGACCGGGCTTGACAACATCGTCCTTGGGACCGAACCTATTTTCAGGCTCCGTCGTGATCGCAGCAGCGCACGCGCAAAGCTTGGTGAACTGATGGCCGGATCGGGCTTGAATGTCGATCTGGATCAGCCAGTGCACAAACTGACTGTTGGCGAAAAGCAGCGCGTTGAAATCCTCAAGGCGCTTTATCGCAATGCGCGGCTATTGGTTCTTGATGAACCCACCGCCGTTCTGACACCGCAGGAAGCCGACAGCCTGTTTGCCATCCTGCGCAAACTTGCCGCAACCGGCCTTGCGGTGATCATCATCGCCCACAAGCTGGCCGAGGTTCTTGCCGTATCGCACCGGATTGCGGTCCTGCGCGGCGGGGCCAAGGTTGGCGAAATGAAAACCAGCGACGCGAACCATAAATCCATCGCCGAATTGATGGTCGGTCGCGAAGTTCCCGCCAGCCGCCGTACACCGCGCGCGCCCGGGAAGCCCGTCATCACCCTTGCCGATGTCACCATTGATCGCGGAGATTCCCGCCGGTCCCTGCATGGGGTGAATGTCACCGCCCGTGAAGGTGAAATTCTTGGTATTGCCGGGGTATCGGGCAATGGGCAGGCGGCGCTGGCGCAACTGATCGCCGGGCTTGATAAACCCGATCGCGGCACGGTCGAAATATTTGGCAAAAAAGTTACCAAGTTTGATGCCCACACCTTCGCGCAGAACGGCATCGCACGCATCCCCGAAGACCGCCATCACGATGGCATGGTCGGATCAATGACGGTGGCCGAAAATATTGCGATTGAGGATGTCCGAAGCCCGGAATACCAAAAACTAGGCTTCCTTGATTTCGACGCCATCCGCAAACGTGCGGAACATGCGATTGCCGATTATGATGTGCGCTGCCCGGGCCCGGATGCCCCGGCGCGCCTGTTGTCCGGCGGCAATATCCAGAAACTGATCCTGGCGCGTGTTCTGGAAAAGTCGCCCAAGCTTATCCTTGCCAATCAGCCATCACGCGGCCTTGATGTCGGCGCGCAATCCGAAGTCCATCGTCGCTTGCTGGAAGCCCGTCAGGGCGGGGCCGCAGTGATCCTGATTTCAGAAGACCTTGATGAACTTCTGACCATTTCCGATCAGATCGCGGTGATCCATGCCGGGCACATAACGCCTGCCATGCCAACCGACAGCATTGATCGGTCCGAACTTGGCCTGATGATGGCCGGACAAAAAGCAGCCTCGCATGCCCCCGATGCCCCTCCTGCCAAGACGACCACCAATCCGGGAGAAACGGCATGATCCGCTTTGAACCCCGCAGCAATCCCGGCCCGCTTCTAGTTTATGGCGTGCCGGTTTTGGCCGCGACGATTGCCATACTTCTCGCCGCCATTCCACTTGCCCTTGCCGGTGCACCGATTATTGAGGCCTATGGCCTTATGATCAGCGGCGCCTTTGGCTCCGTCTTCTCGACCTCGGAAATGCTGACCCGTGCAACGCCGCTGATCCTGACCGGACTTGCGGCCGCCATCGCATTTCGAGCCAAGCTTTGGAACATTGGCGCCGAAGGCCAGCTTTACATGGGGGCCATGGCCGCCGTTGCCGTTGGTTCGGGTGTGATTGACGGACCAAGCTGGGTGATGATCCCGGTTGTGATTATTGCTGGCATGGCTGCCGGTGCGTTGATGCTGATTGGCCCGACGCTTTTGAAAACCCGCCTTGGTGTGGACGAGGTCGTAACCACCCTTCTTTTGAACTTCATCGTATTGTTGTTCGTGCAGATGATGCTGGAAGGGGCGCTGAAAGATCCGATGTCGATGGGCTGGCCACAGTCCGAACCGATCATTGATAGTGCGGCATTCCCGGCCCTTCTGGAACGCATGCGCGTTCATATCGGGCTTCTCATCGCACTGGTTTCAGCGGTCGCATTCGCAATTTTCGTCAAACGCACGGTATGGGGTTTTGAAATTCGTGCGGTTGGGGAAAATGCCGCTGCTGCCAAATTTTCCGGCATTTCGGTGACCAAAACCATGCTCCTTGTCGCCGCCCTTTCGGGTGGTTTGGCGGGGCTTGCCGGGGTGTCGGAAGTGGCCGGAACGCGTGGCTATCTCGCAACTGACCTTTCGCCAGGTTATGGCTATGCCGGAATTGTGGTCGCGATGCTTGCACGTCTGTCGCCCATCGGGGTGATTGCGTCGGCGTTGTTTGTTGCATCGGTCTTTGTCGGTGCAGATTCCATGAGTCGTGCAATTGGCGTTTCAAGCTATCTCGCCGATCTGATCGTTGCCATGGCGTTGCTGTGCGTTTTGATCGGCGGGTTCCTGACCCGGTTTAGGGTTCACTTTGATCGCAAATCGGCACAGGGCTGAGGGGAAAGACCATGGAAATCATCGATATTCTTCTCGCCGCCAGCTTCTGGGAAGCCGCCATTCGCATTGCGACCCCATTGATATTTGGCGTGTTGGGTGCCTTGATCTGCGAACGCGCCGGTGTTCTTAACCTTGGGATCGAGGGGATCTTTACCGCCGGCGCGATGGCCGGCTGGATGGCCGTGTGGCTTGGGGCCGGGCTTTGGGGTGGTGTTTTGGTTGCCGCCCTTGCCGGGGCATTCTTTGGCCTGATCCATGCGATCCTGACCGTGCCGCTGGGGCTAAGCCAGCATGTGTCGGGTATCGGGGTGACGTTGCTTGCCACCAGCCTGTCCTATTTCACATACCGCACGGCATTGCCCGATGTGTCGTCCCCGCCGCGGATTGAGCCGTTCCGTCCGCTTGATATCCCGTTCCTTTCGGACCTGCCCTTCATCGGGCAGGCGCTGTTTTCGCAAACGGCGATGACGATGCTGGCCCTTGTGCTGGTGTTTGTCACCGGCTGGGTTTTGTATCGCACCCCGCTTGGTCTTGCGATCCGGGCGGTTGGCGACAACCCGTCCTCGGTCGAGGCACAGGGACTTTCGGTTTATGGCCTTCGCATTGGTGCGGTCGTTGTCGGATCGTCGCTGATGGCGCTCGGTGGGGCGTTTCTGACGATGTCGGCCTTTGATGCGTTCTTCTTTGGCATGATCAATGGCCGTGGCTGGGTTTGTATTGCGCTCACCGTATTTGCCAGCTGGCGTCCCGGCAAGGCATTGATCGGGGCGTTGCTGTTTGGCGCGTTTGACGCGTTTCAGGTGCGTTTGCAGACCGAGGTCGGCGCGTTCCTGCCGTCGCAGGTTTTCCTGATGATGCCCTATATCCTGTCGATCATTGCGCTTATTGTTGTCGCCCGCAAAGCCGATTACCCCAAGGCACTTCTTGTGCCATGGTTCAAGGGCCAGCGCTAAGCACTGCAAACCGTTTGTGACTGCCACCACCAGACCAAGGATGACATCATGCAACCCGATCTGATCCTGAAAAACGCCAATATCGCCAATGGCCCAACCGGTGTCGATATCGCGTGTCAGAACGGCAAGATCATCGAGATTGCCGAACATATCGATGTGCCCTCGGTCGAGGTGCTTGATTGTGGTGGCATGTTGGTCAGCCCGCCCTTTGTCGACAGCCATTTCCACATGGATGCGACGCTGTCATTGGGCCTGCCACGCATGAATGAGTCGGGCACGTTGCTTGAAGGCATCGCGTTGTGGGGGGAGCTGAAACCGCTGCTAACTCCCGAAGCGGTGATTGAACGCGCGCTGAAATATTGCGATCTGGCAGTCTCCAAGGGCCTGCTTGCAATCCGCACCCATGTCGACGTTTGTGATGATCGCCTGCTGGCTGTGGATGCGTTGCTTGAAGTCAAAAAGCAGGTCGCGCCCTATATCGATCTGCAACTGGTTGCCTTCCCGCAGGATGGCTATCTGCGCAGCCCTACCGCCAAGGAAAACACCATCCGTGCCCTTGATAAGGGCGTCGATGTTGTCGGCGGCATTCCGCATTTCGAACGCACCATGGCGGATGGTGCGCAAAGCATCAAAGAGCTTTGCGAAATGGCGGCCGACCGTGGACTTCTGGTTGATATGCATTGCGATGAATCGGATGATCCGCTGTCGCGTCATATCGAAATGCTGACCTATGAAACCCAACGTCTTGGGCTTCAGGGACGAGTAGCCGGGTCACACCTGACATCGATGCATTCGATGGACAATTATTATGTCTCCAAGCTGATCGCCCTGATGGCAGAGGCAGAGGTTTCCGCCATCGCCAATCCGCTGATCAACATCACCCTGCAGGGCCGCCACGATACCTATCCCAAGCGCCGCGGCATGACCCGTGTGCCAGAATTGCGCAACGCCGGGCTCACCGTCGCGTTCGGGCATGATTGCGTGATGGACCCCTGGTATTCGATGGGATCGGGCGACATGCTTGAAGTCGCCTCCATGGGGATGCACGTGGCCCAGATGACCTCGCGCGAGGATATCCGCGCCTGCTTTGACGCCGTCACCACCCAACCGGCCAAAATCCTTGGCCTTGAAGGCTACGGGATCGAGGTCGGCAACAAGGCCGACTTCGTCATCCTGCAGGCCCGCGACACGATTGAGGCCATCCGCATGCGCGCCAACCGTCTGTTCGTTATCCGCCGGGGCCAGATCATCGCCGAAACACCGATGGCGCAGACACGACTGCATCTGGCAGACCGCCCGGATCACGTGCGTGAGCATGAGTACGCGCCGGGACAATGAAATATGACGCATGATCAAGTGATCTGATTGCTTTTTGCAGTCGGATAAAAGACACCGCCAACCAGAACGGACGTCCCGATGTTTTACGAGCCCGGAAAAACCGCCCACAATCTTCCACATGATCCGTTCAAGGCCTGTGTGGCGCCGCGTCCGATTGGCTGGGTATCGACACTCGATAAAGAAGGCCGGGCCAACCTTGCGCCTTATTCATTTTTCAATGCGGTGCATGGCAATCCGCCGATGGTGATGTTTTCATCGGGCGGGTCGGTCGACAGTTTGCGCAATGCGCGCGATACCGGCGAGTTCGTTGTCGGCGTTGCGCCGAAGGCGATGCTGAAAGAACTTAATTTTTCCTCGGCACCGCTGCCGCCGGGCGAAGATGAGTTTGAATATGCCGGGCTGGAAAAACTGCCGGCAAAATGCGTCAAACCGCATCTGATCAAGGGTGTGCCGATCCATATGGAATGCGAAGTGTTCCAGATTGTCGATCTGCCAAGCGCCAATCCCGAACGCCCATGCGCGATGGTGATTGGAACCGTTGTGGGCCTGCATATTGATGATGACATCATTCGCGATGGCATGGTTGATATCACCCTGTTTGAACCGCTTGCACGGCTTGGCTATCAGGAATATGCCAGCGTTTCGGAAACCTTCACGGTCCGGCGCGAGGATTTCTGGAAGTAGTGCCTTCCAAACTTGGCCAAGCATCTGATTTGTTTCATCAAAGCGACGCTCAAGTGCAAACAAACTGTCACACAGAACCCTTAATGTGAACAGGAACACAGTTCGCCCGTACATGACGGGCTTGAGCTTAGGTGTTTTTGTGAAATTTTTCGGGGAATTCCCAGTGATGAAACGGACGTTTGCAGCCGGTCTTTTCGGTGTTACCGCCATGCTGATGGCGGGTTCTGCCATGGCAGCCGAGGCCAAGGTTTTTGAAACCAAGAGCGCGATCAACAACCTTTCAACCGTCATGGTTGATGGCGGCAAGGCACGCGCGCTTACCGTCGGCTTTGGTTCCGGCGCATACCGCCGCCCAGGCGATCCGGCCAACATGTTCTATGCCGTTTCTGACCGTGGCCCGAACTTTGTCTGTGGCGATGTTGAAGCCGTCCTTGGTGTTTCAGCCGATCAGGTTTGCAAGGGCCAGAAAGTCCGCGTTTATCCGACCCCAGATTACTCGCCCTCGATCTACACCATCTTCCTGAATGATGATGGCAGCTTTGACGTCAAGGACGTCATTACGCTGAAAGATCAAAATGGTGTACCGTTGACCGGCCTGACCAACAAGTTGACCGTGGCGAAAACCGAAAAGCCGGTCGATGCCAATGGCAATCCGCTTGAACAGTCGGTGTCCTCAATCGATGCCGAAGGCATTATTCGTCTATCTGATGGGTCGTATTGGATTGGTGAAGAAAACGGTCCGTCGATCCTGCATGCGACAGCGGATGGCACCGTTATCGAACGTATCGTTCCGGCCGGTTCGGAAAAGGATTTCGAAGGTTCGGCTTATAAAGTCATCGGTGGCCTTCCGGCCATTCTGGTCAAACGCCAGACCAACCGCGGCATTGAATCCATGGCCGTATCGCCAGACGAAACCAAGCTGTACTTCATGGTTCAGAACCCGCTGGCCAACCCGAATGCCGATGCCTACAAGGCGGCCAAGAACACCCGCCTGTTCGTTTATGATCGCGCAGCGTCCAAGCTGAGCGGCGAATATATCTATCAGCTGGATGACCCGCAGAGCTTCCGCAATGATCCGTCCAAGAAACAGAACGCACCGCGTATTTCCGAAGTTCTCGCCCTGGGCAATGACCGTCTGCTGGTGCTTGAACGCACTGACAAGACCACCAAGCTGCATGAAGTCGAACTTAAAGGTGCGACCAACATCCTTGCCACCCGCTGGGATGACATGTCGACCAGTCCGACTTTGGAACAGCAAAACGATCTTGGCAGCATCAATCTCACCCCGGTTTCCAAGACGCTTCGTTTTGACAGCGCGGACTACCCCGAGGCACCGAACAAGCTTGAAGGCCTTGCGATCATGGGCGACGGCGCACTTGCGATGATCAACGACAATGACTTTGGCATCAAGGGCGATCCGACTAAGGTTATCCTGATCGACGGTCTGGTTCAGGCTGACAAATTCTGATCTGTCGTCTTACTTCTCGACAATCACGGGCGGGAAAGCTGTCATGCAGCTTTCCCGCTTTTTTATTGGGTCAAAACGGCGTAAAAGCAGGCCCATGATGGAAAACACACAGACATTCGATACCCCGGACGGCGTTGATGCCGTAATCGAGCCGATGGATGCCACCGGCTACCTTGCCCCTGTCGGCTTTGAAGATCAACTTGAAGCCGAACTTGGCGACGTCATTGAACGCCATGACCGGTTGATGTTTGCACCCGGTCCGGAGCGGCGTGTATTCTGGGCGCAGAATGTCTGGCGCAACCCGGTGCGCATTGCCATCCCGTCGATCAAGGGTGCGGCCAAAATCCTGAAGTTCAATCAGCGCAACTGGGCCCTGTTCAAGTTTGACCATTTTTCGCGCGCCAAATTGATCGAGGGGCATCTGCCCCATGTTTCGGCAAAACGTCAGGTATTTGGCGAACCGGCACCGACCGCACCGCTTGGGTCATGGACGCTGATTGATCCCGATACCATCATTGCATCGGCCGATTGTTCCAGCCCGTGGAAAAACGGCGAGGTCGAGTTTGAAGAAGACAAGGTCACCCCACCAAATCGCGCCTACCTTAAACTGTGGGAAGCCTTCACCCGCCTTGGCGCCTATCCGCAGGCCGGCGATCGCACCATGGATCTGGGCGGAAGCCCGGGCGGCTGGACCTGGGTTTTGCATGAATTCGGCACCGATGTCATTTCAATCGACAAGGCCCGCCTGGATACCAAGATCGCCAATCTGCCCCGCGTTGATTTCCGACAGGAAAGTGCCTTTGGCCTGAACCCGGAAGAAATCGGCTATATTGATTGGCTGTGCTCGGACGTGATTTGCTATCCGGATCGCCTGTTTACGCTGGTCAATCAGTGGATGGATGCCGGGATGGCGACCAATTTCATCTGCACCATCAAATTGCAGGGCGATACGGACTATTCCGCGATCACCCAGTTTGCCGATATCCCCGGATCAAAGGTCGTGCATCTGTATAACAACAAGCACGAACTGACCTGGATGAAGGTGCCCGGCGTTACCGATCAGGATTGATCGGCAACGGCAGCATTTTCGGCCTTGTCTGAGTGATCATGTTGGGGAATTGCCGGATCAAGCGGATAATAATCCCCTTTGTCCGCGCAATAAATCTGCCCGACTGTGGTCATACCCTTTGTATCATCAAGAGTTCCGGGCATCAGCGCCATATTGTCGTTGCGCACAGGGCGCCAGAACAGGGCGGTGCCGCATTCCTTGCAAAATCCGCGATCGGTTTTATCGGACATGCGATACCACCGCAGTCCGTCATCCTTGGCCAGTTTCAGATGATGGCGGTCAAAGCGGGCATAAGAGCTGACATGTCCGTGCAGCTTGCGACACAGTTCGCAGTGACACATCACCGCATCGTCAACCGGCCCGTGAACTTCATAACGGACATCGCCGCAATGACATCCACCGCGATAAACCGTCTCCTTGTGCGCAGAATTGCCCACAGCAAACTCCCCTGGTTGGTGTTGGGTGGTCCTTCTTAATCTGTCTGCTTGGCGGCCATTTGCAAGCAACGCGCAATAAATCTGACACAGGCGGACAGAAATCATCACACCATTTCAGACAAATATGTTTGAGATTGAAGAAAAGCAGTCCTATTCTGCGCCTCTGTTCGGAGCCCGATGTTGACGCCACCGCGCCAGTTTCCGCCATCTGGCACCGCCCGAAAGCGATGGGAAAAAATGTCCGAAAATTCTTTCCAGTATGATGTGCTTATTATCGGCAGTGGTGCTGCCGGTTTGTCCACGGCACTCAAACTTGCCCCGCATGTAAAAGTCGCCGTTCTTTCCAAGGGAAAGATCGATGATGGATCGACCAACTGGGCACAAGGCGGTATTGCCGCCGTGCTGGATGCCGCCGACAGCATTGAAAACCACGTGCATGACACGCTGGTTGCCGGTGCTGATCTTTGCAAGCGTGAAACCGTCGAATTCGTCGCCACCAATGCGCCAAAGGCAATTGCCTGGCTTGATGAACTTGGCATTCAACTGACCCGTGACCCCAATGGGGATAACAACCAGCCGTTCCACCTGACCCGCGAAGGCGGTCACAGTCATCGGCGCATTGTGCACGCGGCAGATGCCACCGGGCGTGCGGTTCAGACGACGCTTCAGGGGCAGGCGGTCAATCATCCAAACATTGATGTTTTTGAAAACTATCTGGCGATTGATCTGGTGACTGATCGCAAGTTCGGCGGCGAAGGCCGCCGTTGCATCGGGGCCTATGCGCTTGATCTTGGCACCGGAAAGGTCAAGTCATTCAATGCGCGGACCGTGATCCTTGCCACCGGCGGGGCGAGCAAGGTTTACCGGTTCACTTCCAACCCGGACGGGTCAACGGGGGATGGTATTGCCATGGCATGGCGTGCCGGTTGCCGGGTGATGAACATGGAATTCAGCCAGTTCCATCCGACGTGCCTGTATCATCCGCAAGCCAAATCCTTCCTGATTTCCGAAGCCGTACGTGGTGAAGGCGGCAAGCTTTTGCTGCCTGATGGCACACGCTTCATGGACCGGTTTGATGAACGTGGCGAACTGGCCCCGCGTGATATTGTTGCACGCGCGATTGACCATGAACTCAAACGTCTTGGCGCGGATTGTGTTTACCTTGATATCACCCACAAGGGGGCAGATTTCATCAAGGAACACTTCCCGACCATCTATGAAAATTGCCTGAGTTACGGCATCGACATGACCCAACAACCGATCCCGGTTGTTCCGGCGGCCCATTATACCTGCGGCGGGGTTCTGACCGATCTGCGCGGGCGCACCGATCTGACCGGGCTTTATGCCATCGGTGAATGCGCCGGCACCGGTTTGCACGGCGCAAACCGACTGGCATCGAACTCGCTTCTGGAATGTCTTGTGTTTGGCGAGGCCGCGGCAAAGGACATTATCGAAGCCCTGCCGGTCGAGGATCTTTTCAAACCGATCCCGGACTGGGATGAAACCGGCATCACGGACTCCGACGAGGAAGTCATTGTTGCCCATAACTGGGAACAGCTGCGCAACGTGATGTGGGACTTTGTCGGCATTGTCCGCACCACCAAGCGCATGCAACGCGCTCAGCACCGTGTTGATTTGCTGTTATCGGAAATCGATGAATATTACGGCAATTTCCGTGTCACCAATGACCTTCTCGAACTGCGTAACCTGTCTGTCGTTGCCAAGCTGATCATTCAATCTGCCCTGTGGCGGCGTGAAAGCCGGGGGCTGCATTACACCACCGATTACCCTGATCTTGATGAAAGTGGCACGCCGCGCCAGACCATTCTGGTGCCGGAAAACTTTGCAGGTCGCTGGGTGATCTCCGGTCAGTGGAAAACCTGAATGGTCGATAAAGCCGAACTTGTAGGTATCGCGCGCAAGGCACGCCCGCGCGCCGCGATGGAAAGCCTTGAAAGCGTTTCAGTCACAACTGAACGTGGCATCGACAGGGATTTTCGCGGCAAGCTGCGCCGACGTCAGGTCACCATTCTGGCAGAAGAAGACTGGCAGGCGGCATGCCATGAAATCGGTAGAGATGACATTCACTGGACCGAACGCCGTGCCAACCTTTTTGTGCGCGGGATTGCCTTGCCACGCAGCAAAGGCAGCAAACTTTCAATCGGTGACGTGGTGTTTGAAATTACCGGCGAAACAGACCCCTGCAATCGCATGGATGCGGTTGCCATGGGACTGCAAGAAGCTTTGAGACCAGACTGGCGGGGTGGTGTGACCTGTCGCGTGATCGCGGGTGGCACAATCACCATCGGTGATCCGGTGACCGAGAGCACCTAGTTTCCACCAAAATCAAGTCGTTGGCAAAGCTGTGGTGGCGAAAGGCTGACAAGCTCAGCCAGTTCGATATAGGGATCTCCAGACAATCCCAGAAGCTTGGCAAAGGCTGGTTCTGTCTTGGTCCCGTCTTGCTTCAGCGCCCTCACCTGACTGGCAAATTCATCGCCCATCACAAATAGTATCCTCGCCTCAACCAGCATATGGACAAAACCGTATTGCGACCGTGTCGGACAATCGGTGGCAAAGATTTCGACAGGCAACCCGTCACACTCAAATCGCACAACCAATGCTGCCGCGACATGGCTGGTTGCAGGACGCTTGTGAAGACGATAGCCGTCAAAATGCCCCAAAACCTGATCTGAAAGTTCAGAAAACGCTGTCAAATCAGGGACGTTGCACAGGATATCAATGTCAGAATCCGGGGTATCAATCGCAAGCGGCAAGGTCCCGACAACCTCGGGCTGATACGCCGCCAAACAATCAAGTAGCCGGTGACGGCCAAGAATTTCGGCGGCCCGTGCCCCACGTGGAGACACATTCGCAAGCCGGGCCACCCCGGAAAAGCTATTGCCATCCAGTCCTTCTGGCCAATCCATTACCGTTTGGTTCATGTTTGAAATCATTCTGTTTCTTGACCTTGGGTCAATAGAAGGCTAGCTGATGAAGGCCTTACCACAATGAAAGCCTCTGGCCCAGATGCTTGATATCCTTGCCGTTACATCGCCGATATTCCTGATCATCGCCATTGGCTATATCGCTGTCTATCGCAATATCGTGCCGCAAACGGTCGCGCGTGGCATGGGGGCATTTGTCATTAACTTTGCCTTGCCTTGCCTTTTGCTCCGCACCGTAATCGCCCATGATATCAATAAAGTGTTCAACACCAACTATCTCGTGGCGTATGGCAGCGGGTCCTTGATCGTGTTTGCGCTGGGCTATTTCTTTGCCCGATTGATCGCCAAGAAAAGCCAACAGAATGCCGCCCTGCAAGGCATGGGGATGTCGGTGTCCAACAGTGGTTTTATCGGCTATCCGATTGTCCTGCAGTTGCTTGGTCCGACGGCTGGCATTGCGCTGGCGTTGTGCTTCATCATCGAAAATCTGGTCATCACGCCACTTGCTCTGATCCTGGGTGACAGCGCTCAGGCAGAGGGGGCGAACCGCTGGCAAATTCTGCGCAAGACCCTTGCCCGGCTTGCACGTAATCCGATCATTGTCGCCATCGTGATCGGAATGAGCATTTCGATTTCCGGGATCACATTGCCCGGTCCGATCTTTTCGGTGATTGATATGCTGGCCTCGGCGTCGGGCCCGGTGGCGCTGTTTGTCATCGGTGGCGGACTTGTCGGGCTCAAACTGCGCGGTTTGCGTTTCGACATGGCGCGCATCGTGTTTGGCAAACTTGTGCTGCACCCGTTGATCATTTTCCTTTTGCTGGGACTTGTCCCCGATCTTGATCCGGTGATGAAGATCGCTGCCGTCGGTTATGCTTGTGCTCCGATGTTTAGCGTCTACCCGATCTATTGTCAGCGCTATGGGCACGAAGCAATGGGCGCGGCATCCCTGATGGCAGCCACATCGCTGTCCTTTATCACCATCAGCGCTGCACTTTGGTTGCTTGATAGCACCGCGGTATTCGGGCCATTGCCTTAGGCAACCGCCCGAAACCACAGTTTCAAATCTGCCCGCAGAGAAATCAGCCCGGAATTTCTCCCGCGTGGGCAAGGATTTCCTCGGCCTGGCGGATTTCCTGTTGCTGGGCCCACATCTCGGCATAAAGGCCATCACGATCCAGCAATTCCTGATGGCGACCACGTTCGGCCACCTGCCCATCGCGCAGCACGATGATTTCATCGGCATCAATCACAGTGGACAATCGGTGGGCAATAATCAGGGTCGTATGCCCGCGCGACACTTCACGAAGCGCCTGCTGGATATCCTTTTCGGTGCGGGTATCAAGGGCGGACGTGGCTTCGTCAAAGATCATGATTTTCGGACGCTTAAGCAACATGCGCGCAATCGACACGCGTTGCTTTTCACCGCCCGAAAGTTTCAGGCCACGTTCGCCAACCATGGTTTTGAAGCCTTCGGGAAGGCCTGCGATAAATCCGTCGATGCTGGCAAGCTTGGCAACATTTTCGATCTCGCCCTGTTCCGAACCTGGCCGGCCATAGGAAATGTTATAGGCAATGGTATCGTTAAACAGGACGGTATCCTGCGGCACGATGCCAATTTCGCGACGAAGCGAGTTTTGCGTCACATCGCGGATATCCTGACCATCAATCGTGATCTTGCCACCCGACACATCATAAAACCGGAACATCAACCGCGTCAGGGTCGATTTTCCCGCCCCGCTTGGGCCAACCACGGCAACGGTTTTGCCCGCCGGCACTTCAAAGCTGACCCCCTTAAGGATCTTGCGATCCGGATTATAGGAGAAATGCACATCTTCAAACCGGACGGTTGCCGCATCACAGGCAAGGCTTTTGGCACCCGCCTTGTCTTCAACTTCCTTTTCGACATCGAGGAGCGAGAACATGCGTTCCATATCGGTCAGCGACTGCTTGATCTGACGATAGACAAAGCCAAGGAAGTTGAGCGGCATGTAAAGCTGCAGCAAATAGGTGTTCACCAGAACGAAGTCACCCACCGTCATGGTGCCGTCCTTAACCCCTTGCGCGGCCAGCAGCATGTTCAGAACAAGGCCGACGGCAATGATCGCACCCTGCCCGACATTGAGCTTGGAAAGCGAGACTTGCGACTGCACAGCGGCAACTTCATAGCCCTTCAGCGCCTTGTCGTATCGGGTCGATTCATGGGCTTCGTTGTTGAAATATTTGACGGTTTCGTAGTTGATCAGACTGTCGATGGCCTTGGTGTTGGCCTCGTCATCGCGCTTGTTCATTTCACGACGGAACTTCATACGCCATTCGGTCACCACCAGCGTAAAGACGATATAGATCACGATGGTGGTAAAGGTGATCAGCGCAAACCAGACATCATAAAGCGCCCACAGGATGATCGAGACCATGAAGATCTCAAGCAAGGTCGGCAGGATGTTGAACAGCATGAAGGACAGAAGAAATTCAATGCCCTTCACCCCGCGTTCAATCGCACGCGAAAGCCCGCCCATCTGACGATCCAGATGGAACCGCAGCGACAAACCATGCAGGTGCTCAAAAACGCTTAAGGCGGATCTGCGAATGGCCCGCTGGGCCACCTTGGCAAAGACCGCATCGCGCATCTCGCCAAAGGCCGAAACCAGAATCCGCACAAGCCCATAGCCGACAATCAGCGCCACCGGCACGACAATCAGGGCGGTGGTATCTGTTGATCCCGACTGGGCGGCGTTTGCCGCCACATCACCAGCCTTGTCACCACCGCCAAGCGCATCGACCGCGTATTTGTACAGCACCGGGATATAAACGTTTGCCACCTTGGCGCCGACCAGAAACAGCAGAGCCAGAACAACACGTACCTTCAGCTCAAACTCGCCGCGCGGCCACAAATAGGGCAGGAACGTCTTCACGACGCCGAACTCTGCACGCGCAGTCGGTTGATCGGAACCCATATTTTTCAAAACCTTATCCCCAATCAGCAACCGGGCAGCATTGCGGTATGTGCACGGCATGTCATCTCTTTGTGTCATCAACAGATGGACCGCTACGCACTATTTGGCAAGCATTCAGCGCGCTTTGTCCACTCAAGGACATTGCAGATAGCCGGTTTGATGTCTATTTTGCCAATTTGTTGATAAAATCTCAGAACAATTGGCCAAGTGCGTTTTGCACTGGCCAGAATGACAGGAACGGAACTAGGACCATGACGGCGCTTGCCAGTATCGAAAGCCAGGATATCGAAGCACTGATGCGCGATATGGGAATCAAGGCCCACAAGGCGGCACTCGAACTCGCACAGGTCCCGGCCGAGCCAAAGGAAGCCGCGCTTAAGGCCGCAGCCGCCAAACTGCGCGAAAACGCAGATACCATCCTTGCCGCCAACGCAAAGGACATGGAAGCCGGTCGCGCCAAGGGCCTGACGGCGGCCTTGCTGGACCGTCTGGCGCTGGATTCTGATCGCATCGAAGGCATTGCCAAGGGTATTGAGGCCGTTGCCGAGCTGCCCGATCCCGTCGGTCGTGAGCTGGCGCGCTGGAGCCCGGAACATAACGGCCTTGATATCGCGCGCGTATCTGTCCCGCTTGGCGTGATTGGCATCATTTATGAAAGCCGCCCGAACGTGACGGCCGATGCCGGTGCGATGTGCATCAAGTCGGGAAATGCCGCCATCCTGCGCGGTGGGTCTGAAAGCTTCCACTCATCGCGTGCGATCTTTGACTGCATGGTGGCTGGCATCCGTGAAGCGGGCCTTCCCGAGGATGCCCTTCAGATGATCCCGGTGACGGATCGTGCCGCGGTTGGCGAGATGCTGAAACTGTCGGATTACATTGATGTCATCGTCCCGCGCGGCGGCAAGTCGCTGATTTCGCGCATCACGGATGAAAGCCGCATTCCGCTGTTCAAGCATCTGGAAGGGCTTTGCCACACCTATGTCCATGCCAGTGCCGATCCGCAAAAGGCGGTCGACATTGTCGTCAATGCAAAGATGCGCCGCGTCGGGATTTGTGGCGCGACGGAAACCATCCTGATCGATAGTTCAGTTGCAGGCCGTCTGTTGCCCCGCATTTCCGAGGCACTGGTTGCCAAGGGCTGCGAACTTCGCGGTGATGAAACCGCACAGGCGATTGATGGTCGCATCAAACCGGCCACGGCCAACGATTGGGTCACCGAATATCTTGATGCGATTGTGTCGATCAAGGTTGTGTCGGGCGTGCAAGAGGCGGTTGATCACATCAACACGTTCGGATCGCACCATACCGATGCCATCGTTGCCGAAAACGCCACCGCAACGGCCACCTTCCTCAACGGGGTGGATTCCGGGATCGTCATCGTTAACGCATCGACCCAGTTTGCCGATGGCGGCGAATTTGGCATGGGGGCCGAGATCGGCATTTCGACCGGCAAGCTGCATGCACGTGGTCCGGTCGGAGTCGAACAGCTGACCAGCTATAAATACATTGTTCGTGGTAACGGTCAGACCCGTCCATGACGTCATCTGCCCCCAGATCACATGCGGCCCCACCACGGGTCGGCCTGTTGGGCGGGTCGTTCAATCCCGCCCATGAAGGTCACCTTCATATATCGCTCGAAGCGTTGAAACGCCTGCAGCTTGATGCGGTCTGGTGGCTGGTGTCGCCGCAAAACCCGCTTAAGTCATCGACCGGCATGGCCGACCTTGCCGACCGCTTTGATTCGGCACTGATGATGGCAAAGCATCCCCGCATTGTTGTTTCTGCAATTGAAACCGAGCTTGGAACCCGCTATACGGCCGACACTCTTGCAGCCTTGCAGCGCCGTTTTACCCGAACAAAGTTCGTTTGGCTGATGGGAGCAGACAACCTGGCCCAGTTCCATAAATGGAAATGGTGGGAAAGGTTGATTTTACGTGCTCCCATTGCGGTTCTCGACCGTGAAGGGTATTCTAACAAGGCATTGTCCGGAACCGCCGCGCGCCGTATGGAACGCTGGCGCATTCCCATGGACAGGGCGGGTTTGCTGGCCGATCTGGATGTTCCGGCCTGGGTATACCTGCCAATCAAGCGCCATCCGGCCTCTTCGACCGCAATTCGCGCCGAAGGCAGATGGCAGGTGTAAGCATCGCAGCGATGTATTTGGCCGGTGAAGTCCGGCCTTCGCGCGAAACATTAAGGTGGCGACCATAGGTACCGCAAAACAGACTCTGACCTCCGGCGAAATGCTTTCGCTGATCCAGAGAACGCTCGAAGATGACAAGGCCGAAGACCTTGTTACCATTGATCTGACCGATAAAACCTCCCTTGCCGATCACATGATCATCGCAACCGGCTCGTCATCGCGCCGGGTCGCATCCATGGCTGAACACCTTGTCGAAGCCATCAAGGATGCCGGTCAGGGCCGTGCATTGGCCGAAGGCAAGGAACAGGGTGACTGGGTTCTGGTCGATACGGGCGATGTCATCGTTCATCTTTTCCGTCCGGAAGTTCGTGCCTTTTACAACATCGAAGAGATGTGGGGCGTTGAAAACCCGGCTCTGAAACAGCAGGCAGCGCGGCTGTACTAACAGCCCGCGCTGTTTGGCGCCTGCCCAAGGCGGGTAACGGCGCCAAACAGGTATCTTGCGTAACGGTCTGGATCGACGACATGCAAATCACCCTTGCTGCGGTGGGACGGATGAAAGCCGGCCCCGAGAAAGATCTTTTTGACCATTACGCCGCCCGGCTGCGCTGGCCCTTTGTGCTGCGCGAGGTCGAAGAAAAAAAGAAACTCCCGCCCAATCAGCTTAAAGACCGCGAAGCAGACCTCCTGCTTGGCGTCATTCCGGAAAATGCCTTCCTGATCGCGCTGGATGAGCGCGGCAAGGAATATGGATCGATCGAGTTTTCGCAGAAGCTTGAAGGCTGGATGGATCAATATGCCGGCAATATCGCCTTTGCCATTGGCGGGGCGGACGGGCATGGCGCAGCCCTGAAATCACGGGCCAATACGCTTTGGTCGCTGGGCAAGGCCACATGGCCGCATATGCTGGTCCGCGCCCTGATCGCCGAACAGCTGTTTCGCGCCCACGCCATTCAGACCAATCATCCTTATCACCGCGAATAATGCCGCATCGCGGCATAAAGATAGGGACAGGCCCTACCTGCAGTGCAAGGCACCCTATACCGTAGCTCAACTTATGCCCGAGAAAATAAAGATATTTTCTCGTTTTAGCCCATGCTGCCTTGCAACATGCAAACAGCGTCGCTAACATTCCCCACAAGAAAAAAATATTCCCAAAATCAAAGAATGACTCTTGGGTAATGGTAAGGCGTTGAATATGGAACAAACCGTTTTGGCTACGCAGGACGGCGAAACTGCGCGCAAGGTCGCCCAAACCAATGCTGGCATCGAAGACCTGATGCGCGGGATCTCCACCGCACTGGGTTACATTCAGCATCTTCTGGAATTTGCCAATACGGCGGGCGAAACCCAGGACAGCCTGATGCGCGAAATCGACGTGCGATCAAACAATCTGCGTGCCGGTCTGGATGACACCGGGCGCGAGATCGAAAACAGCACATCTGTCGCCCATGACGTTCAGGAAGCCACCCGCGCCACCGTGGCCGCAAAGACAGACGCCATCCGAACCGACCTTGAACGCATCAGCGCCGAACTGGAAACCAAGGCCGACGGTGCGAACAAGGTCCTGAGCGCGATTGAGGATATCGGCAAGGGCATCAAGCTTTTGGCGCTTAACGCCGCGATCGAGGCCGCGCGTGCCGGTGATCATGGCCGTGGATTTGCCGTTGTTGCCAAAGAAGTCGGCAACCTTGCGCAAAGCACCATGCAGCGCACCCACGAGGCGGTCGACCTGATTGATCTTTCGGATGTCACCAAGGCGCTGCGCGAAAGCATGGCCAGTATCGGTAATGATCTTGATAGCCTTGGCAATGAAATCGAAGGGTCGCTTGCCACCCTTCAGGAACGCTTTGCCAACATGTCGGAACGACTGGCTGATATTTCCGAGCACAATCAGGTGGTGTTTGAATTGCTGGCGGGCAGCAAGGATGCCTCGGCCCGCACACGCGGCAAGGTCACCTGGGCGCATAATGACACCAAGGCGCTGAGCACAAGCCTTTCGGATGCGGCACTGGCGCACGACAACCTTGCGCAGTTTTTGAAGTCCCATCACCTGCATGATGATCCGACCTATGACCGACTGGCCGATATCAAGGCGCGCGGCAAAATCCGTATTGCCATTGAACCGGCCTTTGTCGGGCTGTCATTCCGCCTGAAGCCAAATGATCCGCTGCGCGGTCTTGATGCCGATTACGCAAGGGCACTTGCCAAATGGCTGGGCGTTGAATGTGAATTCGTTGAACATCCCTGGGATCTTCTGACAGAGCTTCTTTTTGTGGGCGCAAAGCCCGGTGCACCGACCGCCGATGTGGTCTGGAGTGCCCTGCCCCCCAGCGACTTTTACAAGGGTGTCGCTTATTCAGATACCTACACATACCTCAACTTCGCGCTTTGTCGACGGGCCGGGAATACCGCGATCAATCGCCTTTCTGATCTTGATGGCAAGGTGTTGGGCATCATCAATGATCCGGTGGCGTTTCAGGTTCTTGAAGAACAGGGGCTGCGCTGGGCAGATAATGAAAGCAAGCCGGGCGGCGTTGCCAAGCTTTCCAACCTGATTGCCTATAGCGACCAGACACGCCTGCATGATGCCTTGGCCGACGGGACCGTTGATGCCTTCGCGGTTGATCAGCCGATCTTTCACTGGGCGGCAAATAATCCGGAAAGCCCATGGCATGGCCGTATTGAAGTCCTGCCGGGTAATATCCTGCCATTGCCTTATTACTATACTGCCGCGGTGGCCGCCGAACCGGCATCCTGGAAGTTGTTGTGCGCGATCAACGAATTCATTGCCGAATTCCGTGGCACGTCTGCGCGCGCCGAGATCGAAAAACTGTGGCAGGGCCAGGCACTTGAACATCACCTGACCTACAAGGACGAGGCCGGAAACCTGATCGGGGCCGATGAATTGGCAACCCTGTATCACGCTCATTGCCGCAAGTTCGGCATTGCCGCGCACTAGGTATGCAACGCAGCACAAAATTCTGGTGTGCCGGTGCCAGGCGCCCTGCGAGATTCGAAAAGCATTGCAACTTCAAGGCATCACAGCACCTGTTATCAACTTTCATAATATGCTGCCTTGCAACATTTTCCACCCGACGATAGAGTTTCCTTATAAGAAATAAAAATTCACAAAATTCAGTGGCAGTGGTGAGGCTTTGAAAAATGGAAGAAACCATCTTGGCGCCGCGTGCGGACCTGGTCGATCAGGACGGGTCGCAACAATCATCAAACACACAGCCCATGCAGGCGGATACCCCACCACAACAAGCCGACCAACTTGACGGGCTGATGCGCGGTATTTCCACGGCCCTTGATTACATTGAAAACCTTTTGAAATTCGCCAATACGGCGGGCGAAACCCAAGACAGCCTGATGCGCGAGATCGATGTGCGATCCAACAATCTGCGTACCGGTCTTGAACAAACGCGCCGCGAAATCGAAGAAAGCACCCATACCGCAAACGATGTGCAGGAAAGCACGCGCGCAACGGTCACGTCGAAAACCGATGCCATTCGTGGCGACCTTGAAAAGATCAGTCAGGACCTGGAAACCAAGGCCGAAGGTGCAGCAAAGGTTCTGAGTGCGATTGAAGATATCGGCAAGGGGATCAAGTTGCTCGCCCTTAACGCCACGATCGAGGCCGCCCGCGCCGGCGAACATGGGCGCGGCTTTGCAGTTGTTGCCAAGGAGGTTGGCAATCTGGCGCAAAGCACCATGCAGCGCACCAACGAAGCGGTCGATCTGATTGATCTGTCCGATGTCACCAAATCCTTGCGCGAAAGCATGGGCAATATCGGCAATGATCTTGATAGCCTGGGTGGTGAAATCGAAGACGCGCTGGGCGGGCTTAAGGATCGCTTTGCCCAGATGTCGGGACGCCTTGAACATATCAGCGGCCACAATCAGGTCGTGTTTGAACTGCTTGATGCCAGCAAAGACTCATCGGCCCGCACACGCAGCAAAGTAAGCTGGGCGTCGGGCGAAATCGCCAAACTTTCAAACTGCACCACCGATACAGCAAACGTATCAACCAAGCTTTCGCAGTTTCTGGCCGCCAGTTACATTCCAGAAGACCCGGCCTATGACCGCCTTGCCGACATCAAGGCGCGCGGCAAAATCCGCATCGCCATTGACCCGGCACTGGTCGGGGCATCGTTCCGCCCGCAAAAAGGGGGCCGGCTGCATGGCATTGATATCGACTATGCCGAGGCCTTTGCCAAATCCATCGGCGTTGAGTGCGAGTTCATTGAACATCCGTGGGATCTTTTGACCGAACTTCTGTTTGTTGGCAAAAAGGCCGGACAACCGCCCGCCGATGTTGTCTGGTGCGCCTTGCCGCCCAGCGATTTTTACAAGGGTGTCGCGTTTTCAGATACCTACACCTATCTGAACTTTTCGCTGATCCGCCGACCGGACAACACATCCATCAACACCATTGCCGATCTTGAGGGGAAGGTACTGGGCACGGTTAATGACCCCGCCGCCCTTGCCGTGCTTGAAGATGTCGGTCTTCGCTGGGCGGATAATGAAAACAAGCCCGGTGGCATTGCCAAGCTCTCGAACATGATCGCCTATGGCGATATTTCACGCGTGCATGATGCGGTTGCCGACGGGGCGATTGATGCCTTTGCCGGCGACCATCCGGTGTTTTACTGGGCGTCGAAGAACCCGCAAAGCCCTTGGCATGGCCGTCTGGAAGTCCTGCCCAAGCCGATCCTGCCGCACCCGTTCTTCTATGTCGCGGCGGTCGCAGCCGATCCGGCGTCCTATCCGTTGCTTTGCGCCATCAACGACTTCATTGCCGATTTCCGCAAGACGCCGAAACGGGCCGAGATTGAAAAGCTTTGGCAGGGTCAGGCGATTGAACACCACCTGACCTACAAGGACGAAGCCGGCAATCTGATCGGGGCGGATGAACTTGCCAGCAGCTACCACGCCCACTGCCGTAAATACGGGCTGAATTCCGATTGAAGGATTGCTTAAAACGGCTGGCGCGATGATGGTCCGGGCACTATCATCGCGTCATGGCAGCAAACAAGAAATCCCTTCGACAACAACGCATTCTTGGCGAACTAGACCTCGAACCGTCATTGCGGATCGCGGATCTGGCCGAACGTTTGAATGTCTCGAATGAGACCATTCGACGCGACTTTGACGAACTGACGTCACAAGGGCTGATCAACCGTACCTATGGCGGTGCTGTCCGTCGTCAGGCCAGCGAACCGGGCTTGAATGAACGCCATCAGCTTCACATTGCCGAACGCGAAAGCATCGCCAAACAATCCGTGCCGGTTCTGGCCGGTGCGCGCCATATCATGATCGGATCAGGGGCCACCACGGTTCATGTCGCCAAACGACTGGCGGTAACCATGACGGATCTCACCGTCATCACCCATTCGTTCGGCGTCGCCACGGTTCTCGCCATCAACCCGACGATCCGGGTGATCATGGCGCCGGGTCTTTATCACGCACAGGAAGGTGCGATGCACGGCGCGCAGACCGTGCGGTTTTTAGAAAACTATCGGGTGGAATGGGCCATTCTGGGTGCCAGTGGCCTTGACGGTGACGGGGCAAGCGATGCGCTGATCGAGGCGGCTGACGTTTATTCCGTCATGATGGAACGCGCCACACGCAGCATGATCGTTGCCGATCACACCAAGTTCAATCAGGCCTTCCCGGCGCGCTATTGCGACTGGACGTCGGTCGATGTTCTGGTCACTGATGAAAGCCCGATGGGGGTTCTTGATGAAACCATCCGTGCCGGTGGTTGTATGATCAAGGCAGCGACGCGCAACTGATCCCTAAATCGCAGTCCGGACGCTTATCTACAGGCTCGAAGCGACTTCGCCAGCGCCTCGATAAAGAAATCGACCTCGGACGATTTCAGGCAAAGCGGCGGGCGAATTTTCAATGTCTGGCCGTATTTCCCGGCCGCCCCGATCAGAACCCGGTTATCGCGCATGGCATTGATGATGTCACTGACCAGTTGCCCGCTGGGATTTGTCGGGTCGCCATCGGGTGACAGATCAACACCGATAAACAACCCAGCCCCGCGCACGTCGCTGATACGGCCATCAATATCAGCCAGATGCAGCAACCCTTCGCGCAGTGATTTGCCACATAGGGCCGCATTGGCCTGAAGGTTTTCATCGCGGATGACATTCAAAACGGCCAGCCCCGTCGCCGATGCCACGGGGCTTGCGGCAAAGGTGTTGAAATATCCGACATCGTCGCAAAATGCGCTGAGCAATTCCGGACGCACGGCAATGCCCGCCATCGGAAAACCATTGCCCATCGGTTTACCCATGCTGACAATATCGGGTTCGACATCGTGTCGGGCAAAGCCCCAGAAGGCATCACCGGTTCTGCCAAACCCAGGTTGCACTTCATCGGCAATAAACAGCCCGCCCGCCCGATGCACAATCGCGACTGCCAGACGCAGGAAACCGCGCGGGTTGGAAAACACACCGTCACTGGAAAAAATGCTATCGGCGATCAGGGCCGCAACCCCGTATCCGCGATCCTGCAAAACCAGTGCGGCCTTGTTGACCTCATCGGCGAAACCAGCGGCAATATCATCGCCGTAGATCAATCTGCTCGGGGCTGGAATGGCAATGACGTGATCGGGCAGGTTGCCCCGCTTCAATGCCGATGGCGAAATGTCGGTCACTGCCGCCGTGTTGCCGTGATAGGCGGACTCAGTCACGATAAAACCACGCGCGCCCGTCGCACGCTGGGCAATCCGCAACGCAAGGTCATTGGCCTCGCTGCCGCTACAGGTCAGAACGATGTTTTCAAGGTAATTCGGAAATGTCGCCTTCAGACGATCGAGATATTCCTCGGTCGTCTGGTGCAGGTATCGACTGTTGATATTAAGCTTCGCGGCCTGCTCGGACATGGCGGCCACCACACGCGGATGGCAATGCCCGACCGAGGGCACATTGTTATAGAAATCCAGATAGCTGGTGCCATCCGCCGCCGTCATCCAGCAGCCTGATCCCGACACCATTTCAATCGGATCGCGGTAAAACAGAACCGATGCCGCGCCAAAGTTCCGGGTGCGGCGCGACAAAAGGTCGTCACCCTCCTTGGTCTGCGCGAAAGAGGTTTTGCCATCATAGGCGTTCATATCAAGTATGGGGCGCACAGGCTTCATTTCGCACTCTCGGCTGTCAGATAATCCTGCGCCATTTGCAGGGTCCCGGCGGTAAAGCCCGTGCCCATTTCCTGCGCGGTCGGTGTTTCCGGATGGCTGGCAATCCAGGCCGTCAGCAAAAGACGCCTAAGCATTACAAAGCTATCAAGCATCGCCGCGTCACTGGCTGAAAACGGCGCAACGGTCCGGTATCCCTCGACCCAGGCTTCCTTGAGCGCCGGGACAATCGGATCAAGCTCGATAAAGCTGATCGCAGCCGCAAAGTCATAGCCAAACCAGCCAAAACCGCAGTCATCGAAATCAATCACACCCAGCCGCTCACCTTCGACCAGAAGGTTTGCCAGACGCAAATCGGCATGGATCAGACCATAGCGATCATTGCCCATCCCGAAAGACGCAAGCTTCTGATCAAGATGGCTGCATAAACGTTCAAGCAACGCCAGACCATCTTCATCAAGTCCCGGTGCGTCCCGCCAATCCCCCCAATGCGGATTGGCGCCAAGGGTAGTATCGAATGTCCAGCTTTTGCGCACAAAATTAACCGATCGCGTCCATTGCCGCGCATGTCCATGCAGGCGCGCACTGATCGCGCCCAGCTTGAAAAATCCATCAACCAGCGCCTCATCAGCAGAGGGTTCCGCGCCACGCATGAAATCAAACGCGACCACATGGCGACTGACCCCGCCATGATCAAACTCGGCAACCAGTGACCCGTCACTGCGCATGCGTGGCTTGGGTGTTTCGACAATGTCACTGGCCCGAAGGGCATTGATCCAGGCGAGTTCAGACTCGATTTCGGCACGGGTGTGATAGCCCGGCCGATGAACGCGCAGGATCAGTTTTGCCCCGCTATTTGGATCGGTTGCCAAAAAAGTCGCATTTTCCGAAACGGTCAAAAGCGACACCCCGGCATCCGGCCCCATGCCCCAACCGGGCAGGACTGATATGGCGCCCTCTTTCAGGACATCAATCATGTTGTCATCGTAAATGCCGCCCAATTGATGCCTCCTGTCGCTGTTTCGTGACCGCCTTGAAATGGATGTTTCGCGCCGTTTCAGGACCGTCTCAGTGTCATTTTGTGAATAATGCGGCACAAAATGTGTAACTTGCAACATTTTTTGTTGCATCACGGAATATTTCGACCAATCATCAAGAAAACATAACGCAGCGCACAATCAGGGAACCGGCAATCCGCAGCACACTGCAAAGCTGGCGCATTGCCCAATGACTTCACGAAAGGATCGACCATGCTGACTTCGATTTCCGGCAAAAGCGTCATCGTCACCGGTGGCTCAAAGGGCATTGGCAAGGGCATCGCCAAGGTATTTGCCAGCAAGGGAGCAAAGGTCATGATCGCCGCCCGCACCGAAAAGGATGCAGCCGCGACCGTGGATGAAATCAAGGCCGCCGGGGGCACCGCCGACATGTTCCTGTGTGATGTCTCGGATTTCGATCAGGTTTCCGCGCTTGCCGACTACACGGCCAAGACCTTTGGCGGGATTGATATCCTGTGCGCCAATGCCGGCATCTTTCCGCAGGTCAAGATGGTCGATATGACGGCGGATGACTGGGATCAGGTGATGTCGACCAACCTTAAAAGCAGCTTCTTGTGCGTGAAGGCCTGCATTCCCCATTTCGAAAAAGCTGGCAAGGGCCGCGTGGTGATCACGTCCTCGATCACCGGGCCGATCACCGGTTATCCCGGATGGTCGCACTATGGCGCGTCAAAGGCCGGCCAGCTTGGCTTTATCAAGACGGCTGCCATGGAATTGTCGCGCTATAACACGACGATCAATGCCGTCATGCCTGGCAATATCATGACAGAGGGCCTGGCCGATCTTGGCGAGGATTATCTGAGCTCGATGGCGAACTCGATCCCGCTGAAACGTCTGGGCAGTGTCGAGGATATCGCCAATGCCGCCCTGTTCTTTGCATCCGATGAAGCCGCCTATATCACCGGCCAGCAGATCGTGGTCGATGGTGGCCAGATCCTGCCAGAATCGCTTGAGGCACTTGAAGAGATCTAAGCCTTTATCCTGCGCCAAAAACAGCACAGGAACACAAAGCCCGCATCCGGTTCACCAGATGCGGGCTTTGTTTATTTTCTGGCTTAGGCCAAACCGTACTGGCTGCGCACGACACCGGAATTGTATCGCTCGGACGCCAGAAGACGGGGCTTAAGCCCACCAGCGTCACGCCCGAACAATGAAATACCGGAACCCAGCACTTCCGGGATGGTAAAGATATCAAGCTGATCGGCAAAGCCGCCAAACAGGAACTGTGTCACCACACTGCCCCCGCCGACGACCCAGATGTCACCATCCGCCGACCGCCGGTCGCGCAATTGATCGACCAGTTCGATGATACTCCCGCCATAGGCCTCGGTATTGGCAGGCCGATCTTTGGGCAGTTCGCGTGAAGTCAAAACGATTGTGCGGCGGGCCTCATAGGGCCAGTCGCCAAATTCCATCACCTGATCAAAGGTGTTTCGCCCGATGATCAGCGTACCGACGGAGTCCAGAAAGTCATCAAAGCCGAACTCGGCCGGGTCATATTCCCCCAACCAGTCCACCGCACCATTAGCACGCGCAATGAAGCCATCCAGACTGACCGCGATGTAAATGCGGAACAGTTTTTTGCTCATGTCTATGTCCAACCGATATTGGGGTCTTTGCCCCTATTTTTAGTCGGCAAATCATAGCAAAACACCAACCGCAAGTCGCAAGAAACAAGAACAGAAAACCGTCTAATTTACAGCGCAGGTGCCCAAAAGCCCGGTTTTCCGCCCTATTCTTAAGAGTTGGGATCAGCACTCGACCACGTTGACATTGACCGCAAGACCGCCCTGACTGGTTTCCTTGTACTTGCTTTGCATGTCGAGTCCCGTCTGGCGCATGGTCTCGATCACCTTATCAAGCGACACGGTATGCTGTCCGTCACCGCGCAGTGCCAGACGCGCAGCGTTGATCGCCTTGACCGCGCCCATGGTATTGCGTTCAATGCAGGGCACCTGCACCAGACCGCCAATCGGATCGCAGGTCAGGCCAAGGTTATGTTCCATACCGATCTCGGCAGCGTTTTCGACCTGTTCGGGCGTTCCGCCCAGCACGGCACACAACGCGCCCGCAGCCATTGAACAGGCAACCCCCACCTCGCCCTGACAGCCAACTTCGGCCGCGGAGATTGAGGCGCGCTTTTTATAGATCGACCCGATGGCCGCCGCGGTCAGAAGGAATTCACGAATTTTGTGCTGATTGGCGTTGGCACCGAACTTTTCGTAATAACGCAGAACGGCGGGAATAACGCCTGCGGCCCCGTTGGTCGGTGCGGTCACAACCCGACCGCCTGCGGCATTTTCTTCGTTCACGGCAAGGGCATAAAGATTGACCCAGTCAATCACCGTTAGCGGATCACGCAGGCCTGCTTCGGGCTTTTCGGTCAGTTCCTTGTAAAGGTTCGATGCCCGACGTTTGACATTCAGGCCACCGGGCAAGATACCGTCAGTGCGGATGCCACGGTCAATGCAGCTCATCATCGCGTCATGAACGCGATCAACAAAGGCAATGGTTTCATCAGAGCTGCGCCAGCTTTGCTCGTTCTCCATCATGATTTCGGCGATGGAGCGCCCTTCACGCTTGCAGATTTCCATCAGCTCATCGGCGGACGAGAACGGAAATGGCAAGGTGATGTTATCGCCGGAATATTCCGCACCGTGATCGTCACTGGATACGATAAAGCCACCCCCGACCGAGAAATATTCCTGGGTATGGATTTTCACGCCATCTTGGTCAAAGGCGGTAATGCGCATGCCATTGGGATGCTGCGGCAGGGTTTCTGTGAAATGAAACACCAGATTGGTATCGCGGTTAAAGGCAACCGGATACTGCCCGTAAAGCTGCAACTGGCTGGTTTCATCAATCGCAGCCACAGTCGGCACGATATCATCAGGATCGATATTGCGCGGGCGCTTGCCATTCAGGCCCATGATCACCGCGGTATCGGTTGCGTGCCCCTTGCCAGTCAGGGCAAGCGATCCATAAAGATCAACCACGACACTGCCGGTCTTTTGCAAAAGATTGCGCGCCTCAAGTTCAAGGCAGAAACGATATCCCGCGCGCATCGGGCCAACCGTATGCGAACTCGAAGGACCGATACCAATCGTGTAAAGATCGACAACCGACAGGTTGACGTCATGTTGGGATTTCTTTTGCGATCCCGAAGAGGGATCGGTCGCGGGATTTGTCATCAAGGGCCTCCTTCACGGCTCAATAACGCGCTTGTTTTCGCGCTGTTTACGAACCGGTGTTTTTGCCCCCTCTGTCCCTTGACCTGAGATTATCCGCCCTGCCTGATCAAGATCGGCTTGGGGCGTTCATCCTTCGGTGGAAACCTGACCAGCGCTTTCTCCCAGGCGCTTTTTGGTTTCTCTCTCCAGAGCCTCTTCCGTGACGGTCCATCTGCCTGAGAGTGTTTATGAGGCATTGCTCCTTCGGCGCCGTACATCATGCAAATCGCGTGATATCCGAACTCTCCCGTCACGGTGCGAGATAACATTTCTGCCACCTCAGAGGTTCACCGTCAGATTGAACACTATCTGCGTCTTTAGACACTGTCAAAAGAACTGGTTTGCATCTGCAAAATTTTCTGCGGCAGATGCTGTTAAGCAACGGTAATCGTGCTAAATTGCCCTGGTAATTGATGTACCCGTCGTGCGCGAAGACTGACCCACCCTGTCCGCATGGCGGGATTGATGGCGAAAGAACCCGTAAGTCACCATATTTACGGGACATTCAGCCTTTTCCTTTATCTGTGGGGTTTATGAACGTGACTGTATCGAATTCCGTAAAGCGCCCGCGCCCTGTGGTGCTGTGCATTCTGGACGGCTGGGGTTATCGCGAAGAAAGCAAGGACAACGCTGTCGCCCTTGCCAACACGCCTGTCTGGGATGACCTTTACGCCAACAATCCGACCGGGTTTCTCAAGGCCTGCGGTCTGGATGTTGGCCTGCCCGAAGGTCAGATGGGCAACTCGGAAGTCGGTCACATGAACCTTGGTGCTGGCCGTGTGGTCATGCAGGAACTACCCAAAATTGACGAGGCCGTAAAAACCGGCACCATCGCCGATACCGACACCGTCAAAAAGATCATTGCCAAACTTTCCGATTCCAAGGGCGTTTGCCATATCGCGGGTCTTCTGTCCGAAGGCGGGGTGCATTCCCATCAGGCGCACATGGCGGCCCTGGCCAAGATCATTGCAGGTGCCGGTGTACCGGTGAAAATTCACGCCTATCTTGATGGCCGTGATACCGCACCGAAAAGTGCCGCCAAGTTCCTTGAGAAATTCCGCGCCCTGATCGGCGATGCCAATGTTGAAATCGCCACAGTCACCGGCCGTTATTACGCCATGGACCGCGACAATCGGTGGGAACGTGTAAGCCAGGCTTATTTCACCATGGTTCAGGGCAAAAATTACGCCGATGGCCGCAGTGCTGATAGTGCGGAGGCCGCGATTGCCAACGCGTATGAAGCCGGTACGACCGATGAATTTGTTCTGCCGACCGTGATTGGCGATTATGACGGCATGAAGGATGGCGACGGCCTTCTGATGACCAATTTCCGGGCGGATCGCGCACGTGAAATCCTTGCAGCCCTTTGCGCACCGGAATTTGACGGCTTTGATCGCGGCACGCCGGTCAAGTTTGCCGTTCAGGCCGGGATGGTTGAATATTCGTCCGAACATGCGAAATATATGGATGCGATCTATCCGCCGCAGACCCTGCCGAATATCTTTGGCGAAGTGGTTTCCAAGGCCGGCATGAAGCAGCTTCGCATCGCCGAGACCGAGAAATACCCGCATGTGTCGTTCTTCTTTAACGGCGGCGAAGAACAGGTATTCGAGGGCGAGGACCGCATTCTGGTCGCCTCCCCCAAAGTCGCGACCTATGACCTGCAGCCAGAAATGTCGGCACCGGAAGTGACTGAAAAACTGGTCGCTGCCATCAAGTCGGAAAAATACGACACCATCATCCTGAACTTTGCCAACCCGGACATGGTCGGCCATAGCGGCATTCTTGAAGCCGCGATGAAGGCCGCCGAGGCGGTTGATACCTGCCTTGGCAAAGTGATTGACGCGATCAAGTCGGTCGGCGGCGTTGCCTTTGTTACCGCCGATCACGGCAACTGCGAAGTGATGGTTGATCCGGAAACCGGCGAACCGCACACGGCACATACACTTAATCTCGTTCCGACCATCCTTGTTAACGGTCCGGAAGGGGTAACATTGGAAGATGGTCGTTTGGCCGATGTCGCACCGACCTTGCTGCAATTGCTTGGCGTGCCGCAACCGGCCGAAATGACCGGTAAACCCTTGCTTAAGGGCCTGAAACAGAATGACGCGCTTCTTGCGAGCTAAGTTAGCTTATGAGATCGCCCTGCCTGCGCTGATCGCTTTTGCGGTTTTTGCTGCAGGCGGGGCTGCGCCTTCTTTTGCCCAATCGCTGCAAAAGGTTGATCAGCAACTTGATCAACTTGAAAACCAGCTTTCCGAACAGCAAAAACAGGAAGAGTTCCTGTCACGCAAATCCCGGGAACTCTGGACCGAGGAACAAGCCCTTCAGTCCGAGGCGATATCTGTCGCCAGACGCACCCAGCGCCTTGAAACGACGCTGACCGAACTGGAAGATCAGCTCGAAACCCTTGAAGCACGCGAAAAGGTCGCGGCCACCAGCCTTGAAGACAAGGCCGGGCAATATGCTCGCATCCTGATGGCCCTGCAGCGCCTGTCGACCACCCCGCCCGAAGCAGTCATTGCCCTGCCGACATCGCCGCAGGATACGTTGCGTTCGGCGGTATTGCTTAAGGCCGCCTTGCCCGGTGTCGAACAGCATGCCCGCGATCTGCGCAAGGAACTGGGCGAGATTGCCACGCTGCGCGAAGATATTCGCAATCGTCGCAGCGAGTTGGCCGCTGCCACCCAGGAATTGCAACAAGAACGCGCATCCCTTGCCGCCCTTCTGGATGAAAAGCGCCGCCTGCGCGCCCAGACAGAGGCCGAAGCCGAGGAAGCCGCCAAGGCCGTAAGTGTGCTTGCCGATGAAGCCAAATCGCTGGGCGAGCTTTTGCGTAATCTGGAAAATCGTGCCGAAGGGCTGCCACGTCCGCGCGCGCGTCCGGAAGTTCGTGTTGCGACACGTACCGAACCGGATGCAGACACGCTTGGTGCGACAACAATTGCCAAAAACACACCGCCACCGCCGCCCGAAAGCAAATCTGATGCGGGCAAGACCGGTGGTAACGACACAAGTGACGAAGAATTCGCTGTTGGCAGCTCGATCACACTGGCACAGGGTAACCTCCGCATGCCCGCCAGTGGTAAAGTGGTTACACTTTTTGGTGAAAAATCACGCGGCCCGGATGGTTTGACCGTAAACAGGTCCAAGGGAATTGAGATCAGCACACGCGCAAATGCGCAGGTTGTCTCACCTTTTGACGGCAAAGTTGTCTTTGCTGGCCCGTTCCGCGGGTATGGCCGACTCTTGATTATCGAACACGGCGAAGGATACCATAGCCTTATCGCCGGTTTTGATCGGCTGGACAGTGTGGTAGGACAATATCTATTGGCGGGCGAACCTGTTGGTATTATGGGTGAAACTTCGCCAAAACTATATCTGGAGATGCGCCAGAACGGGGAAGCAATCAATCCGCTTCCATGGCTGGCCTCGAAAAACGGCAAGGTAAGTGGATGAAAACCTCACGATTGGCAGTACTCGCACTCGCGACCGGCATGACTATCGGCCTTGCGTCGCCAGTTTTGGCGCAATCTTCAACCTCCTCGGCTGAGACCTATCGGCTGCTCAACCTGTTTGGCGATGTGTTCGAACAGGTCAAAAGCAAATATGTCGAAGAAGTCGATGACAAAAAACTGATCGAAGCGGCCATCAACGGCATGCTGACATCGCTTGATCCGCATTCCTCGTATCTCAACATGGATAATTTCGAGGAAATGCAGGTCGATACCCGCGGCGAATTCGGTGGTCTTGGCATCGAAGTCACCATGGAAGACGGCTTTGTCAAAGTCATCGCCCCGATCTATGACACGCCGGCCGAAAAGGCTGGCCTTCAGCCGGGCGACTTCATTACGCATATCGATGGCACCGCCATTCGCGGCATGACGCTGAATGACGCGGTTGAGATGATGCGCGGCAAGGTCAATACCGACATCGTCCTGACCATCATCCGCAAGGGCGAACAGGCACCGTTCGATGTCACCCTGACCCGTGCGGTGATCAAGATCCAGTCGGTCCGCGCCGAACCGAAAGACGATATCGGCTATATCCGTATCACCAAATTCAACGAACAGACCGCCAGCGGCCTGCAGCGCGCCATTGCTGACATGCGCGAAGAAATCGGCCCGGAAATCAAGGGTCTGGTGATTGACCTGCGCAACAACCCGGGCGGCTTGCTTGATCAGGCGATCTCGGTTTCCGATGCCTTCCTTGATAAGGGTGAAATCGTATCGACCCGTCCGCGTGACACCGAAAACACCGAACGTTACAACGCACGCAGTGGTGACCTCAGCGAAGGCTTGCCGATTGTGGTTCTGATCAATGATGGCTCTGCCTCGGCATCCGAAATTGTCGCCGGCGCCCTTCAGGATCACCGCCGTGCGGTCATTATGGGCACGCGCAGCTTTGGCAAGGGATCGGTCCAGACCATCCTGCCGATGCCCGGAAACGTGGCACTTCGTCTGACCACGGCGCGGTATTACACGCCGTCAGGCAAATCCATTCAGGAAGTCGGCATTGTGCCGGACATCATCGTTCCGCAGGCACGTGTCGAAAGCATCGAGGCGGATACCCGTCGCTCCGAAGCATCGCTTAGTGGCGCCCTTCGTAACGAGGACGAAGGCATCACAGATGCGGAACAGGATGCAAATTCCCGCCGTGACGAGGCCGAACAGCTGGCGATTGATGATTATCAGCTGTCGCGCGCGCTTGACATGATCCGGGGTATTTCGCTGTTTGGCCCGCGTCCGAATGGGTAAGGTTGGACCCGGCATCGTGAGAGACTAGTTGCGCGTGTTCAGGAAAATCCTAAATTCCTTGCCGTTCCGAAAGAAAAAGAACGGTGACATCGACGAGGACATGGCCAGTGATTTGGCCGACGACCTTGGCGACGGGATGACTGACGCCGACGACGATGAAGACAACGTCAATCTCGATGACCTTCCCTTTAATGAACTGCCGATCGAAGTGCAGTTCAAACGAATGCCAAAGCGGCCAAAATCACGGCGCAGCTGGCTTTCGAAACTGCTGATTATTACCCTGTTCCTGTCGCCGTTTTGCGCAACTGCGGTCGCGATGATCCCTGTGCTTGATCCGGAAACCGGCTGGCGGCTGTTTCATGCTGGCGGGCCGGAAGCCACGATCACGGTTCCGGGCACCGAACGCGAACTGCAAGAAGAAATCGCGCGCGGCGTTAAGGACATTCAGGATCGCGATCGCGCCGCGATGGAGGCCGCCAATGGTGCAAATGGCCAAGGCCAGTCGGCCGAAGACATTGCCGGCAACCTTGATGGCGTTTCCGACCTGATCGGAACACCGGGGGCAACCGATGGCACCGGTGATGGGGCCCCGACACCAGAAGAACTCGCCGCCCTGATCGAGGAAGAAGGATCGTTTGACGAACCGATCGAACCCGATCCCTTGCGCCCGGCCCCCTTGCCCGGTCTTGACGAGGAAGGCAGTTTTGGCCGCATCCCGCGCATCGGCGATGATGGCACCACGCCGTTTGAAGCCTACAAACGCCCGTTCGAACTGCCCGAAGGTACCCCGGTTGTCGCCGTCATGCTGACCGGTGTTGGCCTGAACGAAGAGCGCACCGACGCGGCCATCAATGATCTGCCGCTTAACATTTCACTGGCAATTTCGCCCTATGCCCGCGATCTGCAAACGGTTGCCCGCGAAGCACGCGCCATGGGCCACGAGGTTTTCCTCGAACTTCCGATGGAGCCGGCGGACTTCCCGCTGTCAGACCCCGGACCGCGCGCACTTTTGACATCCCTGTCAGAGGGTGAAAACCTTGTCCGGCTGGAATGGTTGTTGGCCCGTTTCCCCGGCTATGCCGGTCTTGTCAGCCGTCAGGGATCGAAATTCGGAAGCTTGGACAGCGCCATTCGCCCGGTGATCGAATTCATTTCGCGTACTGGCCTTATGTATGTCGAAGGCACCGGAAGCGGTGTCGCCAGCTATGGCGCGCAATTGGCGGCAAACGATGGAACACCGAATGCGATCAGCAATGTCATCATCGATGACACACCAAGCCGCCGCCACATCGACAGGCGGCTGGCCGAACTGGTCGAGATCGCCAAACGCAATGGCGTTGCCGTCGGGATTGCGCAATCCTATCCGGTGACGATCCAGCGACTGCGCAACTGGGCCTTCCGCCTGAAACGTCAGGGCGTTGTTCTGGTCCCGGTCAGTGCCGTATCAGGCCAGCAGGTCACGCCGCAATCTGCCGACGAGGCAGAGGCCGCCCGCCTTGAAGCCGAGGAACGCGAACGTGAGGTCATGGCCGAACAGGCAGAGCAGGAAGAAGCACTTTCTGAACCTGCCGGTCCGGCGGAGCCCGACGAACCCGCCAACACAATCGAGAACTAATGACAGATGCCGGTACCCCGGCTCTGTCAGTCAGGAGCAGTCATGGCAAAGAAGTCCGACACCCCGAACGCAGACAAAGTCACGGCAGATGATCTTCCTTATCGGCCATGCGTCGGTATTGCCCTGTTTAATGCAGACGGATTGGTCTGGATGGGGAACCGTTTCGGGTTTGAAGGCGCCTGGCAACTGCCGCAAGGCGGCATTGATGACGGCGAAACGCCGATTGAGGCCGCCATGCGCGAACTCAAGGAAGAAATCGGCACCGACAAGGCCGAAATCATTTCCGAAACACCGAACTGGCTGACCTATGACCTGCCCGAACACCTGATCGGCAAGGCCTTCAAGGGCAAGTATCGCGGCCAGAAACAGAAATGGTTCGCCATGCGCTTTACCGGCAAGGACAAACACATCAACATTGATGTCCCGGATCCGGAATTTGACAGCTGGCGCTGGAACGATCTGGCAACCCTGCCAGACCTTATCGTACCGTTCAAAAGGCCGGTTTATTTACAAATTGCCGCCGAGTTTCATGACATACCGCAAAGAATTCGCGAAAAGGGTCAGGCATAAGACGATGTTTGCGGTTTGATCGCAGTACAGTTTTCGATAAATTTGAATAACAAACATTCGGCTTAGAGGAGTTCAAACATGGGTATGGATCGGTTGATCTTTGGTGTTCTGACCATCGTGGTCGGTCTTTTCGGCCTGTTTTACGCGTCAGGTTCACAGGACGGTTATTCCTACTTCGTCGGACTTGCGATGTTCATTGGTGCCGTGCTGTTCATGTTCCATCTGATCAAGGGCCATTATGACCAGCTCGAAGCGTCCGATCACTGATCGCTGCGTTTGACGTATCATCGGATTTCTGCGCCCCAACCTCTGGTCTGGGGCGCTTGTTTTTGGCGGCACCTCTCCTCGATGCTTCAAATGACATCCGAAACGCGATAAGACTTTCCCCATGAGCAATACACACTGGGATCCTGCCCGTTACGGTTTGTTTGGCAATGAACGCCTGCGACCGGCCATAGATCTGATTTCGCGTTTGCCCAAACCGGCAAGCGGGTTTTCACCCCGTCATATTGTCGACCTGGGCTGTGGCCCGGGTTCGGTAACAGCCATACTTGCCGATGCATATGGCTCAAGCGATCCTGACGGACCGCGTATCACGGGCGTTGATTCGTCTGACGAGATGCTTGAAACCGCGCGCAAGCGGGGTGAAAACATCACCTGGCAAAAGGCTGACATCGCCGACTGGCAACCGGACGCGCCAGTTGATCTGCTGTTTTCCAATGCGGCCCTGCACTGGGTGCCCGATCACTCAAAGCTGTTTCCACGCCTTCTTGAACATCTTCGCCCCGGCGGCATTATCGCCATTCAGGTGCCCAACAATTTCCTGGCACCCAGCCACCAGTTGATCGGCGAAGCCGGGATGGACTGGCGCAAGGAAGTGGCAACCGCGATGCACGCGGCCCGCATCATGCGCCCGGGTGATTATTTCGATGTGCTGACACCTGCATGTGATGAAGTCGACCTTTGGCAAACCCAGTATTGCCACGTGCTGACCGGGCCTGACGCGGTCTATAACTGGACCAGTTCAACCATCCTGCGACCGGTCATGGATGCCCTGCCCGATGATGAAGCGCGCGCAAAATTCACTGCGAAATACAAGGAACGGCTTAATCAGGTCTATCCGTCACGCGATGACGGACGTACCCTGTTTCCGTTCAATCGCCTATTCATGATCGCCCGCAAGAAGTCCGCCTGACAACCCGAACAAGACATCCCTGACAAGGAGCACCCCATGGCCGATTTTCGCGAACATTTCGTCAAATGCTGTGGCTATGAAGTCCATGTCAGGGCGTGGGGCGATCCGGCCAATCGACCGCTTCTGATGATGCATGGGCTTGCCCGTCTGGCCGATGACTTTGATCATGTAGCACCCCATTTCACCGACAAATACTATGTGCTGTGTCCTTCGATGATCGGGCGTGGTTTTTCCGGCTGGGCCAGCGATCCGGACACGGAATACACCGTGCCCTTCTATGTTGCGCAGATGTTTGAACTGCTCGATCATTTCAACATTGATACCTGCGACTGGATCGGCACATCCATGGGTGGGTTGATTGGTCTTTATGCCACAACCGAAGTTGCCGGACGCATCGAACGGCTGGTGCTTAATGATATTGGCCCCGAACTTGATCCTGCCGCGGTTGCCCGCATCAAATCCTATGTCGGGGCCGCACCTGAATTTCAAACAATTGACGAAGTCGAACAGCTCGTCCGGCTTGTTTATGCATCCTTCGGGGTGGCTGATGACGCCACCTGGGCGTTTTTGGCATCCCGATCCGTCCGCCGTCTGCCGAACGGTAATTTCATGATGCATTACGACCCGCAAGTGATGCGGGTCTTCGCCGAACATATTGATAACTTTGATGCCTGGGCCGAATTTGAAGCCCTGCCCTGCCCGGTCATGCTGATCAGCGGCGAACAGTCTGACCTGATCCCGAAATCCATCGTCGATAAAATGAAACAGAAAAAACCACAAATGCCGGTTTTTGCAGTGGCGAACTGCGGGCACGCACCCCACTTAAATGATAAAGCGCAAATCGACGCAATTCGGGACTTTCTGAGCACGAGCACATCCTGACCGGCAATCCCCGGTAAATCGCAGGATCAAGTCACGCCTGAAAACCCCGTCCGTCAAGAACCCGAAGAAGTTTGCTACGCGCCGAGAACGCAGCAAGGGTTCAACGGTTGTTGGTTGGGACCGACAAAATCAAACCATTCAAGCGTCCGGCAAAGGACGCCGTCTGGCTGTTGCCTCGATTGCTGTGGTTATTTGATCACCTGTGGGCACAGGCGACATGAAAAAGCTGCATTGGCCAAATTGGGCAAAAAGACACCGGATATGGATATTTCTGACGGCTTTGCTGCATGCGGGTCTGGTTCAGAACCCCCCGGCTTTTGCCCAATCGCTTCAAACTGAACCAACATCGCAAACCGGCGTCACGTTGATCCCGGGCGGCAGCGCATTTGGCCCCGGCGGCATTTCATCCTCAAACCCAACCGGCTTTGATCGCAGCTTTACCCCGTCGGCGCGCTATGGCCTGACGCTTGGTCCTGATGCAACAGATCCTCACAATCCGGCACAGTACTGGCTTGAATTTGGTGGCACACCGCGTTCTGATCACGGCATGAATGCGCAAATCGGCTTTGGCTATTCACCGTCCCCTGATGTTGGTTTTACCGTCGGACCGTTCGTTGATCTTGATGCCGCGACACCGGGCAATTTTGGTGTTTACCAGACCGATGCATTCGGTATGCAACATCGTGCGCGTCCAAGGTTCGGTTTTACCGGCACAGGCTTGACCAACGATGCCGGACTTGCCGGCTCACTATCCTACATGCCGCTCGAAGATATCTGGATCGGTCTGCATGGCTCGGTTTCACGTGATTTGACCACAACGAGCCCCAGTGACGGTCTACTTGATGGCATTGATGCCATGTTGGGGCTGACGGCCAGATACCGGATCCAGTTCTGATCATGCAATTGCGCACCGGATGCCAACGCCCCTGACAATTCCCAATTCGGATGTTGCGCAGCGCTGGCAGTGCTGTATGACTGTTTGAAAGCAAACCAACGGGACATCCAGACACGCATGAGCCATTCGCTCCCTCCTGAACACGCTGTACTTGGACCACCATTCGATGCCTGCAACGAACTGGCAGCTGCAAAGAATGCCAATCTGTATCGTGCCGCAATGCGCCTTTCGCCTGAACGGCAGCGTTTCTTTCTGGCAGCCTATGCCTCGATGCGTGTGATCGACGATATCGTCGATGACGGGTTCCTTGAACTTCCCGATGCAGAGCGCGATGCCCAACGCGAATTTGTCCTGCAAACCATTCATCAATGGCAAGCACAGGTCATCGCCGCCAAGGCAGATTTGGATAATCCGTTGCCCGAAAACGGCCCTTTGTCAACCGAGGTCTATCAGGCCCTGCGCCTGACCTTGGGACGCAGCGACCTTCCCGCAGATCCATGGATCGAACTGGCTGACGCGCTTCATCGTGACATCGCCGAAGAACCGATGGACGAATGGGAAGATTTTATCGCCTATTGCGAAGGGGCAACCGCGGCACCGGCATCGATTTTTGTTTATCTGTTGTCGGCCCGATATGACGCAGAGATCGGCTACACTTCGCCACTGACCAACCCGCCGCTCTATCACGCGCGGGACATGGCGATTTTTTGCTATATCATCCACATCCTGCGCGACCTGCCCGAAGACATCAAAGGTCCCGACCGCCTTGTCACCATCCCCTCAGAAGTCCTGATTGCTGCCGACATCACCCTTGGTGAAATCCGCAATGCCATCGGCCAAGGCAAATATGGTGATCTCGATTATCTCGGTAAAATCCTGCTAGAACATGCCTGGGAGCATTTCGAAACCGGGCAAGCCAGATCGGGTGAATTGCTGTCGGTTCTGGATACGGACGAGGCCGATACCTTATCGCGCCTGTTCACCGTCTATATCGAACTGGGCGGAGCCATGATGGAAAACGGCTACGCAGGATTCCTGACCGAACGCGATGAAATCATGCAAAGCACGGCCCAAAACAGCCTGCCTGACGTCAAAAAGGACTAGGCTTCCAAAGCGCGCCGCAAAGAAAAACCCCGCCAATTTGGCGGGGTTTGTTGTTTTGTGCCCAAGCCAAATGGCTTAGCTGGCGCGAAGGGCCGCCACCCCCGGAAGTGTCTTGCCTTCCAGCCATTCCAGGAACGCACCACCCGCGGTCGAGACATAGGAAAATGCCTGATCAGAATCGGCATGACGCAGGGCCGCGACCGTGTCACCACCACCTGCAACCGACAGAAGTTTGCCGGCCTTGGTCAGTTCTGCTGCATGCTGGGCAACCGAAACGGTTGCAGTGTCAAACGGGGTAATTTCAAACGCACCCAACGGGCCGTTCCAGACCAGCGTTTCACAAGTCTCAAGACGCTTGTTCAGGTCTTCGATGGTTGCAGGACCGGCATCAAGGATCATGCCATCGGCAGCTACGTCATTGATGTCACAAACATCATGCGGCGCATTGGCGGCAAATTCCTTGGCCACCAGACCATCGACCGGCAGGACGATTTCGCAATTGGCAGCTTCGGCCTTTTTGAAAATCTCGCGCGCGGTATCAAGCAGGTCATGCTCGCACAGGGACTTGCCAACATTGACACCCTTGGCTGCCAGGAAAGTGTTGGCCATGCCACCGCCAATCACCAGTTGATCGACCTTGGCAACGAGATTGCCCAGAAGATCAAGCTTGGTGGAAATCTTTGCACCGCCAACAATCGCCATAACCGGATGCTTGGGTGCCTCAAGCGCATTGCCAAGCGCTTCAAGCTCAGCCTGCATCAATCGACCGGCATAGGCCGGAAGCGCGCGTGCCAGCCCCTCGGTCGAGGCATGTGCACGGTGCGCACAGGAAAACGCGTCATTGACATACATATCGCCAAGCTTTGCCAGCTCAGCAACAAAGGCCGGGTCGTTCTTTTCTTCTTCGGCGTGGTAACGCAGGTTTTCCAGAAGGGCGATTTCGCCGTCTTTCAGGCTGTTGACCACGCTTTCCGCTGCATCACCGATGCAATCATCCGCAAACTTCACCGGACGGCCAAGCTGCTTGGCAAGGGCATCGGCAACCGGTTTCAGGCTCATTTCCGGGACGCGTGCACCTTTTGGACGACCGAAATGTGTAATCACCACCAATTTCGCCCCGGCATCCGCCAGTTCGATCAGGCCCGGTACGGTGCGGTCGATACGAGTCGTATCGCCAACAACACCATCCTTCATCGGAACGTTAAGATCAGCGCGCAGCAAAACGCGCTTGCCAGCGACATTGACACCGTCAAGCGTATTGAAGTCAGCCATTATCTGAACCTGCTTTTGAGTTTCACAAAAGACGGGATTGGGTGTCCCGACATGGATTGAACCAAATCCTGATGCGCCTTGTTTTGCCCGATCAACTCACCCGACGCAAGGCCAGATCAAACCGGTCAAAAAACCAATCAGGAAAACCTGATCAATGGTTTCCCAGAAGGGACGCGTGCAAAAAGCCAGAAAAACTGGTCGCGACCGGGCCGGTCATCAACACGTGATCGTCAGGCAGCCATTCAATGGTCAGTGGCCCGCCATCAAGGATCACTTCGACCTTGCGACCGGTCAGGCCGCGGCGTGCCGCCGCAACACCAGCCGCACAGGCGCCCGTCCCACACGCACGGGTCACGCCGACACCACGTTCCCAAACACGCATACGGATCTTGTTTTCATCAATGATGCTGCAAACTTCGATATTGGCGCGTTCCGGGAACATTTCGTGATGTTCAAGCACCGGGCCGAATTTCTCGATATCAATGGACTCGGCATCATCAACAAAGAAAACACCATGCGGATTGCCGACATTGACACCCACTGCATCCGAAAGCGGGCCGAGTGAAAGCGGAATATGGTTGGTATCGACCGCCTCGGCCAGCGGAATATCACGCCAATCGAGTTTGACCTGCCCCATATCAACCGTAACACGGCCATCGGCCAAGCCATTGGCATCCAGCAAACCGACAACGGTTTCAATGATTACGTCTTTGCGGCCAAGTTCGCCCATGACGATGTTGGCCACACAGCGGGTCGCATTGCCACACGCCTGAACCTCGCCGCCATCATTGTTGCGAATGCGCATGAAGGCATCGGCCAAATCATCGCGGGCCGGTTCGATGACGATCAACTGATCACAACCGACCCCGGTTTTGCGATCGGCAATACGGGCAGCGGTCGCGTCATCAAGATCAAGCACAGCGGGATCGCGTCGTCCGTCAAAGACAACGAAATCATTTCCCAAACCATGCATTTTGACAAAAGGAATACCGTTCATACCCGCCTTATAGTCGTGATTCCAAAGCACGTCCATATGTGGGTTATTCACAGTCTGGCGCAACCACTCCATCAAACCCGGCGATGCGACCGTCTGTGATGACGGATCAGGAAAAACCAGCACAACCACATGACAACCGAAACTGTCGCAGCCCCCCAAATGGCGGGCATCGGATCGGCGGCCGAACTTTGCGCGCCGAGCCAGGCACACACAATCACATAGGGAACCGTGCCGATCAGATAGCCAAAGCCGAACTTCACAAAACGCATCCGGGTTACACCGGCCAGACAGCATGACACTTCGGGCAGGATCGGCATTGCACGGCAAATCATCAAGACAACCAGGCCATAGCGTGAAAAGACCTCCTCCATCTCGCCTAGACGTTCTTCATCGGAAATGATTCGACGCAGAACCGAACGGCCAAATTTCGTGCTGATCCCATATCCCATCGCACCAGCGGTGATCATACCGGTTGCCGCTGCCAATGCGCCGCCAAGCGGCCCCAGGAAATATCCCGCCAACACGGTGAGGGTCATGGTCGGCACAGCAATGAACAAATCCGCCACTAGAAGCGCAATGACAATCGTTGCGACAAGCCACGCATCAATTTGCTCGGCATATTCCAGCCAGCGCACGACATCATCGCGTTGTAGAAGCCCGGTTGCGATCAATATCCCGAAGGTCGCCGCAAAGCAGGTCGCAAGCACCAATCCGGTTTTCAGAAGATCTTTCATGATTGCCTACCCCTTGCGCAAAATTGATTTCATCAGAGACGGCGACAACCGGGTGACCACCGGGATCAACCGTGCCTTGCCGACATAGATTTCATCCTGCCCGGCAAGAATGCCGTCATGGATGGCAAGTGCGGCCTGCTGTGCGGGGATCTTGGCAATGTCACGGCTTGCGGTCATGGGGGTGTCGACCACCGGCAAGAAAACCTCGCTGATGGCAATCGGCAGGTCTGCGGCAACAAGCTGGTAACGCAGGCTTTGCGAAAAGCTGTGAAGCGCAGCTTTGCTGGCGCAATAGATCGCACTGCCCGTCTTGGGGAAAAAGGCCAGCCCGGATGATACATTGACGATGCGACTCCAGACCCCGGTCCGTTGCGGTGTGCCGGTATGGCCCTGTTCAGTCCAACCCTTGATCACCGCATGACATATGCGGATGGGCGCCTGCAGGTTAATCGCAATTTCCCGATCCGCCAAAGACGCGCTGAATTCCACATCTGTCAAAACGCCCCTTTCCTGCACGGCGGCGTTATTGATCACAAGGTCAAGGCGTGGAACATCGCGCAAAATATCGGCCATCATCGCATCAACGGATGCAGGATGCGCCAGATCTGCGCACACGGTTTGCAAACCCGGATAGTGGTCTTTCAGGTCATGAAGCTTCACCTCGGATCGGCCATGCGCAATCACTTTAAAACCCTGCGCATGATAAATGCCCAGCAATTCGCGTCCGATTCCCGATGTTGCGCCGGTAATAAGGACAGTTCCTGATTCTGTGTTCATATTGGCTTCCCATCCGCGTAGTCTGGAGTTCAGATCAGCGACAGTTGGCCATTACGCAGTGGGACTGGCATTAACCTGGGTTTATTGGGCATGAACATTTACGATTTGATCGAACAGCTCAGGGCTGATCCGGATCTGGCACCAAAGATACGGACCACAACCCATGCCAAAGGCAGCCAGATCATCAAACAGGGTGAGGTTTGCGGCGATGTGATCTTTCTGCGCAAAGGCCTTGCACAGATGTCCTATGTCACATTCGAGGGCAAGGAATGGATCAAGAGCTTCTTTGCGGAAAATGCGATCATGGGAGCAAGGCGCTGCCAAATCCTGGGCGAGCCCAGCCACTTCGCCATCACATGTCTTGAGGACTGCCAAATTACCGCTGTGCCCTATGACGGCTTGCGCAAACTTGCCGCGCGTGCACCCGACCTGATGGCGATCTTTTTTGATTTCAACGAACAGGTCAGCATGCGCAAGGAAAAGCGCGAATACGAATTCCTGTGCCTGTCCGCCCAGGATCGATATCAGGGATTTCTTGAAGATTACGCCCATATTGTCCCGCGCCTGACACAGGCACAGATCGCAAGCTTTATCGGCATAACGCCAATTGCACTGTCACGCATCCGAAAAAGGATAAATCAGGCAGAAAGCCGCGGGGTTGTCGGCGCACAATAGCGCACCTTGCTTGGCGCATAACCGGCCCGGGAAAAATAGGCCCTGAGACGTTCATCCGGTTCACCAAGCGAGACATAGACATTGCTGCACGCATGCACGCGGGCAAGTCGGCTCATGGCGTCTCGCATCGCATCAAGGACATAGTCGCCCGACACGATTTCAACCGCCATCACGTTGTCGACATGCAAGACAACGCCATCGGTCATGTCATCGCGGACATAATACGAAAACAGTCCATGGATATAGCCGCGCTCGTTGGCGATCACGATGATGCCGCGCTCACGCTGCCAGAGGATGTCATCAGCGTCGGTGCCTGCACCAACGGACTCCTTGTTAACCGGCATGCAATACTGATCGACGAATGCACGCCAACGGTCAAAAGACATGTCGACTTTCAACATCTGAACCAGCGGATATGTCATATCCGCTGTCTGTGCTGTAAGTGGAAGTGACTTATAGGCTTCTGACATGATCCTGCCCTCTGGAATTTAGCAGATCATGCCGCAAATAAATCGGCCCCACCTTGATGTGTATCAACACCTTTTGAGGGTTTGGCGCGCATAAACACAGCCAGTACAGAAGTACCCAGCCGAAGGGCCAATACGTTTCCGCCGATTGAATTTCTGACGGGTTTGCAAGCCGAGATTGACGTAGGTCAATGGCTTTTGGATGAACTGTCCGCATACTCGCCGAACGAATTGGGAAACCTCGCCCGGAATAACGCGCCCTGACTTTCAGACAAGGTGCATTTTGGGTGGGGCTTTTTGTGCAGGTGGACCGAAGATCAAGAAGGTCGTCGGTTCATCGGGACTATTGAAACTGCCCGAGAGGGTTTTGGGCAGTTCACCCGACCACCTTGAACGGGAGTCAAGCATGAGCCAGGGGAGCATGGCACAGGCAGCATCGCCTTCAGTTGCTGTCAATTATAATATGGACGTTGTGCGCTGGGCCGCACTTGCGACCGTATTTTGGGGAGTAGTCGGATTTTTGGTGGGCGATGTCATTGCATGGCAGCTCGCATTTCCGGTTCTCAATTTTGATACAGAATTTCTGAACTTCGGACGCCTGCGTCCGCTGCACACCTCGGCAGTGATCTTTGCCTTTGGCGGTAACGCGCTCCTGGCAACGTCATTCTATGTCGTGCAGCGTACCTGCCGCGCACCGCTTTATGGCGGCCGCGCACTTCCGGCGTTCGTGTTCTGGGGGTACCAGCTGTTCATCGTGATGGCGGCCATCGGTTATGTTACCGGTGTGACCCAGGGTCGTGAATATGCCGAACCGGAATGGTTCGTTGATATCTGGATCACGATCGTCTGGGTTTGCTATCTGGCAATGTTTGTCGGCACCCTTTTGAAACGTACCGAGCCGCACATTTACGTCGCGAACTGGTTCTATCTGGCCTTTATCGTGACCATTGCGATGCTCCATCTTGGCAACAACCTTGCCATTCCGGTCTCGTTCATGGGCACGAAGTCCTATTCGATGTTCTCTGGCGTGCAGGATGCATTGACCCAGTGGTGGTACGGCCATAACGCTGTGGGCTTCTTCCTGACGGCTGGCTTCCTCGGCATGATGTACTACTTCATTCCGAAACGTGCCGAACGTCCGGTTTATTCCTATCGCCTGTCGATCATCCACTTCTGGGCGCTGATCTTCCTGTATATCTGGGCTGGTCCGCACCACCTGCACTACACCGCACTTCCTGACTGGGCACAGACCCTTGGCATGACCTTCTCGATCATGCTGTGGATGCCGTCATGGGGCGGGATGATCAACGGTCTGATGACGCTTTCGGGCGCCTGGGACAAACTGCGCACGGATCCGGTTCTGCGCTTCATGGTCGCGGCTGTCGGTTTCTACGGCATGTCGACCTTCGAAGGCCCGGTCATGTCGATCAAGGCAGTTAACGGTCTTTCGCATTATACCGACTGGACCATTGGTCACGTGCATTCCGGTGCGCTTGGCTGGGTTGCCTTCGTATCGTTCGGTGCAATCTACTTCCTGATCCCGGTCCTTTGGCACCGTGAACGCCTGTATTCGATGCGCCTTGTGGCTCATCACTTCTGGCTCGGCACCATCGGGATCGTTCTTTACATCACCTCGATGTGGGTTTCGGGGATCATGCAGGGCCTGATGTGGCGCGCCTATGACGACCTTGGCTTCTTGCAGTATTCCTTCATCGAAACTGTCGAGGCAATGCATCCCTACTACATCATTCGTGCAACTGGTGGCCTGCTGTTCTTGCTGGGTTCGCTGCTGATGGTCTGGAACATCTACAAGACCATCAAGGGTGACCTCCGTAACGAAGCACCAATCGGTACACCTGCACCCGTTGCAGCCGAATAAGGGGGGAACCAGAGATGCTTCTTAAAAAACACCATATCGTAGAAAAGAACGTCTTCTTTCTGATCCTTGGTATTTTCCTGACCATCATCATCGGCGGTATCGTTGAAATTGTACCGTTGTTCACGATGGAGCAGACCATTGAGAAAGTGGAAGGTGTCCGTCCCTATTCGCCACTCGAACAGGCCGGTCGTAACATCTATCTCCGCGAAGGTTGCTATAACTGCCATTCCCAGCAGATCCGTCCGTTCCGTGACGAGGTCGAACGTTATGGCCATTACAGCCTTGCAGCAGAGTCGATGTATGACCATCCGTTCCAGTGGGGGTCAAAACGAACCGGTCCGGATCTGGCACGTGTCGGCGGAAAATATTCCAACGCATGGCATGTGGCCCACCTGATTGACCCGCGCGCTGTTGTGCCGGAATCGATCATGCCGGGTTATCCGTTCCTGGCGGAACGCAAACTGAATTTCGACGACGCTCAGGCACATCTCGAGACCCTCAAGATGGTAGGTGTCCCCTACACAGACGAGATGATCGAGGCAGCCAAGGCAGACCTGTATCTGCAGGCCAGCGAGGATGCGGCCTATGACGATGATTTCCTCGCGCGCTATCCGAATGCGGCAACAGGTGACTTTGACGGCAACCCGGCAGAACTGACCGAAATGGATGCGCTTGTCGCATACCTGCAGGTCCTGGGCCGGATGGTCGACTTCACCACCTACAACCCGCAGATGAACCTGCGCTAATGCAAGGGGATCGTCATGGAATTCTTTACGCAACTCGCTGACTTTTTCCGCCCTCTGTGGGGTCTGTGGCTGATGCTGCTGTTCGGCGCGATTATTGCCTGGGTCATGTGGCCAAGCAAAAAGCGCAACAAGGACATGGAATCGCATGCGCAGATCCCCTTCCGGGATCAGGATTGAGGGGAGAACAGAGCAATGTCGACAAAAGTCGAGAAAGATCAGGTATCGGGCACAGATACCACCGGTCATGAATGGGATGGCATCAAGGAACTGAATACTCCGCTGCCGTCCTGGTGGGTCTATGTCTTCTGGATCACCGTCATCTGGTCAGTTGGTTATTGGGTGGTTTACCCGTCCTGGCCGACTGCCAATGACTACCTCAAAGGTATGTTTGGCACCACCAACCGTACCGAACTGCACGAAACCATGGCCAGTGTTGCGGCCGAACGTGCACCTTACATGGAACGTCTGGCTGCCCTGGATGTATCGGAAATCGCCAATGACAGCGAACTTCTGAACTTCTCCATGGCTGGCGGCAAGGCCGTTTTCGCCGATAACTGCGCACCGTGCCATGGCACCGGTGGTTCGGGTAACCCGGGCTTCCCGTCGCTTCAGGACGATGCGTGGCTTTGGGGCGGGACGCTTGATGCCATCAACCAGACACTGCATGTCGGTGTGCGCTGGGATGCCAATGAAGATACCCGCTTCAATGATATGCCGGCATTTGGGCGTGACGAACTGCTTGAACGCGACCAGATCGAAGATGTGGTTCAATATGTTCTGTCCTTCACGGACCGTGCAACTGACGCCGCTGCGGCCGATCGCGGTGCAGTCGTTTTTGAGGAAAATTGCGCTTCTTGCCACGGTGACGATGCCAAAGGCATTCAGGATCTCGGTGCACCGAACCTGACTGATGCCATCTGGCTCTATGGTGGTTCGAAAGAAACCATCACCGAAACGGTCATGAATTCCCGTCGCGGCGTCATGCCGGCATGGGAAGGCCGTCTGGACGAAGAAACCATCAAAATGCTGACGGTTTATGTCCACTCGCTCGGTGGCGGCCAGTAAGTCCGCATACGAAGTCCGCAGTCCAAGACAACTTTTCCAAAAAGGCCCGTGATTTGTAATCGCGGGCCTTTTTCTTTGCCGGGCAGCCCAGCCACAACAATTCATCCCAATATCGGCTAATAAATTGACATGTGTCATGGTGGACAAGCCGGGTCTCTCGTATTTTCTGCCTGAGATTTGAATAATTAGAGTTTGCTCTGCAAAGCTGCCAGAAACCCAAGTTCTCCTGACAGACCAACCTTCAAAGCGACTGGCGGGTTCGCCCCGCACAGAGAGCAGTCGCAAGGTTCAGAGCAACAACCAGGTAGCGAACATGGCCATGTCCACTTTGCAGCAACCAGATATCGAACCCAAAAACGTCCCGCACATCGTCGACGAAGGCGATTATGATGAAGTCCCGCTTTATAAAAAGCGCGACAAAGTCTATCCGAAGCGCGTCTCAGGACGTTTCCGGAACCTGAAGTGGTTTGCGCTGATTGCACTTCTGGCCATTTACTGGGTCGTGCCATGGCTGCGCTGGGACCGTGGGCCAAGCGCACCGGATCAGGCCGTTCTGATCGATATGGATCTGGGGCGTGCCTATTTCTTCTTCATCGAAATCTGGCCGCAGGAAGTCTATTACATCACCGGCATCCTGATCATGGCAGCCGTTGGGCTGTTTCTTGCAACGTCACTGTTCGGGCGTATCTGGTGCGGCTATGCCTGCCCGCAAACGGTGTGGACGGATCTGTTCATGCTGGTTGAACGCTATATTCAGGGTGACCGCAACGCCCGTGTCCGCCTCGACAAATCGAAATGGACGCTGGAAAAAATCTGGAAAATCAGTGCAACGCATCTGGCATGGATCGTCATTTCCATGGCGACCGGTGGTGCTTTTGTCCTTTATTTCCATGACGCCCCGTCCGTAATGGTCGATATCTTCACCGCCAACGCCACCTTTGGCACGTATGTCACCATCGCATTCCTGACGGGCTCGACCTACCTTCTGGCAGGCTGGGCACGTGAACAGGTTTGCACCTATATGTGCCCGTGGCCGCGCTTCCAGTCCGCCATGCTTGATGATGAAAGCATGATCGTCACCTATGAAAGCTGGCGCGGGGAAACGCGTGGTCCGATCAAACGTAAAAACCTTGTGCGCGGCGAAGTGCCCGAAACCGGTCACTGCATCGACTGCCACGCCTGCGTGAACGTTTGCCCGACCGGCATTGATATCCGCGATGGCCTGCAGCTTGAATGCATTGGCTGTGGGCTGTGCATCGATGCCTGCAACGAGATGATGGACAAGGTCGGCTTCCCGCGCGATCTGGTTCGGTTCGACTCGGTCCAGAACTCCCAGCTTCGTTCACAGGGCAAGGCGACCCGCGTGCGCATCATTCGCCCGCGCACCATCTTCTATTCATTGCTGCTGGTGATCATTGCCGTGGTCATGATGTTTGGTCTGGCCAACCGTTCGGTGCTTGAGCTCAATGTTCTGCGCGACCGCAACCCGCTGTTCGTCGCCCTGTCTGATGGTGACGTGCGCAACGGCTATACCCTTAAGGTTCTCAACAAGGAACAGGCAGAAAAAACCTATGTTCTGTCGCTTGAAGGGATTGACGCAACTGACTTCCAGATCATCGGCCTGACCCCGAACCAGGACGGCACCTATGATCTGGACGTGGCCCCGGACCGGGTCGGAAGTTTCCGTGTCTTTGTGGCAGCGGATCCCCAAACACTTGATGGTAAATCGACACCATTTGAATTCACGGTGACCGATAAGGAAACCGGCAATACCGAAACATATGATACAGTGTTCGCCGGTCCGGAAAACGACCGCTGATCGCAAAAGCGTTTCAGTTCAGGAGACAAGATATGGCAATGCAGATGACATCACCTTCCACAGATCAGAATGGCCCGCGCAAGTCGGATCGCTGGATTCCGTGGTATTTTGTCGGCGGCTTCGCCGTCATGCTGATTGCCAATATCTCGCTGATCACGTTTTCGATGACCAGTTGGAATGGCCTTGTGACCAAGCATGCCTTCGAAGAGGGCAACAATTATAACGCGGCCATTTCCGGTGCTGCCCGTCAGGAAGAACTGGGCTGGCGCAGCAAGCTTAGTGTCGATGGTGTCATTGATCAAAACGGCACCATCACCGTCCTGTTCCGCGACAAAGATTCCAACCCGATCACCGGGGCAAAGATGTCCATTGTGATGTCGCGGGCAGATCGTGATGATCTTGATACCACCATCGCGATGGCCGAAATCGCACCGGGTGAATATCGTGCAAGTGCTGCCTTCCCGGTTTATGGTCGTTGGCAATTGCGCACCATCGCCAACGCGATGGGGGATGATTATCAAACTGTCGAGTATGTCGTCGTAAATCCATGAACGTCGCCCTTCAGCCCTGTCGCCATTGCGGCGAGCCGGTGACAGCCATGTCACCTGCCGCACCCGACTTTTGTTGTGCCGGGTGTGCTGGCGCCTTTGAGCTATTGGGCGAAATGGGGCTGACATCCTATTACAACCGACGTGCAATCGATCCCAAGGTCCGGGCCCTTCGCCCGGACGAAGACGAAATCGCAAGCTTTGATTTCACCGAACTGGCCAGCACCGATACCGACGGTCATCATCATCTGAACCTGATGGTCGATGGCATCCATTGCGCGGCCTGTGTCTGGCTGATCGAAACCCTGTTGCAACGAAACAGTGCCGTGTTGCAGGCCCGCGTTAATATGACGACACGCCGCCTGCGCCTGAGCTGGCAAGGCGATGTTTCCGATATCGAAGACATCATTCGCCCGGTGATGCAGATGGGCTATCGCCTGATCCCGTTTGATCCGGCCGCCCTAGAGCAGGCAACAACATCGCGCAACAAGGAATTGCTGCGCTGTCTGGCGGTTGCCGGGTTTGCGGCGGGCAATGTGATGTTGCTGTCGGTCTCGGTCTGGGCCGGATATTTTCAGGGCATGGGCGGGGCGACCCGCGATCTGTTTCACTGGATATCGGCCCTGATCGCACTGCCTGCGGCGGCCTATGCCGGATTGCCGTTTTATCGCTCTGCAATTGGGGCCATTCGTAATCGCCGGGTCAATATGGATGTGCCGATCAGTCTGGGCGTCATTCTGGCACTTGGCATGAGCTTGGCACAAACCATTCGCGGCGAACCGCATGCCTATTTCGACAGTGCGATTACCCTTTTGTTCTTCCTGCTGATCGGGCGCTATCTTGATGGTCGCGCACGCGGGCAGGCACGCTCGGCCGCTGAACATCTTCTGTCGCTGAATGCCCGCTCAATCAACGTGATTGAACCTGATGGCACGCGGCGTCTGATCGCACCGCAAAAGGCCACACCGGGTATGATCGTTCTGGCTGCAGCCGGTGAACGCATCGGCATCGACGGCAAGGTGATCGACGGTCAATCTGATGTCGATACCAGCATCATCACCGGTGAAAGCATCCCTGTCCTGACCCGTCCGGGCACCACCGTATTTGCCGGAACCACCAACATTTCCGCCCCGCTTCGTATCGAAGTCACGGCAACCGGAGGCAATACGTTGCTGTCCGAAATCGTGCGTCTGATGGAAAATGCCGAACAAGGCCGTGCCAAGTACGTCGCGATCGCAGATCGGGTGGCAAAGGCCTATGCGCCGGTTGTTCATACCCTGTCGCTGGCGACCTTTATCGGCTGGTGGCTGATTGGCGGGATTGGCTGGCAGGATGCGCTGATGAACGCCATCGCGGTTCTGATCATTACCTGCCCCTGCGCATTGGCCCTTGCGGTCCCTGTGGTTCAGGTGATTGCGACCGGGCGTCTGTTGCGTGCGGGTATTCTTGTCAAATCGGCAACCGCCCTTGAACGACTGACCAAGATTACCGGCATCATTTTCGATAAGACCGGCACACTGACCACAGGCAAACCCGAACTGGTCGGCGAACCACAACAAGACAAACTGATGCTGGCCGCCGGCATGGCCGCCAACAGCAATCATCCGTTATCCCGCGCACTGGTGCGTGCCGCCGGAAACGTAACCCCGCAAACCAATGTTACCGAACAAGCTGGCCTTGGCCTGATGATGCAGGGTCCCGCGGGTCCGATCCGCCTTGGCAGTCGTGCTTTCTGCGATGTTGCCGAAAACGCCGATGTGCCATCCGATATTACCGGACCGGAATTGTGGCTATCTGAACCGGGCATTGCCCCGACCCGGTTTGTCTTCCGCGATACGATGCGCAGCGACGCACCCGAAGTGATCGACACCCTGCGCACGCGTGGCTTTGAAATGACCCTGTTGTCGGGTGACCGCGAAAGCACCGTGCGCCAGCTTGCCGAAACACTTGGCATTACCAGCTGGATGGCACGGATGTCGCCAACCGAAAAAGCCAACCATATTCAGGCCCGCGCTGATCGCGGCAACCATGATTTGATGGTCGGCGATGGCATCAACGACGCACCGGCCCTTGCCGCCGCCCATGCATCAATGTCGCCGGCGGCGGCTGCTGAAATTTCGCAAAATGCGGCCGATATCGTGTTTCAGGGTGATCGGCTTGGCGCCGTGATCGAGGCAATTGATGTCGCCCGCAAGGCTGATCGGCTTGTCCGTCAAAATTTTGCCCTGTCCTTTGCCTATAACGTGATCACGATCCCGCTGGCGGTATCAGGGTTTGTCACCCCGCTTTTTGCGGCAATCGCCATGTCATCCTCATCCCTGATCGTGATCGCCAATGCCTTGCGTTTACACGCAAAATCGGGCAAGTCTGACGGGGTCGGCATCAAACCGGCGACCACGTTGTCGCAGCAGGCAGGGATATAATGCCATGAGCAACCTCCTTCTCCTGATCCCGATTGCATTGTTTCTGGGCCTTCTGGGCCTTGGGGCCTTCTTGTGGTCGTTGCGTTCCGGGCAGTTTGACGATATGGAAGGTGCGGCAAATCGCATTCTGTTTGATGACGATGACGTCACGCCTCCGGGGAACTCAAAGAAGTTCCATGAAGGCGATAGTTAGAATTGCTTGAAACAGGGCTATCTCATCGGATAGATTTGTTTACAATGCCCCTACCGGGTCACCAGCATCGGAGTCTACGATGGCAGTCCGCCCCCAAATCTGCGAAGCCTGTTCTATCAAGGACTTAACTTTTTGCTCCGCATTGCATGGCGATGAACATGATCAGCTGCGTCAATTGCTCACGCATGCACATTATGACCCGCACACCACGATTTTCCACGAGGCAGAAGACGCAGACTACGTCTTCAACGTCACATCCGGCTCTGTAAAGTTGTATAAATTGCTGGGCGATGGCCGCCGTCAGATTACCGGTTTCCTGTTTGCAGGTGACTTTCTTGGCCTCGCTCTGAATGCCAATTACAGCTACACCGCCGAGGCGATTGAACCGGTAACCGCATGTCGGTTCCCGCGCCAGAAACTGGAAAAACTGTTCGACAAGTTTCCGCATCTTGAAAAACGCATGCTGGGCATGGCGGTCGATGAACTCGCCGCCGCACAGGATCAGATGCTTCTGCTTGGCCGCAAGACCGCCAAGGAAAAGGTCGCATCCTTCCTTTTGATGCTGGCCCGCCGTCAGGAACACCGGGGCGAAAGCAGCGAGACCATCAACGTGCCCATGAGCCGTTCCGACATTGCCGACTATCTGGGTCTGACCATTGAAACCGTGTCACGCACCCTGACCCAGTTGCGCAAGGAAGCAACGATTACGCTCAAGGATAACCGCCATATCGAGGCGGTCGGTCTCGACATGCTTGAAGATCTTGCCGAAGGTCTGTGATTTCTGCGTGCCTGTAATCGGCCAATAGCATTTTAGGACGCTGATCCTTCGAACGATCAGCCAAACCACGCCCAAAATCCCGGTTATTGGCCGAATTGCCTATTTCGCGATTGCAAAAAAGGTTTCCCGATCGCGGTCATGATATTGTAAACATGACCGCACGCTCGACAAAGATCGGGCAGCGAAATCCGGTTGTACCGGGGGAGAAACGTCATGAGTGCCACCAGCAAAAAGATGGGCCGGACATCCGTCCCAGAACTCCGTGCCCGCAAGGGCAAAGATCCGATTGTCTGCTTGACGGCCTATACCGCGCCGATGGCGCAACGCCTTGATGAACATTGCGACCTGCTTCTGGTCGGCGATTCACTGGGCATGGTTGTCTATGGCATGGAAAGCACGCTTGCCGTGACCGTCGATATGATGGTCAACCATGGCAAGGCCGTGATGCGCGGATCAAAGAATGCCTGTGTTGTTGTTGATCTGCCCTTTGGCAGCTATCAGGAATCCAAAGAACAGGCGTTCCGCACAGCATCCCACATTCTGGCTGAAACCGGCTGTGCCGCTGTTAAGCTTGAAGGTGGTGCCGAACTTGCCGAAACCATCGAATTCCTGACCATGCGCGGCGTGCCGGTCATGGCCCATATCGGCCTGATGCCCCAGCAGGTCAACACCATGGGTGGCTTCAAAAGCCAAGGCCGCGATGAAGAAACCGCACGCAAAACCGTTGCTGATGCCAAGGCGGTTGCCAAGGCCGGCGCCTTTTCGGTTGTCGTCGAAGGCACGGTTGAGCCGGTCGCACGTCAGATCACCGAGGCCATCGACATCCCGACCATTGGCATTGGTGCCTCGGTCGCCTGTGATGGGCAGGTTCTGGTCACCGAAGACATCCTTGGTCTGTTTTCCGACTTCACGCCAAAATTCGTCAAACGCTACGCCAATCTTGGCGATGCGGTATCCGAGGCCGTCGGCCAATACGCCGACGAAGTGCGCACCCGTCAGTTCCCGACGGATGAACATTGCTTTGGGTTAGCGAAAAAAGGTAAGTTGCGCGCGGTCTGATCCAGACCGCCGCGATTTTCTGCAATCTTCGATACGACGAAAACGATGTCCCTTACGACTGTTCACACTGTCGCTGATCTGCGCGCGACTGTTGCCAACTGGCGCGCCGAAGGCCTGCGTGTCGCCCTGGTTCCGACCATGGGCGCGCTTCATGATGGCCATATCAGCCTGACACATCTTGCCCGTGAACACGCCGACCGGGTGATTGTTTCGATTTTCGTCAATCCGACCCAGTTTGCGCCCAACGAGGATTTCGGCGCCTATCCCCGCACCCTGCCCGCCGATCAGAAACTGCTTGATGACGCCGGGGTCGAGCTGTGCTTTGCCCCCTCGGTCGAGGAAATGTATCCTGACGGTTTTGCCACCAAGGTTTCTGTTGATGGCGCGATGACCAATGTACTGTGTGGGGCGGCCCGGCCCGGCCACTTTGATGGCGTGGCACAGGTGGTGACCAAATTGCTGCTTCAGGCCTTGCCCGATCGTGCGATTTTCGGACAGAAAGACTATCAGCAACTGATGGTCATCCGACGTTTCAGCGCAGATCTGAACATTCCGGTCGAGATCATCGGCGCAAAAATCCTGCGTGAAAATGACGGTCTCGCCATGTCATCGCGCAACCGCTATCTGACACCTGACGAACGTGCGATTGCCCCGACACTCAACAAAGTGCTTGCTGAAATCACCGCCAAGGCCGCCAAGGGCGCCGAACTCGGCCCGCTTCTGGCCAAGGGGCGCGAAGATATCCTGTCTGCCGGGTTTGATCCGATTGACTACCTTGAAGTCCGCGATGCCGATACGCTGGAACTGATCAGTGATACGGTGACAAAACCGGCCCGAATCTTTGTTGCCGCCCGGCTGGGCAAGGCTCGTCTGATTGACAATCACGCAATTGAGCCTGCGTAATTCTGGGCATGAGCCGGGCATGACTGCCGGTTAAACACCCGGGCACAGTGGCGGAATCGCCGATTGCGCGCCAAACAGGATGAAAAGCGCAGAATAACGCGCTTTTGCGCCCGATTGCGCTTGACTCCCACACCCTGATCCAATAAACCCTCCCCACCAAAGGTCGCCCAAGAGGTGACTCCCCCAGTCCTCGAGTTTCGAGCACTGGGTTTTAGTTTTTTGTGCGCACACGGTGGAAACACCAGCAACACAGACGGGATTTGGAATGTTTGAAGGACTAAGCGATCGCCTTGGCGGGGTTCTCGATAAGCTGCGCAAACGTGGCGCGCTGAAAGAATCCGACGTCAAGGAGGCCATGCGCGAAGTACGCGTCGCCCTGCTTGAGGCGGACGTGGCACTTCCGGTCGTTAAAACCTTTATTTCCAACGCCACCGAACGTGCAGTTGGTGCTGATGTTCTGCGCTCGGTCACGCCGGGCCAGATGGTCGTCAAGATCGTCCATGACGAACTGAAAAACATGCTGGGCGAAGGCGAGGAAATCAATCTCGCTTCCACCCCGCCGGTTCCGATCCTGATGGTCGGTCTGCAGGGTTCGGGTAAAACCACCAGTTCCGCCAAGATCGCGCTGAACCTGACCAAAAAGCGCAACAAGAAAGTCCTTCTGGCATCGCTTGATATTTATCGTCCGGCCGCCCAGCAGCAGCTGAAAGTGCTGGCCGACGATAACGGTCTTGGAATTCTGCCGATCGTCATGGGCGAAAAACCGGTTTCGATTGCCAAACGTGCAATGGATACCGGCCGCAAGGAAGGCTATGACGCGGTCATCCTTGATACCGCCGGTCGTCTGCATATCGACATGGAACTGATGAGCGAAGTCGCCCAGATCCGTGATGCGGTCAACCCGGTCGAGACCCTTCTGGTTACCGATGCGATGACCGGTCAGGACTCGGTAAACGTTGCCAAGGAATTTGCCGACAAGGTCGGCATCACCGGTATCGTTCTTACCCGTGTGGATGGTGATGCGCGCGGTGGTGCCGCCCTTTCGATGCGTCAGATCACCGGCTGCCCGATCAAGATGATCGGTATCGGCGAAAAAATCGACGAGATGGAAGCCTTCCATCCTGATCGTATCGCCAACCGTATTCTTGGCATGGGCGATGTTGTCAGCCTGGTTGAAAAGGCTGCCGAAAACATCAAGGCTGAAGACGCCGAGAAAATGGCCAAGAAGCTGCGCAAGGGTCAGTTTGACCTGAACGACCTTCTGGCACAGCTCAAACAGCTTCAGAAAATGGGTGATCTTTCCGGCATCATGGGGATGCTGCCGGGCATGGGCGCGCTGAAAAAGCAGATGTCGCAGACCAAGCTTGATCCCAAACTTCTGACCCACCAGGAAGCGATCATCCTGTCGATGACGCCGAAGGAACGTGAAAACCCGGCCCTGATCAAGGCATCGCGCAAAAAGCGTATTGCCGCTGGCTGTGGCTTGAGCGTTCAGGATGTGAACAAGCTTCTGAAGCAGTACCAGACCATGTCCACCATGATCAAAAAGATGGGCAAGATGGGTAAAAAGGGTCTGTTTGGCGGCATGCCGAAAATGGACCCGGCAATGCTTGAGGGCGGCGATATGCCCGACCTCAACAACTTGCCAAAAGGATTTACCGGTGGCGGGGGCGGTTTGCCGCCCGGGTTGCCGGGATTGGGAGGCGGCGGTGGCTTGCCTTCGGGATTCCCGGGGTTCGGCAAAAAGAAATAGCCAAGCCCCCGGTTCTGAAATGGGTTCTTCAAGAATTCCTCTTAGGAACCAAAACCGGCCCACAAAGCCGGATCAAAGACCAAGTGAATAGGCCCCTCGGGGTCATGATTTAGAAGACTACAAACCCAAGCTGAAAGGAACTTATCCGAATGGCTGTCAAGATTCGTCTTTCCCGTGGCGGTGCCAAGAAGCGTCCGTACTACCGTATCGTAGTTGCTGACGTTCGTGCCCCGCGTGACGGCAGCTTCATCGAGCGCGTCGGTACCTATGACCCGATGCTCCCGAAGGATGCTGACAACCGCGTGACTTTCAAAGAAGAGCGCATCAAATACTGGCTGTCCGTTGGCGCACAGCCGACCGATCGTGTTGCACGTTTCCTGGGCAAAGCTGGCCTGGCTGACGCGTTCAAACCGACCGAACAGCCGCAGAAGTCTGCTCCGAAAGCGAAAGCTCAGGAACGTCTTCGTGAGAAAGCTGAGAAAGCCGAAGCTGCTGCTGCCGCTGCTGCGGAAGCCGCTGCCGAAGCAGCAGCACCTGCTGAAGAAGAAGCTGCAGGCGAGTAATCGCTGAACGCACGCTTTGATCAGATACCGGAAACTTGTGAACCGAAATGGCTGATACCCGCAAATCCAAAAACGACGAAGCTTATGTCTGCGTCGGCATGATCACCGCCCCGCACGGGGTGCGTGGTGCCGTGCGCGTCAAAAGCTATACCGTCGATCCGGATAACCTTGTCGGTTACGGCCCGTTGTTCGACGCCAAGGGACGCGTGAAATACAAGCTGTCTCCTGTCGGACATGTCCGCGACCAGCTGATCGCCAAGATCGAAGGTGTGGACGACCGGGACGCTGCCGAACGGCTGCGGGGCACCAAGCTGCATGTACCGCGTGCTGCACTGCCTGACACGGTTGAAGAAGATGAATTCTACCTTGCTGACCTTGTCGGCCTGAAAGCATTCCACATTGATGGTTCGGTTTTTGGCACCGTACGGGGTGTGGCTGATTTTGGCGCTGGCGACGTAATCGAAGTCGCGCTCGAAGAAGCCAAAAACAAGGTAGTTGTTCTTCCCTTCACCAAGGAAGTCGTGCCCGAGGTCATTCTTTCGGAACGCAAGATGGTGGTAAATCCGCCCGAGGGGCTACTGCAGGATGAGGACGGACCCGGTAATCGTAACCGTCGTCCGAACAAACCCCGCAAGGACTCTCAGGCCGACCGCGATTCTGATGCCGTTGCTGCAGATGCAGTAGGCGCGGAAACCGCGACCGGCAGCGGGAAGGAGGCCTGATCGATGTCTGTGTGGCAGGCAAAAGTTGCAACCCTGTTCCCGGAAATGTTTCCGGGTGTGCTTGGTCAGTCTTTGGCTGGCAAGGCGCTTGAAAACGGGATCTGGTCGCTTGATGTCAAAGACATCCGCGATCATGCAACCGACCGCCACCGCACTGTAGACGACAATCCCTTCGGGGGCGGGGCCGGCATGGTCATGCGCCCGGATATTGTCGACGCCGCCCTGCGTGAATTGCGTGGCTCTGCACCGCAGTTGCCGCTGATTTATCTCAGCCCGCGGGGAAAAGTGCTGAACCAGAAACGCTGCCGCGAATTGGCAGCAGGCCCGGGTGCCATCCTGCTTTGCGGTCGTTACGAAGGTATCGACCAACGGGTTCTGGATGAACACGAGGCCGAGGAAATCAGCATCGGTGATTACATCCTCATGGGCGGCGAACTGCCGGCCATGGTCCTGATTGAATCGTGCATTCGCCTCATCGAGGGAACGGTCAACAAGACCGAGTCTGTCGACGAGGAAAGCTTTGAAACCGGGTTGCTTGAATATCCGCATTACACGCGCCCGGCCAACTGGAACGGGCGTGAAGTGCCGGAGATCTTGCTTTCCGGACATCATGCCAAGGTACAAGCCTGGCGGCATGCTCAGGCAGAAGAAATTACCCGCGCGCGACGCCCGGACCTTTGGGACCGGTACGTGGCAAACGGGAACATCAAAGAGGGTTAAACCATGACCAACATCATCCAGCAGCTCGAGAAAGAGCAGCTCGACAAAATCGTTGCGCAGCGCGAAGTTCCGGAATTCGATGCAGGTGATACCGTCCGTGTACACCTGAAAGTCGTTGAAGGTACCCGTGAGCGTATCCAGCAGTTCGAAGGCGTATGCATTGCGCGTAAGAACCGCGGCCTGAACTCTTCCTTCACCGTGCGTAAAATCGCATCGGGCGAAGGCGTTGAGCGTATCTTCCAGTCGTACTCCCCGGCCATCGACAAAATCGAAGTCGTTCGCCGCGGTGACGTACGTCGCGCGAAACTCTACTACCTTCGTGGCCGTACCGGTAAATCTGCACGTATCGCCGAGCAGACCACCGGCCACAAAGGCAAACTGACCGCCGAAGAACGCAAGAAGAAGTAATTCTTCGCTGTTTTCAGCATCAGAACAAAGACGGGCTCACCTTCGGGTGGGCCCGTCTTCGTTTCCGGTCCCTGGTCAGAACGAGATCAGAAACCACTGAATGCACTCTTTAGTTGCATTATAGCGAATCGCCGGATTTAACCTCAAAGAATGCAGCCCCGCAGAAATCCGACGATAAATTTATCAGCTTTCATTATATCAGATATCCCTTACCTATATCGTTAAACACTGATTTGGCTACTCTGGGATGCTGTAAAATGGCACACTCTATTTAAAAGTGTGCATCATCCAAAAACACGCGCCCGATACCTTGCGATTTGGAAGGCGGCGTGTATAAAGGCACTCCCGCGGCAAAAACGAACAAACCCGCGTGGTTCTGGATAATAAAATTTCGCAAACCGGATAAAGCCGGTTGCGCCGGAGAAACGCCAAGCCCTACCCGCCGTCAAAAGCAGGTATTGCCGCGATCTTCGTCCCATCCAGAACCGCACCCAGCGGCTTGATCGTTGCTGCTCAAAAGATCGATGTATTATGAGGAGGTCGAGATGGGTCAACCTAAAACCCTTTTTGACAAGATTTGGGAAAGCCATGTGGTCGACACGCAGGATGATGGTACCTGCCTGCTTTATATTGACCGTCATCTCGTCCACGAAGTGACCAGCCCGCAGGCCTTCGAAGGTCTGCGCAATTCGGGCCGCAAAGTGCGCCATCCGGAATTGACGCTCGCTGTGCCGGATCACAACGTTCCGACCTCTGACCGTTCCGAAGGCATCAAGGAAGAAGACAGCCGCATCCAGGTTGAAACCCTTGACCAGAACGCCAAGGATACCGGCATTCACTATTTCCCGATGAACGATCTCCGTCAGGGCATCGTGCACATTGTCGGCCCGGAAGAAGGTTTCACCCTTCCTGGCGTGACCATGGTTTGCGGTGACAGCCACACCTCTACCCACGGCGCATTCGGTGCGCTGGCTTTTGGTATCGGCACGTCCGAAGTTGAACACGTTCTGGCCACCCAGACGCTGGTTCAGAAACCGGCCAAGAACATGTTGGTCAAGGTCGAAGGCGATCTGCATCCGGGTGTGACCGCCAAGGACATCACCCTTGCGATCATCGGTCGCATCGGCACGGCTGGCGGCACCGGCTATGTCATCGAATATGCTGGCTCGGCCATCCGTTCGCTGTCGGTTGAAGGCCGCATGACGGTCTGCAACATGTCGATCGAAGGCGGTGCACGCGCAGGCCTGATCGCCCCGGACGAGAAAACCTTTGAATATATCAAGGGCCGCCCGATGGCCCCGAAAGGTGCCGCGTTCGAGCAGGCTGTTGAATACTGGAAGACCCTGCCGTCTGACGAAGGCGCACATTACGACAAGATTGTCGAAATCGATGCCGCCGAAATCGTCCCGCAGGTTACCTGGGGCACCAGCCCGGAAGACGTCGTTCCGGTTACCGGCACCGTTCCGTTCCCGTCTGACGGCAAGGATGCCGGCAAGCAAAAGGCCATTGCCCGTTCGCTGGAATATATGGGTCTGACCGCCGGCACCCCGATCGAGGAAATCAAGATCGACCGCGTCTTTATCGGTTCTTGCACCAACGGTCGTATCGAAGACCTGCGTGCTGTTGCCGAAGTCGCCAAGGGCCGCAAGGTTGCCGAAACCGTCAATGCCATGATCGTTCCGGGCTCCGGCCTTGTGAAAGAACAGGCAGAGGCAGAAGGCCTGCATGAGATCTTCATCGAAGCAGGCTTTGACTGGCGCGAGCCGGGCTGCTCGATGTGTCTGGCGATGAACCCGGACCGTCTGGCCCCGGGCGAGCGTTGCGCTTCGACCTCGAACCGTAACTTCGAAGGCCGTCAGGGCCGTGGTGGTCGTACCCACCTCGTCAGCCCGGCCATGGCAGCTGCGGCTGCGATCACCGGTCATCTGACCGACATTCGCAAACTCGGTTAAGGAAGGTTCCCCATGGCCGATCACACATTGATCAATTTCCGCGAAAGTGCCCCTCGTCTGGGCCGCGCACCGGTGCTTGAGCACCTCCTGCCGCAACTGACCGGCATCAACCTGCCGGACTTCGTAGCACAGGAACTCGACGCGACCGAAGAATTGATCGAAGCACTCGGTCTGGCCTGGGAAACTGGAAGCAAGGGATAAGATAATGGAAAAATTCACCAAGCTCACCGGTGTTGCAGCACCGCTGCCGATGATCAATGTCGATACCGACATGATCATTCCCAAACAGTTCCTCAAAACCATCAAACGTTCGGGCCTTGGCAAGAACCTGTTTGATGAAATGCGTTACGACGATAACGGTAACGAAATTCCGGATTTCGTTCTGAACAAACCGGCCTATCGCAACGCCAAGATCCTTGTATCGGGTGACAATTTCGGCTGTGGCTCGTCGCGTGAACATGCACCCTGGTCGCTGCTTGATTTCGGCATTCGCTGCGTGATCGCACCAAGCTTTGCCGACATTTTCTATAACAACTGCTTTAAGAACGGCATCCTTCCGATCCGTCTGCCGCAGGAAGATGTCGACAAACTGATGGCCGATGCCGAACGCGGTGCCAATGCCACCGTCACGGTTGATCTTGAAAATCAGGAAATCACCGGGCCGGACGGCGGCTGCATCAAATTTGAAGTCGAAGAATTCCGCAAGCATTGCCTGCTGAATGGTCTCGACGACATTGGCCTGACCCTGCAGAAGGCCGATGCCATCAACGATTTCGAAGCCAAGCGCGCTGCATCGCAGCCCTGGCTGTCGCTGTAATTGCAAAAACGGGCGGCAAACATCGGTTTGCCGCCCGTTTTCTGATCGTTACGGGGTGAGCGGCCCCAAAAAATATGGGAAGGAAGCATTTATGAGCACCACCAAAAAAGTACTGATGCTGCCGGGCGACGGAATTGGCCCGGAAGTCATGCGTCAGGTTCAGCGCGTCATGGACTGGATGGCGAAAAAGCGCAGCGTGAATTTCGAAATCACCGAAGGTCTGATCGGCGGCGCATCCATTGATGCCCATAAAAACCCGCTGACCGACGAAACGCTGGCCGATGCAATGGCAGCCGACGCTGTTCTTCTGGGTGCTGTTGGTGGTCCGAAATGGGACGACATGCCGTTCGACATCAAACCGGAACGTGGCCTGCTCAAGATCCGTAAGGAAATGGGCCTGTTTGCCAACCTGCGTCCGGCACTGGTGTTTGACGCACTTGTCGGTGCATCAACGCTTAAAGAAGACGTCGTTAAGGGTCTTGATATCATGATCCTGCGTGAACTGACCGGTGGCATCTATTTCGGTCAGCCGCGCGGCATCGAAGAACGCGACGGTGTCCGTCACGGCTTCAACACCCTTGTTTATTCGGAGCCGGAAGTCGAACGCATTGCGCGCGTTGCCTTTGACATGGCGATGAAACGCAACAAGCGCCTGTGCTCTGTCGATAAGGCCAACGTTCTGGAATCCACCGTTCTGTGGCGCGAAGTTGTCGAACGTGTTGCCAAGGACTTCCCGGAAGTCGAACTGAGCCACATGTATGTCGATAACGCTGCCATGCAGCTCGTGCGTAACCCGAAACAGTTTGACGTGATGGTCACCACCAACATGTTTGGCGACATCCTTTCGGATTGTGCCGCCATGCTGACCGGATCGCTTGGTATGTTGCCGTCTGCATCCCTTGGTGCGGCCGATGCAAACGGTGCGCGCAAGGCGCTTTACGAGCCGGTACACGGCTCCGCCCCGGACATCGCCGGTCAGGACATCGCCAACCCGCTGGCAACCATCCTGTCCTTCGCCATGATGCTGCGTTATTCGTTTGACATGGGCGACGACGCCACCCTGATCGAAGACGCTGTACAGAACGTCCTTAAGGGCGGCCTGCGTACCGCAGACATCATGCAGCCGGGCATGGCCAAGGTCTCGACCACGGTTATGGGTGAGTCGCTGATCAACGAACTCGACAAGCTCGTCTGATCGTTTTAAGCGATCCCGATATTAAAAAGGCCGGATAGTTATCCGGCCTTTTTGCATTAATGGATAATCTCGACGGCATCGGCAAGAATGCCGGAAAACAGCGCCAACTTGTCCGGGTTCCGATGGACAAACAGATCAACAATCTTTCCGTCGCGTTCGGTCGCGCAGAGTGCGGTTGCCACAACTCCGTCCTCGGCCAGAAGGATCCAGCATTGATCCTTGATCGTGACGCCAAAGATGCGCTCACCCGGGCTGCGCTTGCCCCAGACACCAAGAAAGAACCGCGACACATGATCGGCACCAAACAGCGGATTGGCGGTCGCCAGTGCCTTGCCACCACCATCGGAATGCAAAATAACATCAGGTGCCAGAAGATCTAGCAACCGGCCAACGTCACTCGTCCCGATGGCCGTGACAAACGCATCCAGACGATCCCGATCACAGGCGGTTGCATTCGGTTCGGGCGTCGCATCGCGATCACTGTCGCGCTGCATCTTGCGCCGGGCGCGGAACAGGATCTGACGGGTATTGTTCGGCGTGCGTTCGATCAGCGGGGCGATATCGTCATGCATCCAATCAAAAACTTCATGCAGCACAAGCGCAACACGTTCCACCGGTGCAAGACGTTCAAGCATCAACATATAAGCCTGCCCAAGGCCGTCCTGTTCGATCAGTTGCGTTTCGGCTTTGGGTTGTTCGGGCGGCAACCACGGCTCAGGCAACCAGTGACCGACATAGTTTTCGCGCTGGCGGCGGGCTGATTTCAAAACATCGAGGCAGATATTGCTGCACACCCGGACAAGCCAGCCGGTGGCGTCATTGATCGTCTCAAGATCCTGATTGCGCCACCGCAACCAGACATCCTGAACCGCATCCTCGGCATCGGCGTGACTGCCCAGCATACGATAAGCCAACGCGGTCAACCGTGCCCTGTGTTGTTCAAAAATCCGATCTGCCACAGATGTCCCACCAAACGCGTGAAACGATACGGGGAAATCCCGTATCGCTGTGTGTCTCCGATTGTAAGGGGTTTTTACGCCTCCGTCAGGAAGCTTGCGACGATCATGCAAATTCATGCTGCGCGATGCCCAACCGGTTCCATGCATTCATCGTGGCAATGATGCAGGTCAGCTCCGAAATCTCGGCTTCTTCGAAATGATCAAGAAGCACGCGATGGCATTTCGAAATCGTGACTTGGCATTCCGCCCGGGTCAGGCATTCGGCCCATGCCAGTGCCGCACGCTCTGCCGCGTTGAACCCTTCGGCACCCTGCCAAACCGGCAACATCGCAAGCTTGACCGGATCGCCGCCATGTTTGGCAAAGCTGTCAGAATGCATCCGAACGCAATAGGCACAGCCATTGATCTGCGACACCCGACATTCAATAAGATCACGCAGCACCGGTGCAATCAGCGGGTTTTCGCCAAGCTTGGTGGCAAGGTCAAACTGGGCCTGGAACAGTTTCGGGCTGACTTCATGAAAGGCAAAGCGGGTCATGGCAATTCTCCTTGGTGACACGAGGAATACAGTGGAAATGTTCCCCTTCTGCCCACAAGGACGAAACACGGGCGGCCCGCGTTACACGACCCGCCCGTAAAATTCGAAATTTATCAAATCAGCAATCAGGGACCTCAGACAATGCCCGCATCCGCAAGCGCGCGGGCGACATTGTCATGCATCACCCATGTCCAGTCCTCGCCATCACTTTGCGTTCCCTCGGCAAGGGTGAATATCGCCGCCAGATAATCACTGACATCACTCTTGCACATCGGAAGGTCTGCTGCGGCCGCGATCTTGGCGGCAAGCCGGCCATACTTCTTATTTCCAATACGGCATCCGAAATGCCCGACCGTCTCGGCCAGTTTCAGGCCGGTAATCTTGCGCCCCGGGGCTTTGGCGTGCGCACGCAGCATATCGCGTTCGCAGCTCGACATTTCAATTTCGGCCAGGGCCCGGACATAGTCCTCTGGCCGCCCGATATGCGGTGCAAGCGCTGTGTCACCGTCTCTGGCGTGGGTCGCGTCATCCCGGTTGATCATTTCAAACATGTCGTTTCCTCCCGACTGAATGACCGGTATGTCGCTTTTCACATCTGTCGTGCCGGTCCATCACGCGATGTGGCTTGGTTTGAAGGCACGTCTTTGATCTTCTTTGTTTTGATTTTGATTTGCAGTCATGCGGTGCATTTCGCCGCAACAGGGTCGCACGGCTCTTTATTGAATATGGGAAGCAGCAAGCAGAAAACAAACAGGGCGGGAAACCATCGCTCCCCGCCCTCTATCATTGCGACCCTCAGGCATATTCAAAGCCCGGCTTGGTAAAGACGAACTGGCCGACCCGCATGCCGCCGCCGCCCTCGCCCGCATCAAAGGCATTGATGCATCCAGCCAGATAAAACTCCCACATGCGTTTGAATTCTTCGTCGTACTTTTCCGGGTCAAGTTCATCGGCGACTTTGCGGAACCGATCACGCCACGCAATAAGCGTCTGAGCATAGTTGCGACCGGCATGGAAGTTAGAAGCCTCTACCGTCAGGTTGGCATGTTCGGCAGCCTCGATCACTTCATGCACCGCCGGAATATACCCGCCCGGGAAGATATATTTATCAATCCATGGCGAGGTAAACTCAGCCCGCGGCTTAATGATGGTATGGATCACAGCCCGCCCACCGGCCTTAAGCAGCTCACTGACCTTTTCGAAATAGGTTTTGAACTGATGGCGACCGACATGTTCAAACATGCCGACCGACACCACGCGGTCATACTTCCCGGCATTGGCATCGGCAAACAGCCGATAATCCAGCAGGTGGTAATCGAGCCCCGCCTTCATATTACCGCCCATCTCTGAGCGCTTTTCCTGCGCCCAGTTATATTGTTCGGTCGAAAGCGTGATGCCATGCACTTCCGCCCCGGTCTCACGGTGGATAAAGCGGCTTAACCCGCCCCAGCCGCAACCGATATCGACCACACGCAGGCCCGGCTCATTGATCTTGAGACGCTGGGTGGTCAGGCTCATTTTCCGGTGCTGGGCTTCTTCAAGGGTCTGGGCCCCATCATCCCAGAAGGCACATGAATATTGCATCTCCGGATCAAGGAACCGGGTGTAAAGATCATTGCCGATATCATAGTGATGGCGCACGCGGTGCGACGCCGCCCTGACCGATGTAAACTGCCCGATCTGGAATTTCAGCGCCTGCAGCTTTTCAATAAAGCTGCCAAACCCGCTGGTCGAATGCCCGCCTTCGAAATTAAGACGCAGCACCTTGATCAGGTCCTCCATCTCGCAGTTCACAAGGTCGAACCCGCCATGCATGAAGGCTTCACCAAAGCCCGGGTCCGGGCTCAGTGCCATTTTAAGTGTGTTGGTCCAATCCGGGACGGTCATACCCGCCCGCGGTTCTGATCCATCTCCCAGCACAACCTCGTGCTTGTCATCCACACGGAATACCAAGGTCCCGCGCGTGACATGTTCCCGAAAGAAATCGAGAACCTTTTTCTGTGTCCAATCCAAACTCATCGGGTACGTCATTGGCCGTCCTTTTTATAAAAGTCCGAGTAGTGATCGCCCCATATGCGGCAACACCGCATATCTGCATCGAACCCGTGATCAGGATCGTTTTGTCTGGCCGTCCGGAGGATCGTCAGGTGGTCACATCGGTGGCATGGACGCCAACCAGGCAGAAATTCAGAAATCAACCTGGCAAGATGCAAAACGTTTCTGATTTCAGGTTCGCTACATGAACCCCTTTGGTAATTCTGCCAGATTTTTCTGCGATCTCAAGTAGTAATCATGATCACATTGGCAACGACATGCTTGCGCAATCGCCGAGAAACCCTTACATCTCGCCGCAGATTATCAGACATTACCCAAAGGCATGGTCGCTGCGTCATCCGTTGTCGCACGGGGTTTTCCCGTTCCGGTACCGTTGTGACCGCCATGCCGACAAGACTGAAAGAGGCACCCTGATGGGCTACAAAATCGCTGTTGTCGGCGCGACCGGAAATGTCGGGCGCGAGATGCTTAACACCCTTGCCGAACGCAAATTCCCGGCAGACGAAATCTTTGCGCTGGCATCGTCGAAATCCATCGGGCGCACCGTGGGCTATGGCGAAGATGACGAGATCAGTGTTCTTGATGCCGCAACCTTTGATTTTTCAAAGGCCGATATCGCCCTGTTCTCGGCCGGTGGTGAAACCGCCAAGAAACTGGCACCCAAGGCTGCCGAGGCAGGCTGCGTTGTCATCGACAATTCCAGCTATTGGCGCATGGAACCGGGTGTTCCGCTGGTCGTGCCCGAGGTCAATGGCGATGCGCTGGCCGGATACGCCAAAAAGAACATCATCGCCAACCCGAACTGCTCAACCATTCAGATGGTTCTGGCCCTTAAGCCGCTTCATGACATTGCCACGATCAAACGCATCGTTGTTGCGACCTATCAGTCGGTGTCGGGTGCCGGTCGTGCCGCCATGGACGAGCTGTTTAACCAGACCAAAGGCATCTATGTGAATGATCCGCCCAAGAAGGAGGAATTCACCAAACAGATCGCCTTTAACGTCATCCCGCATATCGACAATTTCATGGATGATGGTGCGACCCGCGAAGAATGGAAAATGTCGGTCGAGACCCGCAAAATTCTTGCACCGGAAATCGCAGTCCACGCCACCTGCGTGCGCGTCCCGGTCTTTGTCGGCCATGGCGAAGCGGTGAATATCGAGTTTGAAAAACCGATCACGGTCGAAGAAGCCCGCAAGGCGATGAAAAACTTCCCCGGTGTTTCGGTTGTCGATTACCGGCAGGACGAAGGCTATGTCACCCCGCAGGAAGTCCAGGGCGAGGACAATGTCTTTGTCTCGCGCGTGCGCAAGGACCCGACGGTCGCAAACGGCCTGTCACTGTGGTGTGTTGGCGACAACCTGCGCAAGGGTGCTGCCCTGAACGCGGTTCAGATTGCCGAAAAACTGGTCGCAGAATTCCTGCCGAAGAAATAAGCGATCCCTTAGGTCCGCAACAGATTTCAACCAAAACCCGCCTGTCATGGGCGGGTTTTGTCGTTCCATATCCCGGCAAGATGCTGGTCAGAGGCAAAAAAAGGCGCTAGGGAAAAAGAAGACAAATTTTCAAAAGCAAAAAATACCTGTTCGCCTTTTGGCAACGGATCAAAAAGTCCGGGGAATGAGATGGTCAAACGCACCCGCAAGGAAGCGGCCCGCCTCGATGAAGCCGCCCGCGCTGGCTGGCTTTATTACTGTGCTGGCAACACGCAAGATGAAATCGCCCAGAAGCTTGGCGTGTCACGCCCGACCGCACAGCGTCTGGTGTCCGCTGCCGTCAGCGAGGGGCTGGTAAAGGTTCGCCTTGATCATCCGATTGCGCGTTGCATGGAACTGGGCAAGGCGATCTGCGAGACCTATGGTATTGCCGGTTGTGATGTGGTGCCAACCGATCCGGCGGCACCCGATGCGATGTTTGGCATGGCGCAGGCGGCGGCAAACTATCTCGAACGTGCGCTGCATTCCACGGAACCAAAAATCATCGCACTCGGTACCGGGCGTGCCATGCGCGCCATGGTCGATGAAATCGGGCGTATTGATGCCTATCATCACAAGATCGTCTCGCTGGTCGGCACCATCGCCCATGACGGGGCGGCCAGTTTCTATGACGCGGTGACCGATCTTGCCGACCGCACCCGTGCGCCGCATTACCCGCTGCCGATCCCGGTGATCATTGCCGATCCGCAAATGCGTGAACGCATGCAGCAACAGCCCCCGATGGACAATATCCTCAAGCTCGCGCGCGAAGCTGACATCCGCTTTATCGGGGTCGGGCATCTTGGCGATGATGCGCCGCTGCATATTGACGGCTTTATCTCGAAAGACGAGCTGGTGTCGCTGCGCGAAAGTGGTGGCATCGGCGAAGTGATCAGTTGGTCGTTTGATCAGGACGGCAATATCCTTGATCACCCGGTCAATCACTGTGTCACCAGTGCGCCGGCTGTCCAGCCCGCAACAAACACCATTGCGGTTGCCAAGGGTGCGAAAAAGGTTGCCGCGATTCGCGGTGCGATGCGCGGGCAACTGATTTCAACGCTGATTACCGACGAAGCCACCGCGGAAAGTTTGCTGCGCTAGCACGCGGCATTTTTCACCCACACAGCAAATAGTTCTGCGCCCTGCCACCCGTGTCGGCAGGGCGTTTCTTTGTGCGCCGCAAAAACGATTTTGTTTGACAAGCAATGGTGAAATTGAGTGAATGCTCATTACCTGAACAAATGATCAATGTGGGCAACCGAAGTTGCTCAGCGGGTAAATAGTCCTTTGGGAGGAAATATGAAACGCGTAATGGGAGTAGCGCTTTGTGCGCTGCTGGCAGGCGGTGTTGCACACGCCAATGCCGAAACGAAACTGACCATCGCTACCGTCAACAACGGTGACATGATCCGCATGCAGAAGCTGACGGATGATTTCACCTCCAAAAATCCTGACATTTCCCTTGAGTGGGTCACGCTCGAGGAAAACACCCTGCGTCAGCGCGTTACCACTGACATCGCCACCAAAGGCGGTCAGTATGACGTCATGACCATTGGTACCTACGAAGTGCCGATCTGGGCTGAAAAAGGCTGGCTCGCACCGCTTGATAATCTTGGTTCCGACTATGACGTCGATGACCTGATGCCTGCGATCCGCTCTGCCGTTTCCAACGATGGTCAGCTTTATGCTGCACCGTTCTACGGCGAAAGCTCGATGATGATGTACCGCACCGACCTGTTCGAAGCTGCCGGTATTGAAATCAACGGTCGCCTGACCTGGGACCAGACCCTTGAAATCGCCAAGAAACTCCACAAGCCTGACGAAGGTGTCTATGGCATCTGCCTGCGTGGCAAGGCCGGCTGGGGTGAAAACATGGCGCTGATCACCACCATGGGCAATGCCTTTGGTGCACGCCTGTTCGACGAGAACTGGAACCCGACCTTCGACAGTGCCGAGTGGAAAAATGCCCTCGACATGTATACCAACGTCCTTGGCAACTACGGTCCTCCCGGTGCGACCTCGAACGGCTTTAACGAAAACCTTTCGCTGTTCAACTCCGGCAAGTGCGGCATGTGGATTGATGCCACCGTTGCGGCATCCTTCGTGACCAACCCCAAAGAATCCAAAGTTGCAGACAAGGTCGGCTTCACCGAAGCACCGTGCGCTGTCACCTGCACCGGCGCCAACTGGCTCTGGGCTTGGAACCTTGGCATTCCGATGGGTTCCCAGAAAGTAGAAGCAGCTCAGAAGTTCATCTCCTGGGCAACCTCGAAAGCCTATCTGGAACTGGTTGCCTCCAAAGAAGGTTGGGCAAACGTACCGCCGGGCACCCGTATGTCGCTTTATCAGAACCCGAAATATCTTGAAGCGGCACCGTTCGCAGACGAGACCCTTCTGGCGATCGACAGCGCAGACCCGATCAACTCGACCCTGGAACCGAAGCCGTATGTTGGTGTTCAGTTCGCTGCAATCCCTGAATTCCAGGGTATCGGCACCACGGTCGGTCAGCAGTTCTCCGCAGCCCTTGCAGGTCAGATGAGTGTTGAAGAGGCCCTTTCGGCCGCTCAGTCCAGCACCGATCGCACCATGCGCAAGGCCGGTTACTACTGATACACTACCCAGACCGGACTTCCGTCCTTGATGCGACGTCCGGTCTGAACCTCCTTGACCTGAGAGAAACTTGGGTGGTGGTTGCAAAACACACCACCCTTTTTTTCCCTTAAAGTCACGGATCGAAACGACAATTTCGGGGAGCACATCATGTCGACACGGGCCTCGACCCTTACCGGGCGTATCATGTCCGCACCGTCGATCATCGTCCTGTTCTTGTGGATGGCCGTCCCGCTGGGCATGACGATTTACTTCTCCTTCCTGCGCTACAACCTGTTGTCGCCGGGAATGGAAGAGTGGATCGGTACACTTAACTACGAATTCTTCCTGACAGATCCGGCGTTCTTCGCGTCCCTTACCAATACCCTTTTGCTGGTCGGGTCTGTTCTGGTCATCACGGTGGTGGGTGGCATCCTTCTGGGTCTGATGCTGGATCAGCCGATCTTCGGGCGCGGTGTCTTGCGCCTGTTGGTGATTGCACCGTTCTTCATCATGCCGACCGTGAACGCGCTGGTCTGGAAGAACCTTTTGATGGATCCGGTGTCAGGCATGTTTGCCTGGATCGCCAGCCTGTTCGGGCTGCCCGCGATTGACTGGTTTACCAATGCACCGCTGACCTCGATCATCATCATGGTGTCCTGGCAATGGTTGCCCTTTGCCGTTTTGATCCTGTTGACTGCCCTGCAATCGCTTGACCGCGATCAAAAAGAAGCCGCCCAGATGGACGGTGCCGGTCCGGTCGCGATCTTCTTCTATATTACGCTTCCGCATCTTAGCCGTGCGATCACGGTGGTCGTTCTGATCGAAACCATCTTCCTGCTTACCGTCTTTGCCGAGATCTTTGTCACCACTGGTGGTGGTCCGGGCCTGGCAACGACTAACATCGCCTTCCTCGTTTATACGCAGGCGCTGTTGCAGTTCGATGTTGGTGGCGCATCTGCCGGCGGCATTGTCGCGGTCATTCTGGCCAATATCGTGGCGATCTTCCTGATCCGCCTCATCGGCAAGAACCTGGACAAATAGGGGCACGACATGGAAAGCAAACAAACACCCCTTGGCTATGTCAGCTTCTCGGTCTTCGCGTGGATCGTGGGTCTTCTGATCTTCTTCCCGATTTTCTGGATGGTGCTGACCAGCTTCAAGACCGAACTCGAAGCGGTGTCCATCCCGCCGAGCTTCATCTCGTTCGACTGGACACTGGAAAACTATGCCGAGGTCCAGCAACGCTCGAACTATTTCAAGTTCGCCATGAACTCGGTGATCTTGGCTGTCGGCTCCACCCTGGTCGGTCTGGTCTTTGCCGTGACGTGCGCATGGGCAATGGCCTTTAACCCGACCAAGCGCACCAAGGACGCCCTTCTGTGGATGCTGTCGACCAAGATGATGCCGCCGGTCGGCGTTCTGGTCCCGATCTATCTGGTGTTCCGCGATTGGGGACTGCTTGATACCCGCTTTGGTCTGATCATGGTTCTGTTTTTGATGAACCTGCCGATCATGGTCTGGATGCTCTATACCTACTTTAAGGAAATCCCGACCGACATCCTCGAAGCGGCCCGCATGGATGGCGCAACCCTGCCCAAGGAAATCATCTTTGTGCTGTTGCCCATGGCGGTTCCCGGCATCGCATCGACCATGCTGCTCAACATCATTCTGGCATGGAACGAAGCCTTCTGGACGCTCAACCTGACAACGTCCGATGCAGCCCCGCTGACAGCCTTCATCGCCTCCTACTCAAGCCCCGAGGGCCTGTTCTGGGCGAAGCTTTCAGCCGCATCGACGCTCGCGGTTGCCCCAATTCTCGTGATTGGCTGGTTCTCTCAGAAACAGCTGGTTCGTGGTCTGACATTCGGCGCGGTCAAGTAACCGCAGCCTGATAGCAATCTGGAAAGAAGGAACACCAAAATGGGTGCTATCCGACTGGAAAAAGTCAAGAAAACCTTCGGCACACTCGATGTTATTCCCGGTGTCGATCTTGATATCAATGACGGTGAATTCGTGGTTTTCGTCGGTCCGTCGGGCTGTGGCAAATCAACGCTTCTGCGACTGATTGCAGGCCTTGAAGACGTCACCGATGGCAAAATCCTGATCAACGGAACCGATGTCGCCAACGAGGCCCCGGCCAAACGCGGCCTGTCCATGGTCTTTCAGTCCTATGCGCTGTATCCGCATATGACCGTCTATAACAACATTGCCTTCGGCCTGAAAATGGCCGGTGAAAGCAAGGAAGTTATCGAAGAGAAAGTCCAGTCTGCGGCCAAGATCCTGAACCTGACCGACTATCTTGAACGTCGTCCGGGCGCACTATCGGGTGGTCAGCGTCAACGTGTTGCCATTGGCCGTGCGATTGTCCGTAATCCGGCGGCCTTCCTGTTTGACGAACCCCTTTCCAACCTTGATGCGGCGCTGCGTGTGAACATGCGGCTTGAAATCACCGGTCTGCATCAGGAACTGAAAACCACCATGATCTACGTGACCCACGATCAGGTCGAAGCCATGACCATGGCCGACAAGATCGTGGTCCTTCAGGCCGGCCGTGTTGAACAGGTCGGCAAGCCGATGGAACTGTACAACAACCCGACGAACAAGTTTGTCGCAGGCTTTATCGGGTCACCGAAAATGAACTTCCTGGGCGGGGAGCTTGCCAAAAAATACGATTGCCACGAAATCGGCATTCGCCCGGAACACTTCGCGGTCAGCACCGAAAAGGGTGAAATCCCGGCAACCGTCAAAATCGCCGAACACCTTGGTGCCGAAACATATCTTCATGTCGAAGCCGACGGTCTCGGTCCGATGACGGTCCGTGCCACCGGGGAAATCCCGCTTGGCGAACATGACAAGATTTTCCTGACCCCGGAACAGGATCGCATCCATCGCTTTGATGCCCAAGGGCTGGCGCTGGCCAAATCCTGATACGTGCAAAAAACCGGATCGCGATGTCCCACAAACATTGCGATCCCGTCTTACCAACCAAGCCACTTGTGAGTCCAAAATGTATCTGAAAAAGTTCGATCTTACGGGCCGTCGGGCCTATGTCACTGGCGGCGGTCGTGCCATCGGCCTGTCCTGCTGCGAAGCTCTGGCAGAGGCCGGCGCCCACGTCATCATCGGTGACATCAGCGAAGGTGTTGCTGAAGAAGGCCGCGACTACCTGAAATCCAAAGGTTATTCGGCTGATATCGACATCATGGATGTCACCAACACCGATCAGGTCCGTGCAAGTGCCGAAAAAATGGCCAAGCAGGGCGGCGTTGATATCCTGGTCAACAATGCCGGTATCGCACGTTCGGAAACCCCGGCGGAAACCGTTACCGATGAACATTGGCTCAATGTCATTGACGTCAACCTGAACGGCACCTTCTGGTGCTGCCGTGAATTCGGCAAGCAGATGCTTGAAAAGAAAAACGGCGTCATCGTCAATGTCGGTTCCATGTCTGGGTTCATCGTCAACAAGCCGCAGGAACAGGCCTATTACAATGCCTCCAAAGCAGCGGTCCATCACCTGACCAAGTCGCTGGCGGCCGAATGGGGCAACCGTGGCGTGCGCGTCAATGCGGTCGCACCGACCTATATCGCAACACCGCTCAATGAATTCGTAAAATCCAAGCCGGAAATGTATGACGCATGGATCAACGGCACCCCGATGGCCCGTCTTGGCCTGACCGAAGAAATCGGATCGGTTGTCCTGTTCCTCGCGTCTGATGCTTCCAGCCTGATGACCGGGTCCATCGTTCTGGCAGATGGGGGTTACACCTGCTGGTAAGGCCAGGTGAAACAATATGACCACATTGTCCTGAAGCTTTTGTGGTCAGCCAGTTCGACGGATAAACGGGGCGCGGATGTGGGACCTGCGCCCCGTTTACCTTATGGGTACGCTGGATAGGGTCAGCACCCATTAATTTGATTTGAATGGCAGACGTTAAATTTGCGAAATCCAAGGAAAAGTCCGCCGAGCGGGTTGGTATCCCGCGCAAGGATTTTGACGCAGGAGTTTGCAAATTTAACGCCTGTCCTACGGATTAAACGGATTTGCACGGGCTACTTTGTCGCAAAACCTTGAAAGATGCATATCTTCCTGCGGCTTTGCTCCGCGTATCCACACAAATCTGTTTAACCATTTAAACCAAATTAATGGGTGCTGACCCTATATACTTTGAAAAGTCATTGGCGGGCATCACTTCGACCCCGCCCAGTCCCAGAAAGACCGCCAAGCGTTGCAGGTTTGCCATCAACGGCCCGGCAACATCGGCGGCCCTTACATGGTCTTCAAGATGCGCGCTCTGCACTCTGAGCACTCCGGCCTGCCGATCTGATTTCAAATCCACCCGGGCAACAAATTCGCCGTTTAACATGAACGGCAGAACGTAATAGCCGTACTGGCGTTTCTCGGCCGGCACATAAATCTCGATCCGGTAGTTAAAGCCAAAAATCCGCTCCACCCGATCACGTTCCCACATCACCGGATCAAACGGCACCATCAGGCATGTCGGCTTGGCTCGTGACCGCGGATTGACCTTCGGGCACAGATAACCCGGCTGCTTCCATCCTTCGACGTCGGCTTGCAGTAACCGGCCCTCTTCGACCAGTCGCGCCAGACAGGCCTTGGTTTCATCGGTTGGCAGCCGAAAATATTTGCGCAGATCAATCTCGGCGGCCACCCCCATGGCGGCAATCCCCTGACAGATCAGATCGCACATCGCATCCTGCCGATCCCGGTCGGGTTCGTGTGCCGCGTCGCCAATGATCCGATGCGGCAGATCATATTCACGCTCAAAACTGCTGCGCCGTCTGCGCGCCATCACCTGTCCGCTCCAGAACAGATATTCCATCGCGGTTTTGGTATTCGACCAACCCCACCATTTCTCGCTGCTGCGTCCCTCGGTCTCAAGGGAACTGGCCGCAACCGCGCCCTCTTGGTCTATATGGCGCAGGATGTTGTCAATCAGATCGGGTTGTTCGCGCTGAACCCGTGCGATCCGTCCCCACGTGCCCATGCCCCGTTCGGCATCCCGCATCCGCCAACGATAAAGCGGATAATCCTCAACCGGGATCATCGATGCTTCGTGGCCCCAATATTCAAACAGCTTGCGCTGGCGCGCCGTCCCCCAGACCATTTCATCAAGCATCTTCGGGTCATAAACGCCCAACCGCGAAAAGATCGGCATGTAATGCGCCCGTGTCAGGACATTGACACTGTCGACCTGCAACATATTGGTCGCCCGGATGGTTTTAAGGATCTGGCGCTTGGTCACATCCCGGTCGGGATTGGTGGCAAATCCTTGCCCGACAAGTGCCAGGTTACGCGCCTGTTTGGCAGATATCGAAACGGTCGGGGACGGGGTGGCAGCACTGTCAATCGGCATCAGGACACACTTGGAAAATCGAATAAAAACAGGTGCATGCTAACACACGCTCCTGACAATTCTGGCAGGATGATTTTGCCGTCGTTCGCACGGACGAACTTGACCGCGCATCACCGCCCTCATAGGCTTCAATCCTGATCGCGACAAAAGCGCCCCAACAAACAGGACAGCCCGAATGACCACCCCGCAAATCATGATTCTGGCCGTGCTGCTTGGCACCGTCGTGCTGTTTTTATGGGGCCGCTGGCGCCATGATATGGTGGCGATGGCATCCCTTCTGGTCTGTGTGGTTCTGGGGTTGGTTCCGACTGACGGCGCCTTTGTCGGATTTGGCCATCCGGCTGTGATCACGGTCGCCTGTATCCTGATCCTGTCTTCCGCCCTGCAAAGGTCGGGGGCGGTTGATACCCTTTCGCGCACTGTCCTGCCGCAATCGGCCGGGCCGTTTGTCACCATGGCAGCTCTCAGCCTTCTGGCGGCCATCCTGTCAGCCTTCATGAACAATGTCGGGGCACTGGCCCTTCTGATGCCGATTGCCCTTCAGATCGCCAACAAACAGGACCTGCCACCAGGCAAAATCCTGATGCCGCTTGCCTTTGGCTCGATCCTTGGCGGCATGACAACACTTATCGGCACGCCCCCCAACCTGATCGTTTCGGGCTTTCGGGCCGAGGTAAACGGGGCAGGATTTTCGATGTTTGATTACAGCCCGGTCGGCGTTGCCATCGCCCTTGCCGGACTGCTATTTGTCATTCTGCTGGGCCGCTTTCTGGTGCCGACCCGCCAACGTGCCGGGGCAGAAGGGTTCGAGACCGGATCCTATTTGACCGAGGCCCGCATTACCGAGGGCAGCAAGGCCATCGGCATGTTCATGCGCGACATCAATGACGAGCTTGAAAAGTCGGACGCGCAGGTGATCGGCCTGATCCGCAACGAACGCCGCATTCCGGCACCAAGCCCCTATCGCGAACTGCAACAGGACGACATCCTGTTGATCGAAGCCGAACCCGAAGGACTGGCAAGTGCCCTGTCTGGCCTTGAGCTGACCCTGGAAGCCGAACTGCGCAGCGAAGAAGCCAACGCCGAACAAAAGGAAGAGGCCAAGGAACAGGTCCGCGCGCAAAAGGCGCAAAAGGCAGCCGAAAAATCTGGTGACGCACCAAAGGCTGACGCCGAAAAGGATGACACCACCAAATCGGAGAAAAAGGACTCTGATACAAAGAAAACGGCCCTTCAGTCAGACGATATCTCCCTGATCGAGGTCGTGGTCCTGCCGAACGCCTCCTTCATCGGGCGATCTGCGGCCGATATCCGCATCCGCAGCCGCTATGGCATCAACTTGCTGGCCCTGTCCCGTCAGGGACACCGTTCGATGTCACGCTTGCGCACCATGAAAATGCAGGCCGGGGACGTGCTTTTGATGCAAGGCACGCCTGCGGCCATTAACGAATTTGGCAATCGCCTGGGCTGCGCGCCGCTGGCCGAACGGTCGCTCAACCTTGGCGACAAGACACAGGCCCTTAAGGCCACCGCCATCATGGCCGTTGCGATTGCGCTTGCGGCCTTTGGCATCCTGCCTGCCGCCATTTCGTTTGCACTTGGCGTGCTTGCCACTTTGCTGGTGGGTGTGGTCTCGCCGCGCACCCTTTATGATGCGGTCGACTGGCCGGTGGTTGTGTTGCTGGCCGCGCTGATCCCGGTCGCCAATGCCATGGAAAGTACTGGCAGTGCCGATCTGATTGCGCGCTTCCTGCTCGATACCGTCGCACAGGGAAGCGCGCCAGTTGCCCTTGCCCTGATCCTTATTGTCACCATGACGCTCTCGGACTTCATGAACAATGCCGCAACCGCCGCTGTCATGTGCCCGATTGCGATAGGCAGTGCCGCCCAACTCGACGCCAGCTCCGACCCGTTCCTGATGGCAGTCGCCATCGGCGCCTCCTGCGCCTTCCTGACCCCCATCGGCCATCAGAACAACACGCTTATCCTCGGCCCCGGCGGCTTCCGCTTCAGCGACTATTGGCGCCTCGGCCTGCCGATCGAAATCATCGTTGTGGCGGTTGGTGTGCCGATGTTGTTGTGGGTGTGGCCGCTATAATTTCCGGCGATTGACCTCCAGCAGCTTCCTGGAGAACTCGTTGTAATTACACGAGACGCATCAGAAGCAGATTGTTTCCGCGCTTAAGCTCCCTGAAATAGCCAACCGTGCACATTACACCAAGAGGAAAATCCAATCCTATTTACACCAGGGAATAAATTACATCACAAAAAAAATCAATAAAATCAGATAAATATATAACTACAATCATCCTGGGATATTTTTTCGTTTGACATAAACATTCCAGGAGGATAATTAATTGAATTACGAACTGATTTTGCCTGCCAGAAAAAAGGAACAACACTATGCATCCCTCAATTGATGGCCTACCTCAACCACTCACTGATCGCGAAAACTTGGACGACCTCGATGCGCTCTCAGCAGAGGGCGATATCAACGAAACACCATTCAATGTTTTTATCGGCCATAACCTTGGACACCGTGTTTTTACAATGTCGGTGCCTTTCCGACAGTTTTACGAAATTTCAGATGTAGCAAATGACAGGGACGCCGGTCCTGTAGCCCAGAGGCCTTTAGATAAAAATCATGCGCGGAACCTCGCGAAGTACATGCTTCGCGGCTTAGTCTCCGCAGCAAAGTTGCGTCGTCAAATTAAAGACCAAGAACCACTACCTGCTTTTGACGATGTATTGGATGCATTAGGCAACCAGCCTTATTTCTCACTACAACCTATTGTTTGCAACATTCGCAATATTCCATATGGCGGCAATGGAGCAGGTGGTATTCGAGGCATGCGCCTGCAGACAGATCGTGGAGACACAGCTGCCTTCCGCGTTTTCCTCTCCGAGCGCCATATCCTCTGGGTGATTGACGGCCAGCATCGTAGAGCCGGAGCAGAAATGGTAATGACTTTCTTGCAAGATGTGCGTCAGAGCGGAAAGTATCCAGGCAAAGCCCCTGTGCTGTTCCCAGAAAAGGGGAAGGTTGTTTCCGTTGAGGAAATGAAAGTTTGGAATGAGGCCTATGACGCGGCAAGATCGTACGCCACACTTACTGTTGAGGTCCATCTTGGACTAGGCGTGGATCAAGAACGTCAGCTTTTCCATGACTTAAACAAGCTCGGAAAGCGAGTTAATCCAAGTATGGCGCTTGAGTTTGACAGCTCAAACCCAATTACTCAGTTCATCAAGAATTCAATTGTCGCCAACGGGCTGGTTAACGTGAGCAATGCTGACGTAAAAGATTGGTCGCAAGACGAAGGTGAACTGGCGATGAAGGACCTTGTTGCGGTTACTTCGCTTGCATTCCTAAACAAATCTAATGCATCCGGCGCCACACCCGCCATTGTAGAACCAAGACAACCTATCGTCGAACGCTTGTGGCATCAAATCGGGCAAATTAGTGGTTTTGGTGAAAAGGGAGCAAAAGAGCAAACGATTGCAGCACAGCCTGTAACTTTAAAGGCTCTAGCGAAGCTAACCTATGACTTAAACTTCAGTAATCGACGACCAGAAAATGCAGAAGATCTGTTCGATCAATTAATGTCTGCTCTTGATGAGATTGATTTTTCCCACTCTAATCCGGTATGGCGATACTATGAACTAAGCGAGGAAGAAATCGACCGATACGGCCTCCAAGAGCTTACAAAATGGCTACCCGAGAGTATTAGTACTGCAAACCGGGATATTGGATCGTTTCAAAATGGGTTGATGCGCTTTGGAGCAAAACACAATGATATCTTCCCAATTATTGCTGATATGATCCGTTGGCAAGCGAAACTTCCAAGTCGCCATAGATGATTGCCATTGATCAGATTCGATCAAGGAAAGTTAACGTCCTGGTGGCAAATAGACCCGAATTACTGTAGTCGAACTGATCACGACTATTTCAAGAAGCAGAAGGGCGCTGAACAGGAGCGCCCTTCTGACATTTGTTTTACTGTTTTGTCTTAGCCATCAAAACCAAGGTTCGGTACTTCAAGGCCGTTGGCACGACAAGCCGAAATCAGGGTGTTGTTCAGAAGACACGCAATGGTCATCGGGCCGACACCGCCCGGGACCGGGGTGATGGCACCGGCGACCTTGGAGGCGGTTTCAAACTCGACATCGCCGACCAGCTTCATTTTGCCCTCGGCACCTTCAACGCGGTTGATGCCAACATCAATCACGGTGGCACCCGGGGCGATCCAGTCACCCTTGATCATGTTCGGGCGGCCAACGGCGGCAACCACGATATCGGCACGGCGGACTTCCTCAGGCAGATCACGGGTACGCGAATGCGCAATGGTGACCGTGCAGCTTTCCTTCAGCAGCAACTGCGCCATCGGCTTGCCAACAATGTTCGAACGACCAACCACGACCGCACGTTTGCCCGACAAATCCCCAAGGGTATCCTTGAGCAACATCAGGCAGCCATACGGCGTGCAAGGGGCGAAACCTTCGCCGCCTGTTGCCAGTGCACCGGCATTCACAACGTGGAAGCCATCCACATCCTTGGCCGGGTCGATGGCGGCCAGAATGGCCTGCTCGTTGATGTGCTTGGGCACCGGAAGCTGACAGAGAATGCCATGGACATTTTCATCGGCATTCAGCTTGGCGATCAGGGCCAGCAGGTCTTCCTCGCTGGTTTCCGCCGGAAGCTTGTGCTCATAGGAATTCATGCCGCATTCAAGGGTCTGTTTGCCCTTGTTGCGGACATAAACCTGACTGGCGGGGTCTTCGCCGACCAGAATGACGGCCAGACCCGGTGTTACGCCATGTTCGGTTTTAAGTTTCGATACTTCGGCTGTGATGTCGGTGCGCAGTTTGGCTGCGAATGCCTTGCCGTCGATGATTTTCGCGTCACTCATATGTCTGTCCGCCCCGTGAGTTGGGATATTTTCGCCATCAGCTCTTCGGGATTTCCGTCGATCAGCAGCGTTTTGGTGCGATCAGTTTGCCCGGAAACAATCCTGACCGACGATTTAGGACATTTGGCCGCTTTTGCCAAAAGTTTTATCAGTGCCTGATTGGCCTTGCGGTTTTCCGGCACCGCCGTCACCGAGACTTTTAGCTGCTCTTGCCCATTGGCATCGGCGACCACATCGCCAATCGCATTGCGCGATGCCTTTGGTGTTAACCGAACAAACAGCCGAACCCCTGATGGCTCGGACCGTAACACGGGCGCGTGATCAGACATTGTCTAAATGAGACATTTTACTAGGCGAAATGAGACATCAATAGCCGACAAGCGCCATCCGGACATCGGTCTGGATCAGCATGTTGGCGAACTGCAAAATCAGGATCAGGATGATCGGCGAAATATCAATGCCGCCAAGATCGGGCATGATCCGCCGGATCGGGCGCAATACCGGTTCGGTAACCCGATAGAGGAAATCACCAACCAAATAAACAAACCGGTTGCTGGTATTGATCACGTTGAACGCCACAAGCCATGACAGGATTGCAGATGCAATCAGCATGAAAATGTAGATACCCACCACAGTGTCAATAAGCCAAAAAATCGCCAGCATCGCCGCTCCTTACAATCGCCGGGCGCACGGATGCTTTGGGCCCGGAAAGATGTTTGCACGCAGCAAAACCTAGTCGGCAATTGCCCCCAACGCAAGCACACAGCGTTGATTTTGCCGCAAATGAGGGGAAGTTTTCATCGCTTTGTGATCATGCTCACCAACCGGCTTGCCAAAACGCCTGCCAGAAACTGTCAGGAGATGTCAGGCGCACCCCGATTACAGCTTGCGGGTTCGCATGCTCCACGGCCAGAATGCGCACGCCACAAGGAGGATTTAGCATGCAGAACCAAGATCACCTGCGCCACCAGCACCACCCGCGCTGCGGCTGGGCCCTGAGCCATGCCGACAAGCCGTTCTATGTCGATTATCACGACAAGGAATGGGGTGTGCCGGTGCATGATGACCGACATTTCTTTGAAATGCTGATCCTTGAAGGTGCGCAGGCGGGCTTGAGTTGGCTGACCATTCTGGCAAGGCGGGATACCTATCGCGCGGCCTATGACAATTTCGATGTGAATAAGGTCGCGGCCTATGACGCGGCCAAGCAGGAAGCCCTTCTGGCCGATCCGGGGATTATTCGAAATAAATTAAAAGTCGCGGCGTCTATTCAAAATGCGCAAACATTCATCGCGATCCAGAAAGAGTTCGGAAGCTTCGATTCCTACATCTGGTCATTTGTCGGAGGAATGCCGGTGATCAATCACTGGAAGCGCATGTCGGACGTGCCGGTTTCGACCGACCTCAGTGACAATATCTCCAAGGATCTGAAAAAACGCGGCATGAAGTTTGTCGGCACCACGATCATCTATTCCTTCCTGCAGGCCACCGGGATCGTGATGGACCACACCACCGACTGTTACCGTTACCCCGAGCTTTCCTGAGTAGACCCGCGCAGCAACAGGCTGGTTTGCAGGGTGATGGTTTTGCCCGGTTCATCGGACAGCGCCATTTCAGCGGCAAGCCGGCCTTTTTCCACCGAATCCTGATGCATGGTGGTCAGTGGCGGGTCGGTGCGTTCGCCAGCAGGAATACCATCAATGCCAATGACCTTGAGATCGCCCGGCACGTTGCGCCCGATGGCACGCGCGGCGTCGATTGCGCCGATGGCAATCACGTCCGACATGGCGAGAATGCCGTTGATTTCGGGATGGTCTGACAGAAGCTCTGTCGTCATTTGCGCACTTTGTTCGGACTGGTTGTCGCATTCGATATGCACAACATCACTTGCGGCAATTCCGGCGGCTTCAAGCGCCGCGTGATACCCCGCCAGGCGTTCGCGCACCACCCGGTGGCTGGCCGCGCCCAGACGGTTGGGGCTCATCGGGCCGAAATGATCGTGCTCGGTTGCCTGCAGCGACAGAATGGCGAATTTCGAGGCGCCGCAATCAAGTAAATGCTGGGCCGCGTTTTTTGCCGCCGAGAAGTCATCAAGCACCACGGTCCCCGCCGCACCGGCAATGTCGGTATCAATGCTGATCAGTGGCTGATTGCGGCGCTGGATGGCCGCGATGATGTCGTTATTATCCGAATAGCAATGCACCAGAAAGGCATCGACCGCGGCGTTATTGACCGCTGCAATCGCCTGTTCGGGGTTTTCGGCCGAAATGATCATGACATTGACGCCGTGGCGAGCGCATTCGCGCCCGATCCCGCGCAGCAATTCAATCGCCACCGGATCGGTAAAGGCATATTCAAGATTGTCGGGAAACACGACACCCAGCGCCCCCGCCTTGCCGGTGCGGAGCATGCGCGCCATCACATGCGGCCCGCGATAACCCAGTTCGCGCGCGGCCTCAAAGATGCGTTCGCGGACTTCCGGGCGGACCAGATCAGGTTTACCAAACGCATTGGAGGCTGTCCCTTGCGAAACCCCGGCCGCCTTGGCGACATCCAGAAGTTTTACGCGTTTTGCCATGCGTGCCTTATCCCCGAAACTGTCGTGTGTGATCTTTACCCAGTTGAATTGCCGACACTATAGCCAGAACCGGGACGATACTACCAGAACGCATTACCGCGTCAGGATACGATCACTTATCGGCTTTCGGGGTGGGTATTGCGGAAGGTCAGGTTGATCCGCGGCCCGACCTGGCGGGCGGTTTTGGGCAATTGATGCAGCCAGCAATGCTGTGTCGCGCCTGACATGATCAGGGCAGAGTTATGCGGCAAATCGATGCTGAGGCGATCACCGGTTTTCTTGTGGCGGAAATGAAACCGGCGTTTCTGCCCGAATGTCAGGCTGGCAATCACCGGGTTTTCGCCCAGAACTTCCTCGTCATCGGCGTGCCAGGAGACGCTATCACGCCCATCGCGATACTGGTTGAGCAAGACTGTGTTAAACGACGCCCCTGCCAGTTCTTCGGCCAAGGTGCGTAAAGGGGCGACGATAGAGGGAAACGGGCTTGCCGGGTGGTACACCCCGCTATAGCGATAGGCGACTTCGCCATACCATGCGGTCAGGCGCGGAACCGGGATTTCCTTGCCATGGAGTTTGGCGATTTCCTGTTGCCAGACGATGTTGCTTTGAAGCCGGGCAAAGGTTTTGTCGGCTTCATCAGCATCCATGATGTCACGCAGCAACAGCACTTCGCCATCAAAGGGCAAAAGGTTGCGTGGTGGTTCATTGGCAAACAGATCGCCGGTCATGGTTTTCCCCGGAATGCAGATTGCCAAAGACCTAGGATGAACGGCGGCGAAACTCAAGCCACAGTTTGCTGATATGTGATTTGCCGCAACAGGTTCTAACCGTTTACCAACGTCACACCGGCCTCGTTGGCATAGCGTTCGACATCCTCAACACTCAGTCCCGCCGCGCTATAGAGATTGATGGTTTCAAGTTCCAGATCGGTCTCGGAATCAGCCAGTGATTGCAGCGATGTGGTCAGACTGCGCTGGGAATCGAGCACATCAAGAAAGTCCGACAATCCCTGTACGTAGCGCACACGCGACTGTTCAAAGGCGTCGCGGTGATATTGCACCGATGCGATCAGGGAATCGCGCTGTGCCACCGCCCCGACATAGCCGTAAATCGCACTTTCGACTTCCTCAATCGCGCTCAGAAGCGTCTGACGATAGGTGAGGAAGGCTTGTTCTGCCTCTTCCTCGGCCACCGTGATATTCGCACGCCGTTCGCCGCCATCATACAGGGTCGCATCAATCAGTGCCCCGATGGCGGCCATGGCCGTTCGAACAATCGGGCCAGTGCCATAGCCGGTCACCCCAAGCGCAAGCGACCCATCAAGGGTCAATTCCGGATACAGCGTTGCGGTTTCCACCCCGATTTGCGAGGTCGCGGAAATCAGCGCCAACTCGGCCGCGCGCACATCTGGCCGACGACGCAGCAAATCGGCCGGGATGCCAATTGGCGGGCTGCTTTGAAATTCGGGCAGTGGCGATGCATCCAGCAACAGGTCGCGATGGGTGCCCGGCTGTGCGCCGACCAGAATGGAAATCGCGTTGATCGACCGGTCAATGGTGGTCTGCAGGATCGGAACTGTTGCCTCAAGATCGGCGACCTCGGCGCGTGCCCGTGACAGATCAAGCTCGGAACCCAGCCCGGTTTGCAAACGGACCTGCACGATGTTGCTGGTCTGGCGTTGCAGATCAAGCGAGTCCCGCAAAAGGGCGAGACGCCGCTGCGCGCCGCGCAGTTCGATATAGTTGCGGATGATATCCGCAATCATCACACGATAAACATCTTCACGCAGGTAAACCTGTTGAAGATAATCGGCCTCGGCGACTTCTTCCTCACGGGTTTGACCGCCCCAGATATCGGCGGTCCAGGACAAATCAATGCCCGCGCCATAGCCCATATCGGTCACCTGATCGCCGCTGGCGCGGCTGGAGGTCGATCGGCTGGCCGATCCGTTAACCGATGCGCCAACCTGTGGCCCATTCGCCCCGGCAACACCACGTGCAGTCGCCGCAGCCGCACGGATGCGACTGATTGCGATCTGAAGGTCGATATTATTGTCGACCCCTTCATTAATCAGACCATTTAAAACCGGGTCAGTGGTGCTTTCCCACCAGCGGTCCTGTTTGCTTTGATTGGCGGCAATCACCGGGATTTCCGGGGTATAGGCGCCGACAAGATCGAAGTTCGGCGCGGTATAATCCGGCCCGACAGACTGGCAGCCAGCCAGTGCGAGCAGAAGGGCAATTCCCGAAATCGCAGAAATGTGAGGATTATTCATATTATTTCGCACTTCCTTGAAGACCGCCACTTCTGGGCTCCGCCGCGACATGTGATGCCGCCTCGCCATGATCGGGAATGGCTTCGGCGGCGCGCAGTTGCGATTGCAGTTTCTTGCCGCCATCGGCACGGGCCGACACCAAGGGGGCGAGCAACAAGTACAGCACCGGGGTCAGGAACAATGTAAAGACCGTGGCAAAGCCAAGACCGCCAAATACCACCCAACCGATGGCCGCGCGCGCCTCGGCCCCGGCACCGGTGCCAAGGACAAGCGGCAAGCCGCCCAGAACAGTGGAAATCATGGTCATCATGATCGGGCGCAAACGCACCATCGCGGCATCATGCACGGCATCGCGCACGGATTTACCGGCATCACGGAGCTGATCGGCAAATTCGACAACCAGAATCCCGTTCTTGGCCATCAGCCCGACCAGCATGACCAACCCGATCTGGCTGTAGATATTGATCGAGGTGCCACTGAGCGCCAGCGCATAGATCGCCGCCGCCAAACCAAACGGCACGGTCAATACCACGACAAGCGCGGAGGTAAAGCTTTCGAACTGGGCGGCCAGAACCAACAACACGACAAGAACCGCAATCAGGAAGGTGATCTGCACGTCGTTGGCGGTTTCGCCAAGGGCCGCCGCATTACCCAGGAACAGGATGCCGACACCGGGCGGCAGCAACTGATCGCCGACCGTGTTCACATCCGCAACCGCCTCGGCCAGGGTATAGCCCGGCGCCAGATTGGCCGAAATGGTCACAGCACGTTGCTGGCCTTCGCGTTCAAGTTCGGAGGCGACGGCTTCCTCGGTCAAGGTGATGACAGAAGACAGCGGCAGGATGCGGCCATTGGTGCCGGTGACAAACAGGTTTTCAAGGTCCGATGGGTCATTGATGCTGCCCAGCGCACTGCGCAGCTTGATCGGGACGTTCTGATCATCGACATTGATTTCGGTGACTTCATAACCCTCGATCATCGCACGCAGCGTAGTATCAAGTTCTTCGATCGGGATGCCGAGATCAAAGGCGCGCTTGCGATCAATATTAACCAGAAGCTGCGGCTGGGTGGTTTGATAGGATACCCGAAGGCCGGTGAGGCCGGGATAGTTTGCCTCGATCTCCTGCTGCATGGCGCGGGCATTTTCGGCCAGCGTGCGATAGCTTGTCCCGGTCAGGGCAAACTCAAGTCCCTCGCCCGTACCACCGCGCAAGCCGAGACTGTTAGGTTGCCAGACATAGGCCTGCACACCCGGAAGGGCATTCAGATCCCCACGGATTGACGCGGTAATTTCCTGCTGCGAGCGGGACCGTTCTTCCCACGGTTTTAGCGGAGCAATCACAAGGGCGCGGTTCGGATCCCACAGGCCGACAATGGTGTAGATGTTATAAGCATCACCTGCCTCGACCACCGGGCGCAGGATGTCTTCAACCGCCTCGACCTGACGGTCCATATAGTCGATGCCGACCCCGTCCGGTCCCCGCATGGAAACAAGAATACGTCCGCGATCCTCATCGGGCAGCAATTCCTGCGTCACGTTGGTATAGACACCGAAGGCAAGCCCACCGGCAACGACACAAATCATTACGGTAATGATCGGGCTGCCAAGGGCGGCTTCGAGAATGCGGCGATAAATCCCCGCACAGAAAAAGCCGAAACGTTCCAGCATGTTGGGCGCATCATCGGCTTTGCCATCATGCGGATCGATATGTTTCAGGCGCGATGCCAGCATCGGACACAGCGAGAGTGCGACAAAGGATGACACCACCACCGCAAAGGCCAGCACAAAACCGAACTCGCGGAACAGACGGCCCGCCGTACTTGGCAGGAAGGAAATCGGAACGAACACCGAAATCAGTGTCAGCGTGGTGGCGATCACGGCAAAGAACACCTGGCGCGAGCCCAGCACTGCGGCGGCCATCGAGCCAAGCCCCTGATGACGGCGGCGCTGAATATTTTCCAGCACAACAATCGCGTCATCGACAATCATGCCGGTTGCCAGAACAAGTGCGAGAAGGGTCAGGATGTTGATCGAAAAGCCCATCGCCCAGATGGCGGCAACCGTACCGATCAGGGCAATCGGAATGGTGATGGTCGGGATCAGCGTCGCGGTAAAGGATCTGAGGAATAGGTAAAGCACCCCGATCACAATCGCGATGGCAAGACCGAGACTAAAGATCACTTCCCATAGCGCGCCTTCGATAAAGACCGCGTCATCGGAGTTCACGAACACATCCAGATCGTCATACTGCTCGTTAAGGCGTTCAACGACATCGCGCACGCCATTGGAAATCGCGATTGTGTTGGATTGTGCCTGACGGGTAATACTCAGCCCGATCACGGTGCGACCATTCAGCCGCACATAGGACGTCGCATCATCCGGGCCATAATAGATATCGGCAACGTCGCCCATCTGGACACCATCGCGCACCAGCATCTGGTTCAGTCTGTCGACCTCCCAAACGGATGCATCGGCACGGACAAACAGTTTTTGATCGGATGATTCAAAGCTGCCGGCGGGAATATCAAACTGGGCTGTGCGCAAAAGGTCGGCGACATCCTGAACCGACAGGCCGTAACTGGCCATGCGCAGCGGGTCGATGCGTACATGCAAAACACGTTCGCGATCCCCGTTAACCCCGACCTCGGCCACGCCGGGCACCGACAGCAAGGACGGGCTGATCTGGTCTTCGACGATGTTGGCGAGTTCTTCCTCGGTCAGGCTGTTGCTGACAACCGCAATGCGCATGATCGCACTGGCATCGGCATCGGCCTTGACCACGCGGACGTTTTCCACCCCGTCGGGCAGGCTGCGTTCGGCACGGCTGATGGCTTCGCGGATGTCACTGGCGGCATCGTTGATTTCAACATCTGGGTAGAATTCGATGCGAATGCGGGCGTTGGCCTCTTCGCTTTGCGAACTGATTTCCTTGATGCCACTGACACGCGATGCCGCACTTTCGATGATCCCGGTGACTTCGGAATCGACCGTTTCCGGCGATGCCCCGTCATAGTCGGCGGTCACGGTGATGGTCGGGCGGTCGACATTGGGCAGTTCGCGAATTTCGACCCCCAGCATCGCAGCAAGACCGGCCAGGATGATCAGCATCGACACCACACTGATCAGAACAGGGCGCCGGATACTTAGCGATGCAAGGTCGTTATGATCGTGATTTTCGCTTCCTGTCGTCATGATCAGGACCCCTCGCCAGCGCCTTCGCGGGTGGCAACGCCGCCCGCATCAGACGGCGCATTTTCAGGCGCGGGGTTATCCCCGCGAATGGTTGCCGAAACAGTCCGGCCCGGACGCAGACGCAAGACACCCTCGACCACGACCAGATCACCCTCGGCAATCCCGCCATCCAGAAGGATCCGGCCATTGGTCCGTTTCACAACACGGACGGGAACGCGCGAGACCTTGTCTTCATCGTCGATCCGCCAGACATAGGTACCTTCATCGCCCCACAGGACCGAGATTTCGGCAACTGCGGGATATTGTTTGCCTTCGATATCGACGTAAACCGCAAAGGACATCCCGGCCAGCAAACGACTATTGGGGTTTGGCACCCGGGCGCGCACGGCAAAGGTGCGGCTTTCAGGGTCAATGCGGCTGCCAATAGATTCAACCACCCCAGTGAATTCTTCGCCCGGCAGGCTCCAGGTTTCAACCCGGACAGACTGGCCGGGACGTACATTGTCAAACCGGGTTTCGGCAACTTCGAAATCGACCAGAATGCTATCGATATTATCAAGCGTTACGATGGCAGTGGAGCTGTCAACACGGTCGCCGGCCTCGACCTGCGGGATGCCGACGATGCCATCAAACGGGGCCAGAATGGTGCGATCGGCCAGATTGACCTCTGCCTGATCAAGGGCGATGCGGGCCTCGGCCAGGGCGGTGCGGGCACTGTCGACTTCGCTTTCGGCAACGGCACCCAGCGGGCGGGCCTTTTCATAGCGGGCAAGAAGTTGTTCGGCATCGCGGGCCTGAACAGCGGCAAGATCGCGGGCAAGGCGTTCGCGATCAGAGTCCAGAATGACAAGAACCTGTCCCTCGGTTACCTTGTCACCGGCGCGCACAAGCACATCGGCAACTTCGCCCGACACGGCCGGATAGATCGAAACACCCAGGGCCGATTTGCCCGTGCCGACCGCTTCGACAACGGTCTTTTCATCCATCAGGCTGGCATATTCGGCAATGACCGGAAGACTGCGTTCGCCGCCACCGCGCTGCCCGGTGCTTGCGGGTTGCGCATCGGGCGCGATTAACGCCGTGATGTCGTCTTTGGCAAAGATATAGGCAGAGGCCGCAACAACAATCAGTGCAACACCTGCGATCAGAAGCGTTGATTTACGCGCCATCACATTGATACTTCCAAGTCGGGCTGACCAAACAACCTTACTGCAAATGACACTGTTCCCGCGCCGGGAAAGTGCCGGTATTTCAATTCAGTACCGAATAGTAGGCTTTATGCTTTTGATGAAATACCGTTGCCCCGAACGATATTGCAACCCGCCAGTGAGAACCACACAAAAAGTGTATCAGAAACGTCGCAGTTTGTATCTTAACTGCTGACAAATCCTGCGTTTTGCGCCGATAGCACTGACCAAATGCATTAGGCCTGCACACCCTCTATACGGTGTGCAGGCCTTTGTTGTTCAATTTTGAATTTCAGCAGTGAAACCGCGGGCCGGTGCAGGTAAATCAGGCGGCACCACGCTGTTGCGTTTGCGGGAAGACCACCAGATTATCATCGTGCCATATGGTGGTTTCTTCGGCGTTGTCGTCAGTGCCATCAGCGTCCTCGCTCCCAGCCGCAGAAGCCACCGCACGGTCAAGGGATGCTGTGAGCTCGGTCACATTGCGATCAACCTCGTCGGCACGACGATTAAGATCAAGGCTGAGCTTGCGGGTGACTTCAATGTCTTCGGATACCGCACCGATGGCGGTCGCAACATTGCGCACCGCATCGCCGGCAAGGGCGATGGCACCGGTAATTTCCTCGGTCTCGCGGCGTTGATGTTCAACATCGCCTGCGACTTCTTCGGAAATTGACATCATCGACCGCACCGTGACCCCGACATCCTCCATGGAGGCAACACACCGATCAGTGACAGCGCCCATGGCGTTGACATGTTCGGTGATCTGCTCGGTCGCACGTTCGGTCTGGCTGGCAAGGTTTTTGACCTCTGCCGCGACAACGGCAAAGCCCTTGCCGGCATCCCCCGCACGGGCGGCCTCGATGGTGGCATTAAGCGCCAGCATGTTGGTTTGCCCGGCAATGCCGCGGATCAGGTCGACAATCTGTTCGATGCTGGTGGCGACTTCGCGCAGGTCATCGACGGCCTTTGCCGATTCCTCGGTCGAACCAACAGCACTTTGCGCGATGTCGCGTTGATGTTCGACCCGATTGGCGATCGAGACAATGGCTTCGCGCAGACGGTTGGCAGCATCGCCGATGGCATTGGAATGTGACTGGCTGTCATGTGCGGCACTGGTTGCGGTTTCGGTTTGACCGGTGACGCGTTCGGCGGCGGCCGCGACTTCGACCACGGCTTCGCGCATGCGGGTCACCTGATGATTGACCGATTTGACAAGACCGGTGGTCTCGCCCTCAATCGTTTCGGCCATCGCGCCAAGCGATGCGCGACGTTTTTCTTCTTCGATGCGCTGAAGGGTGATGCGTTCTTCGGCCATTTTTTCGATCTTGAGCGCGTTTTCGCGGAAGATCGCAACGGTGCGCGACATCGCGCCGAATTCATCGCGGCGCTTGATATCGGCAAGGGCGATATCGGTGTCGTTTTCACTCAGCCGCGTCATGTCACCATTCACCCGACGCAGCGGACGCAGGATGCTCATCGCGATGCCAAGCGCAAGGGCGACGGCAATCAGAACCCCGATGGCGGCAACCACGATGTTGGTCAGGGCCGAGTTTTCCGACTGATTGTGGGCGGCCTCGACCAGGGCAGTTTGATTGGTCATGGCGTCTGTTCGGATATTCTGGGTGATGGTCTGGACTTCACGGACGGCCGATTTGAAGTCATCCATCGATTGGCGGAAGCCTGCGATGGAGGCTTCGAGCTGGTTCGCGCCCTGTTTTAGCAAGTCATTGTCGCGGATCGCGTAGGAGAACAGTTTTTTCTCGTTGCGCGTCAGGCCATCAAAGGACGCTTTGATTTCTTCCTGAAGATCGGTCAGGGCCGAGGTCTGCGTGCGGGCGGCATCAAGTGAGTCCGCGGTACGCAGGATCGGGAATTGCAGGGAATTGACGATGGCGGCCAGATTGGCAGCACCAAGCTTGTCTGCATATTTCTCGGCAATCACCGGATCGCGTTTGGCGATGAAATCTTCAAGCTGGCTTGCGGATTTGCCAAGCTGATTGGCGCCAAGCAGCATGGTTTCCGATGCTGCCGACAGGTTTTCCGCCCGCAGCACAAGGGGCTCCAGCGTTGCGATGTAATCAGCACTGAGGCTTTCAAGCGCATCTGCGCGATCGCTATCGCCGTTTTGACGCAGTTGGGTGACAAGGGTCGCACCGCTTTGCTCGGCTGCCTCGCGCATGGTGGTAATGCCTTCGCGGTCAAGCGGATCAACCGTCTGGGCAAACAACAGGACCTGATTTGAAAGACGTTCCAGACGCAGTGCATAGTCATTGGCAAGCCCGACCAGACCGGTACTTTTGGCAATGCGGTCTGCATGCGCGCCAAAGCCCAGAAGATAGGTTGATGACAAGGCAGACAGGCCAACCAGCAGAACAACCAGAACAAAGAAACCGGCGAAGATGCGCGATCCGATACGAATGCGATCAAGAAACATGGGACATCCAAACAGCAAAATTTACGTTTGGCGCGATTCATACATGGGTGCAGGGCGCGGTTTTGTAACAGTTGGATGAAACCCGCATTTGTCGATCAAACAAGGTGCCGGATGGTGATTTGCGCTGCGCAAAACAACATTCTGGCCGCCCGAAAATGTTCATATGAACATCACATTATACAATTGGACGAAGGTCATTATCCGTTTCGAAGCGGGTCAACACTGTGATTTTCCAAAAATCGACCGCGACTCGACCCTCCGCCGCAAGGTTTCGCAGGCCTCCGGCGATTTTTTGGAATGATGCCAACTAAAATGTCATGATGACAATATTGTACAAGCTGGCACCCGGCCTTGGCGTTATAATGGCCTTATGAACAGTGCTGCGCGACAGAACACGGCAGCCCAGCGTCGCCAGACGTCATCGCGACCGGCGACCGGCCGCCCCCGCGAGATTGCCCGCCACTGGCGGGCAGCCGACGGCATTGATATGTTCGAAGCCGATTACAAGAATTTCTCTTTCCCCAAGCACAGCCACGACTATTACGCGTTTGGCACTGTCCTGAACGGGGCGGAGCAGTTTACGACCCGCGGGACAAATTATGTCGCCGCCCGTGGGCAGCTTTTGATGATGAACCCAATGCAGGTGCATGATGGCAGTCCGGCATCCGAGGATGGCTATCAATACCAGATCATGTTCATCGACCCGAAGGTGTTTGGCGATCTGGTGACGGAGCTTTCGCCCAAAAACAGCGGCCTGCCGTTTTTCGGATCCTGTGTCGTCAACGACCCGGAATTGCATTTGCAACTGCAAGGCCTGCACCGCCTGTTTCGCCCGAATGACGATGGCAGCAACGGCAACAACAGCTTGTTGGAGCGTGACAGTCAGCTTCTTTACAGTGCCGCCCGCCTTGCACTGCGCCATGCCGATGCCCCGCCCTATCTCTATCAGCCGGGGTCAGAGGACAAACGTGTTCGGGCGGTGATTGACTATATGGCGGCACATCTGGATGCGAACATATCCCTTGATGATCTTGCGATGATTACCGGGCTCAGCCGGTTTCATTTGCTGCGCGTGTTTCGCGCGGCAACCGGACTTCCGCCGCACACCTATTTCAATCATATGCGGTTACGGCGGGCCAAGCGGTTGCTGTTTGACGGGGCGAGCATTGCCGATGCGGCCGCCGCCACCGGCTTTGCCGATCAAAGCCATCTGAACCGGCACTTCAAGGCCATGTGGGGTGTCAGCCCCGGCGCGTTTATCGCAAGTCTTGATCCCTAATCGGGCATAAAACCGACATCACCTGCCCGTCATGTGAATGACGTGGGCAGGCGACATCATTTGTATTTACGCGCCAGCGTCGCGGCGTTTCATCGCATCGACCACCAGACACAGTTCTTCGAACAGAACCTGTGCGGCGATATGGGCGGTGTTGGTGGTGGCATCATATTGCGGGGCGACTTCAACAACGTCGGCACCGACAAAATCAAGCCCCTTGAGCCCGCGCAGGATCTCCAACACCTCGCGCGAGGTGAGGCCACCGACCTCTGGCGTGCCGGTACCCGGTGCGAAGGACGGATCGAGGCAATCAACATCAAAGGACAGATAAACCGGGCCATCGCCGACCACTTCACGGGCCTTGGCGATCACGGCATCAATGCCCATTTTCGGCACTTCTTCGGCGTGGATCACGGTCATGCCGCTGTCATAGGAGAATTCCCAGACATATTCCGACGCACCGCGAATACCGATCTGGATTGTGCGTTCCGGATCAAGGACGCCATCCATTACCGCCTCGCGGAACGGGCCGCCATGATGAAAGCGCGAACCGTCATAGGCCCCACAGGTATCGCAATGGGCATCAAGATGGATCATGCCAACCGGGCGATCCTTGCCCACCGCCTTCTGGATTGAATAGCTGATTGAATGATCACCGCCGACGGCAATCGGAATGACGCCAGCGCCGACAATTTTAGTGAAGTAGGCCTCGATATCCTCGTGGCAGCTTTCAAGCGAATAACGGCTGCGAAACGGCACATCGCCAATATCGGCAATGCGCGCCATGGCAGCCGGCACCATGCGCAGGACATGTTCATACGGCCCGATGCGTTCGATATTACGCACCGCGCGCGGGCCAAGACGGGCACCGGCACGGTTGCTGACACCAAGATCCATCGGCACGCCGACGAGTGCGATGTCGAGGTCTGCGAAGTTGTCACTTTCGGCATTGGCGGCAAATGGCGCATCGAGGAAAGTCGGCACGCCAGCAAAGGGCCATTTGCGCCCGCCACTTTCGGAAAATTGCGATGCCGCCACTTCGCGGAAATGCGGATCAAAGATGTCTGCACCCTTGGCGTTGCTGTATTTTTCACGCAGTTTTGCAAGCTTGTCGTCTGTGAACATGGGACCTCCTGAAGTGGCACATCGGTTTGATAAAACCTGAACCGATGGCCGAATGTTTTTGTTGGGCCGATCAGATCAAATTGCGCGGCCGTTAAAAATCACGTATTTCTGAACTTTACTTTGGTAATCCTCAAAGTAATGACCGCTTACCCATGGACCCCGCCCGATGATCACGGAACAGGCCGATCTCAAGCTTTTGCGCATCTTCCTGACCATTGTCGAGGCCGGGGGATTTGCCGCGGCGCAAAGTGATCTCAATCTGTCACTTTCAACAATTTCAAGCTATGTCACCGCCCTTGAAACACGGCTGGGGTTCACGCTTTGCAAACGCGGGCGGGGTGGTTTTGCCCTGACACGCGAAGGCCAGGTGGTATTCGAAGAAGCCCACCGGCTGTTCAAATCGGTCGCGCAATATGAAACAAAGATGCGGGCGCTGCGTGACAAGCTGAGCGGCACCCTGACCATCGGGCTTACCGATAATACCATCACCGATCCGGGAGCACGGCGGATCGAAAAGACCATTGCACGGTTTATGGAACGCGCACCGGATGTGACGCTGAATGTCGTCACCTATCCGCCCAATGATCTTCTGCGCGAAGTGGTGACTGATAATATCCAGATCGGTATTTGCAGCTTTCCAAAGACCGTACTAGGTCTGCGCTATATCCCGCTTTACGACGAAATCCACCGGTTCTATTGCGGATCAGACCATCCGCTTTTTGCGCTGGATGATGCGGACATTGATATTGATGAAATCCGGCGTTATCGCCTGATCGGGCGCAAATCCTGGCTGGGTCGCGACCTTAAGGAATTCGCCATCTCGCGCCCGCATGCCACCGTCTCGGACATGGAGGCCGAGGCACGCCTGATCCTGTCAGGCGCCTTTTTGGGCTATCTGCCCGAACATTACGCCAAGCAGTTTGTCGAGGCCGGGCGCATGCGCATGGTGCTGCCGGATCGGTTGAAGGTCAAAGTCACCTTTCAGGCAAGCCTTGATGACAGCAAGCAACCCGATCCGATCACCAAGCTGTTCCTTGATATGCTGATCGCCGATTTCGCCATCGAACGGGCCTGAGCCGCAGCCCCAAAACCGGCACCAACAACCGATAGCAATATCGTCCAATACCGCCTATTTGATATCGGGCAGTATGGTGCCTGAAATGACGGCTCCTCGCCCACCCGTTTACGCCCATGAAAGTGCCGGTCGCCAAAACGAACCGGCACCAACAACCACAGGAAACGTCGGAAATGTCACGCCCCGGGCAGACCGAAATTCAGACCGAGAACCAGACCCAAAACCAGTCCCATACAGGGCATTTCGACGCGGATACCATCCGGCGCGGTGCCCTTGCCTGCCTGCCGCTTTTGCCCAGCACCATTATCTTTGGTGCGGTGCTTGGTGTGCTGGCCGCGCAGCGCGGCTTGTCACTTGGCGAGCTGTTGTTCATGAGCCTCGCTGTATTTGCCGGATCGGCACAGTTCGTGTCGGTCGATCTTTGGCGCGAAACCATTCCGAGTGCGACCATCATCATCGCAACGGCGGTGATCAATATGCGCTATATCCTGATCGGGGCGTCGCTGCGACCGGTGTTTCGCGGTCGTCCGCTGTGGGTCAAGGTGACCGGCATGCATATGGTGGCCGATGAAAACTGGGCCGTGTCGATGACGCAAAAGGATTTGGCCAATCCCGGCTTTTTGCTGGGCGGCGGGATTTTCCTGGGTGTGGTCTGGGCGACCGGCAATACGGTGGGTTACCTTCTTGGCGGGGGTATTCCCGACCCGGAGGTTTATGCGCTTGATTTCGCCTTCACCGCCGTCTTTGCCGCGCTGACCATCGGCATGTGGAAGGGCAAGGTTGACCTTTTGCCATGGATTGCCGCCGCGATTGGATCCGTCATCGGCCATTACACCCTGCCCGGCACCTGGTCGATCCTGGCCGGTGCGGGTGCCGGTGTCCTTGTCGCCGCCCTGACCTGGCGCGAAGACATGGATGATGACAGCCTTGAGGCCGAATTTGCGGTTGAAGGCCGGGATGCTTATGGCGCGCCGGAAGGCATTGTCGAAGCCACACCCGTCACGGAGACAGGAAAATGACCCAATTCCCTGATCTGACAAGTTTCAGCCTTGAGGCCGTTTTGACCATCCTTGGCATGGCGGCGGTGACCTATGGCATGCGTCTGGGTGGGCTTTTGATGGCGGACCGTTTGCCGCAACATGGCCGCTGGGCGCATGTGCTGGAACGCCTGCCCGGTGCGGTTTTGATTTCCGTCTGGGTGCCAAGTGCGCTTTCGGCAGGTGCGATTGGCATTGCCGGGGCAGCCGCCACCGTGATTACCATGGCGCTTGCGCGAAACCTGTTTGCCGCCATGGCCGTGGGGATGGTTCTGGTCGGTGTTGGCCGCTATTTCATCGGCAACTAGACAACCGCCGAAGACCCGCAAAGAAAAAGCCGCCCTCGGATGAAGGCGGCTTTTTGCGTTTGGCTGCGTGCAGTAATTACGCCGCAATCAGGTTCTGTTCGCGGGTGGCCTCGAATTTGAGGTTCGGCCAGTCGCGTTGCGTGGTTTCAAGGTGCCAGGCGTTACGCGCGATGAAGACCAGTGTTTCGTCATGGTCTTCGAACAGCGCGGACTGGTTGGCATCCCGGAATTTCTTGATTTCAAGCGGATCATCGCCCACCACCCAGCGGGCGGCATAGGCAGGCGTCGGTTCGAAATGCACCTTGATGCCGTATTCGGCCGAGATGCGTTCTTTCAGAACCTCGAACTGAAGCTGTCCGACCACGCCAACGATCCAGTCCGCGCCCATCATCGGCTTGAAGACCTGCGATGCGCCTTCTTCGGCGAGCTGTTCAAGCGCGCGCTGAAGGTGTTTTCCCTTAAGCGGATCATCAAGGCGGACTTTCTGGAGCAATTCCGGGGCAAAGGCCGGAACACCGCGGAAGCGAAGATCTTCGCCCTCGGTCAGGGTATCGCCAATGCGCAGCGTGCCGTGGTTCGGAATACCGATGATATCGCCCGGCCAAGCTTCTTCGGCAATGTCACGTTCATTGGCAAAGAACAGCATCGGGTTATGCACGGCCATCAGTTTGCCGGCGCGCACATGCTTAAGCTTCATGCCACGTTTGAAATGGCCAGAGCACAGACGAATGAACGCAATGCGGTCACGGTGGTTCGGGTCAATGTTGGCTTGCACCTTGAATACAAAGCCGGCGACCTTTGGCTCGACCGCTTCGACCAGGCGCGTTGCCGCTTCTTGCGGGCGCGGGGTCGGTGCGATTTCGCCAATGCCGCGCAACAATTCACGCACGCCAAAGTTATTGACGGCCGACCCAAAGAAGACCGGGGTCAGATGGCCTTCGCGGTAGCTTTGCAAATCAAATGGCGGGCAGATTTCGCGCACCATTTCGACTTCTTCGCGCAGCTTTTCCAGAAGGTAATCCGGGATCAGTTCATCAAGCTTTGGATCATCAAGCCCCTTGATCGGAATGGCTTCCTTGACGACATTGCCGCCTTTTTCCATGAACAGAAGCTGATCATTGACCAGATCGTAGCAGCCATGGAAATCACGGCCCGAGCCAATCGGCCAGGTAACCGGCGATACATCAAGGGCAAGATCCTGTTCGATCTGATCAATCAGTTCGAACGAATCCCGTGCTTCACGGTCAAGCTTGTTAACGAACGTCGTGATCGGCACGTCACGCAGACGGCAGACCTCAAACAGCTTGCGCGTCTGGGCCTCGATGCCCTTCGCGCCGTCAATCACCATGACAGCCGAGTCAACGGCGGTCAGAACGCGATAGGTATCCTCGGAAAAGTCTTCGTGGCCCGGCGTATCAAGCAGGTTGAAGATATTTTCTTCGAACTCGAACGTCATGACGGCAGAAGACACGGAGATACCGCGATCCTGTTCGATCTTCATGAAGTCCGAACGGGCACCCTTTTGTTCCTTTTTCGCCTTCACTGCACCAGCCATCTGGATGGCACCCCCGAAAAGAAGCAGTTTTTCGGTCAGGGTGGTTTTACCCGCATCCGGGTGAGCAATGATAGCGAAGGTACGGCGACGCGATACCTGCTTGTCAATCATCGACATGGTTATCAACTTTAATCCGATATGAATTTCTTGGCGCGCAATGTAGCGATTTTTAACGTCATTGCCACCGTGAAATCATCATATCGGACATGAAGCGGGCGGTTTAACCCAGCCAGACTTGCGAAATAACGCCAATTGCGAACGAACCGACCAGCGCATAAACCAGATACAGCGCAAAGACCGGCTTTTTGACCAGCGCAAAAACGGCAATCGCCGCCGGGATGGACGATACCCCGCCAGCCACCAGAAATGCCATCGCCGCGCCCGATTGCATACCCTGCGCAATCAGGCCTTCCATGATCGGAAGCGCGGCATAGCCATTCAAATAGGCCGGAACCCCGACAAGGGTGGCAATCGCAATCGGGCCGATCCCGTCACCACCAAGCAATCCACTGACACTTTCAGCCGGGACATAGGCGACCATGATGCTTTCAAGCAGGAAGGCAAAGGCGATCCATTTGCCCAAAAAGATCATGTTGGCAATGGCGGACGATCTGAACTTTTTGATCCGTTCATCATCGCGCCAGAACTTCCAGACAACCGCCTTGTGCGAGCGGACCTTGGCCCCGCCGCAGCCACCATTACCAACGCCATCACGCAACGGATCGGCAAGGAAGCCCCGCGACCCCAACCATAGGGTGACAAAGCCCCCCATCAGACCAAGACCAATCGCCGAGATCATTTTAATCACCGCGAATTCGGTCCCAAGCGTGCCCGCAGTCAGAACAAACATCGCCGGGTCAATCACCGGACTTGCCAGCCAAAACGCCATGACCGGTGCCAGTGGAACCCCCATCGCAAGCAGGGCCGCGATCAGCGGGATCACCCCGCAGGAGCAAAATGGCGACAGCGCCCCAAAGGCCGCAGCGGTAAACACCATCCGCACAGGTCGCCCGGCAAAGGCGCGCGAAATAAGGTTATCGGCCCCGGTTGCCGTCGCATAGGCGGCAATACCGATTGAGAGCACCAGAAACGGTGCCGTGCCAACAAGGGACTCAGCCGTGAACTGCAAACTTGGGACAAATTGCGGTGCGTCAAAGATAAAGATCGCAGCAAGGATGATGCAGGCTGCCAGCAAAACCCGGTCTGTTTGACGGGCAGAAGTACCGATGCGGCGCAATTGAAATGTCAGTGCACTCATATCTATATCCCTAGAAAATTAGTTATATTGATCCAAAAAAAGAGACCCGCCCTAGCAGGCCTTTTCCGTTTCACCGGCGACATCAAGATCGACACCGCTGCAGCATTCGTCGGTGATGAAGCCCACAAGATCGCGCATGACATCGAAATCCGCCCGGTTACGGGTTTCGCGCCCCAGTTTTTCCTGTTTGACCAGACCAGCCTGAACCAAGGTGCCGAGATGATGGGAAAGGGTCGATGCCGGAAGGCCAAGCACCCGCCCGATATCGCCGATATTAAGCCCTTCGTCCCCGGCCTTGACCAGCAGACGGTAGATTTTCAGACGGGCTTCGTGGCCTAGTGCGGCAAAGGCCGGTGCAATGGTTTTTTCGCTCATACGGCCATTATAACTATATTTCTAGTTATTTAAATACATTTTCTGAAACTCCCGCATCTGACTGATTCAAATATCCTTTTGACGTCGCACTTGTGGATGACCACCACTGCAATACAAATGTCACTTGCCAGCACTAGTATATGTCGATATTTCCCGACATATGGAAACAAAACACGCAATCAGCGCCCTTGGCGCCCTGGCACAGGAACACAGACTGGCAGCATTCCGGTTGCTGGTCCGGGCCGGGAATGACGGTATTGCCGCGGGCGAACTGGCCCGGCAGATATCCATTCCGCACAACACCATGTCGTCGCATCTGACCACACTTAGTCAGGCCGGGTTGATTACCAGCACTCGCGAAGGCCGGTCGATCATTTACCGGATCGTTCCCGATGCCATGCGTGACCTGCTGGGGTTTCTTGCCGATGACTGCTGTCAGGGGCACCCCGAACTGTGCGGGCTGCCAAGCCGTTCTGCCACCGTCGATAAAAAAGGATGCTGCTAGATGGGTATTTTCGAACGTTTTCTGACCATCTGGGTTGCTGTCAGCATCGTGGTCGGCATCGTCTTGGGCGAGATGTTCCCCAGCGTTTTTCAGGCGATTGGCAATCTGACCGCCTATGAGATCAATCTGCCGGTGACAGTTCTGATCTGGTTGATGATTGTGCCGATGTTGATGAAGGTCGATTTTGGTGCGCTTCACGAAGTCGGTCGGCAATGGCGCGGGATCGGTGTCACGCTTGGTGTGAATTGGCTGATCAAGCCGTTCACCATGGCGGCCCTTGGCTGGTTGTTTATCGGCTTTCTGTTCCGCCCGCTTTTGCCCGAGTCACAAATCGAAAGCTATATCGCCGGTCTGATCCTTTTGGGGGCGGCCCCCTGCACGGCGATGGTGTTTGTCTGGTCGCACCTGACCAAGGGGGATGCGAACTTTACGCTGACCCAGGTGGCACTCAATGACACAATCATGATCTTTGCCTTTGCGCCGATTGTGGCCCTTTTGCTCGGCATTTCGGCAATCACCATTCCGTGGGAAACGCTGACCATTTCGGTTGTGGCGTTTATCGTTATTCCAGTGATTGCCGGGCAGATCATCCGAAATCACGTCATGAAAGGCGGGGTCGCGGCGTTCAACAGCTTTGATGCCAAGCTCAAACCCGTATCGATGATTGCGTTGCTCAGCACGCTGGTTCTGCTGTTTGCCTTTCAGGGGCAGCAGATCATTGCCCAGCCGATGATCATTGCCCTTCTGGCGGTGCCGATCATTTTGCAGACCTATTTCATTGCCGCCATCGCCTATGTCGCCAACAAGCTGCTGGGTGTGGAGCATAAAATCGCCGCCCCGTCTTCGATGATCGGGGCCTCGAACTTCTTTGAACTGGCTGTAGCGACCGCCATCGGGTTGTTTGGCTTTTCATCGGGGGCGGCCCTTGCCACCGTGGTTGGTGTGCTGGTCGAAGTGCCCGTGATGCTGTCGCTTGTCGCCATTGCCAACCGCACCCGTGGCTGGTTCACCCCATCGCAAATTGCAAACTAACGGAGCCCTGATATGAGCCGCAAAATCCGCATTGGCATCAATGGTTTTGGCCGCATGGGCCGTCTGGTTCTGCGCGCAGGATGGGGGCACCCGGACCTTGAATTTGTTCATATCAACGAAATCAAGGGCGGGGCTGTTACCGCAGCCCACTTGCTGGAATTTGATTCGGTCCATGGCCGCTGGGGCAATGGTGTTGCCTGCATCGACGATCATGTGGTGATCGATCAGACGCACAAGATCAGCTTTAGCGAAAATGCCATCCCCGGAGAGACCGATTGGGTTGGCATGGGATGCGACATTGTTCTGGAATGCACCGGCAAGTTCAAAACGCCCGAAACATTGCAGCCCTATTTCGATCAGGGGGTTAAGAAAGTCATCGTCGCCGCCCCGGTCAAGGAAGGTGCGCTTAACATCGTTTACGGCGTGAACGACGATCTTTATGACCCAACCCAGCATCACCTGTTGACCGCGGCAAGTTGCACCACCAACTGTCTGGCACCAGTGGTCAAGGTCATGCATGAAAAGCTTGGTATCGTGCATGGATCGATCACCACCATTCATGATGTGACCAACACCCAGACAATTGTCGATTTGCCGCACAAGGATTTGCGCCGGGCGCGGTCCTGCCTGCAATCGCTGATCCCGACCAGCACCGGGTCGGCGACTGCGATCACGATGATTTACCCGGAACTCAAGGGAAAGCTGAACGGCATTGCCGTGCGTGTCCCGTTGCTAAATGCGTCGCTGACCGATTGTGTGTTTGAAGTCGCCGAGGACACCGATAATGAGACCGTCAATCGGCTGATGCGCGAGGCATCGGAAACCCATCTTGCCGGTATTCTTGGCTATGAAGAACGCCCGCTGGTCAGTGCCGATTACCTTAATGACAGCCGATCTTCGATCATCGATGCCGGATCGACCATGGTGATCGACAAGCGGCAGGTCAAAATCCTGGCCTGGTATGACAATGAATGGGGATATGTCTGCCGGATGGCAGATCTGGCGGCCAAAGTCGCGCAACACCTGTTGGGGAAATAGCAAAAATGTCGGCCGCAATCCGCAACTATGCGCTGGTCACCGGGGCCTATTGGGGCTTTACGTTGACCGACGGGGCGCTTCGTATGTTGGTGCTGTTGCACTTTCATGCGCTGGGCTATTCGGCATTTGAAATCGCGCTTTTGTTCATCCTGTATGAAGTGGCAGGCATCGTCACCAATCTGGTCGGTGGATGGCTGGCGCAGGCACGCGGATTGCGCTTTACCCTGTTTGCCGGGTTGGCATTACAAATTGCATCGCTGACCGCCCTATCCTTTACCAATCCCGATTGGCTTCCGGCGATTTCGGTTGCTTATGTCATGGGGCTTCAGGCGGCATCGGGGGTGGCCAAGGACCTGACCAAAATGTCGAGCAAGTCGGCAATCAAGGTTCTGGTCCCCGCCCATGCCGAGGGGGCGCTTTTCCGCTGGGTGGCGCTTTTGACCGGATCGAAGAACGCGCTTAAGGGTGTGGGCTTTTTCATGGGCGGTGCGTTGCTGTCCTGGCTTGGTTTTTCCGGTGCGCTTTTGGCGATGGCGGCAGGTCTTGCCCTGACACTTGTGGCGGTTGCGATATCGCTCGGCTCTGCGATGGCAGGCCCGGCCGGTGCGATGAAGCCGAAATTCCGCGATGTCTTTTCGCGTGATCGCAAGATCAATGTGCTGTCTGCCGCCCGGCTGTTTTTGTTTGGATCGCGCGATATCTGGTTTGTCGTGGGCCTTCCGGTATTTCTGGCATCCGAGCTTGGCTGGGGCCATATCGAGGTCGGCAGTTACATGGCACTTTGGGTGATCGGATATGGCTTTATTCAGGCCATTGCACCGAAGATGCTGCGTGCAAAAACCCGTGAACCCGATGGCCGAACTGCGCAAATCTGGATCGCCGCCCTTATTGCCGTGTCTGCTGCTATTGCCATCGCCATCACACAGAACTTCGCCCCGGAACTTGCCGTTCTGGGTGGGTTGCTGGTGTTCGGGATTGTCTTTGCGATCAATTCATCGCTGCATTCCTACCTGATCCTTGCCTATGCCGAGGGCGACAAGGTCGCGATGAATGTCGGATTCTATTATATGTCGAACGCCATCGGGCGTTTGACCGGAACGGTGCTTTCGGGGGTGGCCTATCTTTATGGCGGGTTGGTCGGATGCCTTGTGACATCAATCGCGTTTTTAACGCTCGCCTGGGTGATCAGTAGCGCCCTGCCATCGCGCTCAGCGACACCAACGCACGGTTGATTGGAAAAAACTTCCTTCGCAGATGCGGGATAAATACCTGAAAAGACTCATAAAGCGAATTCATGAAACTTTAATCGCGCAAAAAGCCGTGACAAGACACTGCATATAGGGGTACGATTCCAATTAACGGTCAACAACTGGACCGCAGGAGGAGTTCCCGAGTGCCGCGAAAAAGCGTCTTAAACCGAGAATTTTCGCCCCCCGGATCGCACATGCAACATGCTGTGACCGGCGGAAACTCCTACCGCCACTTCCATCGCGAGATGAAAATTGAATGCGCGCCTTTCCATAACGGAATGGCGCGTTTTGCTTTTTTGGCCACTTTGTTGAGGTGATTGTCATGGGTAAGCGCGCAGCACGTCGTCGTAACCGTCCGCAGCAGTCTAATAACAATGTTCATGAACTGTTTGATGAAAACAATGCTGATTGGCACCCGCTTGGCGGGTCGGATCAGACCGGAACAGAACAGAAAGGACAACGCGATCAAAGCTACCGCCGCAACATCCGCCCGAAAAGTGAAAACCAGGCAGCCCTGATGGATGCCATCGACAATTACAATCTGGTCATGGCCCTTGGCCCGGCCGGCACCGGCAAGACCTATATCGCTGTATCCAAGGCTGTCGAAGCTCTTGATAACGGGGATATCGCCCGCATCGTTCTGGCCCGCCCGGCGGTTGAAGCCGGGGAAAATATCGGCTTCCTGCCAGGCGACGTCGAAGCCAAAATGGCCCCGTATCTGCGCCCGCTTTATGATGCGCTCAATGATCGTCTGGGGGCCAAGCGACTTAAGACTTATATCTCCGATGGCACGATCGAGATTGCACCGATCGGCTATATGCGGGGACGAACACTCAACAACGCCTTTGTGGTGATCGACGAGGCGCAGAACTGCACATACGGACAGCTTAAGATGCTGGTCACCCGCCTTGGCTGGAACTCCACCATGATCCTGACCGGCGACCCTGACCAGACCGACCTTCTGCCGGAAATGTCGGGTCTTTCGGAAATGTCCGAACGTCTTGAAAATGTCGAGGATGTCGCCTGTGTCCAGCTGCGTGACAAGGACATCGTCCGCCACCCGCTGGTCGCAAGCATGTTGACCGTTCTTTAGGTTTCAACACAGCAAACTGCAAAAACACTGCATAAAACAAAGGCGGGCCCGAAAGGGTCCGCCATTTTTGTGGTCATCTGCGAAACCGGCTGGCGCCTAGCGCCCCATGGCAGCCACTTCGCCGCCACTGTTATTGACCGGGATGTCATGTTGGCCAGCACGTTTGGCGCGGCCGGTGTGCCAGAATTCCGGATCCTCGGTATAGCCGCTGAATTCATCAAGGTGGATGTCTTCGGGCGGTTCCGGATGGATGGTGATATCGAGATCAGGATATTCCGCACGGATGCTGTCCATCACCTGATGGCAGATGGTGTGCGATTCGCGCATCAGCATGCCGCCATCCATGATCAGTTCGATCTCGGCAAAGCGATGCACGCCCGATGACCGGGTCCGCAGACGGTGAATGCCAATGACATCGGGGTTTTTCATCGTCAGTTCGATGATGCGCTGGCTATCAGATTCGGGCAGTTCCGCATCCATCAGAACCTTGACCGAGGTCCGGCCAACCTTGACCGCGGAATAGAGCAGGAAGATCGCAACCAGCCCGCCAATCGCCGGATCGGCCCAGGCAAGGCCCGACATCCCGCCAAACAGCGCAATCATCACCGCCAGATTGGACAGGATATCGCTGCTGTAATGAAGCGAGTCCGCCTCGACCGCGGCGGAGCCTGAAATCCGCACCGCCTTGCGCTGAAGCAATACCAGGCCAATGGTCATGACCAGCGAAACGCCCATGATCCAAAGGCCTTCGACGGCAAAGGAAATTGGCATGGGTTCGGTGATGCGCGATGCCGCCTCGGCCAGAACCAGGATCGCCGCGCCAATCATGAAGGCCGATTGGAACAGACCGGCCAGCGGTTCTGCCTTGCCATGGCCAAACCGGTGATCGTAATCCGCCGGACGCCAAGCCGAACGCACAGCCATGAAGTTGATCACAGAGGTACCAACATCAAGCATGCTATCAATCATGGAAGATAGAAGGCTTACGGAATCGGTCAGGAACCAGCCGACAGCCTTGATCAGGATCAGTGTCGCAGCAATGACAATGGAGGCCGTCGTTGCACGACGCGCCCAAGTCTCTTTCTGTGCTATGTCAATGACGGGACATTGACTCATCAGTTGTCAACCTCTGGCCTACCAATACGCTTACTGACCACCGTTTTATAGCCTGTTTGCGTACAATATGTAATGTCTATTGCCATATTTTCGCCCGTCCTAGGGCAGCAAATAGCGCATATTTGATATTCCGCAAGGTTTCCAAGCCTTTTTAAAGGGATTATATGTCGCATCCGGGCACATAATTGATACTGTAAAGCCTGCTAGGGACGAGAAACGATAATATGATTGTAGAGATCGGACATTACGCGCTGATACTGTCATTGGTGATGGCAGTTGCCCAATCCACCGTACCGTTTCTGGCGGCATCGCGGCGTGACGCCGCACTTCTGGCCGTCGCACCACGGTTGGCTTTGGCATGCTTTGCACTGGTCGCGGCAAGTTTTCTTGCGCTGACCTATGCCTATGTCAGCTCTGATTTCTCGGTCCTTAACGTTCTGGCTAACAGCCACACCTCCAAACCGATGATCTACAAGATCACCGGCGTTTGGGCCAATCACGAAGGATCGATGCTGCTTTGGGTGCTGATCCTGACCCTGTTTGGCGGCGCGGTTGCGGCATTTGGCCGCAATCTTCCGCCGACCCTGCTTGCGCGCGTTTTGGGTGTGATGGGGCTGATAGGGGCTGGCTTTATCCTGTTTATTGTTCTGACCTCGAACCCGTTTGAGCGCGTCTTGAACCCGCCGCTTGACGGGGAAGGCATGAACCCGCTGTTGCAGGACCCGGGCATCGCCATTCATCCGCCGTTCCTTTATCTCGGCTATGTCGGGTTTTCAGTCGCCTTTGCCTTTGCGGTCGCAGCCCTTATTGAAGGCCGGGTTGATCCGGCCTGGGCGCGTTGGGTCCGGCCGTGGACGCTGGCAGCCTGGGTCTTTTTGACCGCTGGCATTGGGCTTGGTTCCTGGTGGGCCTATTACGAGCTTGGCTGGGGTGGCTGGTGGTTCTGGGACCCGGTCGAAAACGCATCCTTCATGCCGTGGCTTGCGGGAACCGCGCTTTTGCATTCGGCCATCGTGGTGGAAAAGCGTGACGCGCTTAAAAGCTGGACCATTTTTCTGGCGATCCTGGCGTTTTCCTTCTCGCTTCTGGGGACGTTCCTTGTGCGGTCGGGCGCGCTGACATCGGTGCATGCCTTTGCCACCGATCCGACGCGCGGGGTGTTTATCCTGTTTCTGCTGTTTATTGCCGTTGGCGGGTCGCTGACACTTTATGCCTGGCGGGCACCGACATTGAAGGGTGGCGGGCTGTTTCAGCCGATCTCGCGTGAAGGGGCGCTTATTTTTAATAATGTCCTTTTGTCGATTGCCGCCGCCATGGTGTTGCTCGGCACGCTTTATCCGCTGTTGCTTGAAACCCTGACTGGCGAAAAAATCTCGGTCGGTGCACCGTTCTTTAATGCGACCTTCGTTCCGATCATCACGCCGGTGATTGTCGCGATGGCCTTTGGGCCGTTGATGCCGTGGAAACGTGCCGACCTTCTCGGCGTGTTTAACAAGCTCAAGATCGCCCTTGCGGTTGCCGCCGTTGTCGTGCTGGTGACACTTTGGCTTTCGGGTGGTCCGGCCTTTGCCCTGTTTGGGATGGGGCTTGCAGCCTGGCTGTTTGTCGGATCGATCCTTGAATGGTCGGGCCGGATTAAATTGTTCCGCGAGCCAATTGGCACCAGCCTGCGCCGCATGCGCAATCTGCCGCGCTCGGCCCACGGGACGATGCTGGCCCATGCAGGTGTGGCAATCGTGGTGGCGGGTATCACCGGATCGCAGGCCTGGACCGAAGAAGCCGTTCAGTCACTTGCCGTTGGCGAAAGCACCGAACTTGCCGGGCATACCTTTATCCTGTCTGGTATCCGTGAATATCAGGGCCCGAACTATGCTGCCCGCGAAGCGGAAATTACCATCACCACACCGGGCGAACGCACTGTTGTCCTGACACCGGAAAAACGCGTCTATACGGTCGAAGGCATGCCAACGACAGAGGCCGGCATTCAATCAAGCTTCACCGGCGATATCTATGCCGTGATCGGCGATCAGGATGAAAGCGGCAAATGGATCACGCGGTTTTATGTCAAACCGCTGATCCCATGGATGTGGTTTGGCGGGCTTGTCATGGTGTTTGGCGGATTGATGTCGCTTTCGGATCGTCGTTATCGCATCGGGGCACCGGCCCGTTCCCACAAAACTGCCGCCAAAGCAGTGCCCGCAGAATAAGCCAAGGACAGGATACCTAAATAATGACCATCTGGATTGTTCTTGGCGCGATTACCCTGCTGCTTGTGGGGTTCATTCTGTGGCCGATTTTTGGCGGTGACCGTACAGCTGGATCGGATGAGGCAAGCGATGCGTCGTCCGCATCAGAGCTTGGGGATGGCAGCCCGGAAAACGAACTTTCACGCGACCTGGCGGTTTATCGTGATCAGCTTTCCGAGATTGACCGTGATATTGCGCGCGGGGTTCTAAGCGCAGAACAAGCCGATGCGGCGCGCATCGAAGTGCAGCGTCGTATTCTGGCAGCCGATCAGCGCATTAAAAAGCAACAGCCCACTGACACCATCCAGCAGACATTGGCAAACAAGCCCGTCCGGGCCATTGCCGCCGGTTTTATTGTGCTGTTCATTGCTGGTGGGTTCGGGCTTTATCTTGATCTTGGCAATCCGACCATGCCAGACCGCCCGATCACCAGCCGCACCGATGAAATCAATGCCGTGAGGATAGCCCAGACGGCGGATGAAGACCGCCAGTCGGTACTTAATCGTGCTGTCAGCGACCTGTCGCAAAGGCTTCTGGAAAATCCAGATGATCTGCGGGCGTGGGAATTGCTGGGTGCCAGCCTGATGGCTCTTGGCCGCCCGGAAGAAGCGCAAACCGCGTTTCTTGAAACCGTCAAGCGGTCGGGACGTGACGGTGATTATCTGGCCATGTATGCCGAAAGCCTGATCCGCAGCAATAACGGCCAAATCAATACAACCGTCCGTGGCGTGCTGCGCGAAGCCGAAAAAACCGACAGTACCGATCCGCGCATCCAGTTTTATCTTGGCCTTGCCGACGCACAGGAAGGCAATGTCGGTGCTGCGGTTGATCGCTGGATCGCGCTTGCCAATGGGGCACCGGACGATGCCCCGTGGTTGCCGATGGTGGTTGGCCGGATCAACGAAGCCGCCCTGGCCCAAGGGATAGACATTGAAGGACGCCTGAACCTTGCCGAAAACACGTCCCCCGGCCCAAGTCAGGAAGATATCGCCGCCGCGCAGGAAATGACACCTGAAGAGCAGCAGCAAATGATCATGTCGATGGTCAATGGATTGGCCGAACGGCTGGAGGCCGAGCCGAACAATCCCGAGGGGTGGGCCCGCCTGATGCAGGCCTATATGGTGCTGGGCCGGGAAGACGATGCCAAGGCGGCGTTCGAGAAGGCCAGCTCGGTGTTTGCCGACCAGCCAGAGTTGATTGCCCGATTCGACTCGCTGGCACAAGAAATCGGCATCTCGGCGAACTGAGCAGGCATTTATCGGTGATATTGCCGATAAAAATTGTTTTGCAGAAACTCTTTTCCCTGCACTTTTGAACCATTATATCCCATACAGTCGGATAATATCTGCAACTTTACTGAAGTCTTATTGAATTGAACTTCGTGCTGAGGTATGAAATTAAGACTTAAGGATAGATAAGAAATACATCATATATTTGATTCCAAAGAATACCTTTCGATGGTGGGGGCCATCTTTTTCTTTAGGATCAATATATTGACAGGCTCACAAAACAAAAGATCAGGGATGACCATGCGCACCAAAAGCTCATCCCTAAGGATAGCGGATCAGCATGCCGGATCAAAAGAACGGTTCAATAAACAACCTGTTGTTGATTGAAGATAATCCTGGTGATGCGCGCCTGGTGCGCGAAGCACTTCGGGAATTCAAACAACCGGTTGAATTGCATCACGTAAAGGATGCGATGACCGCACTGCAGTTTTTGCAGCAAGATGGTCCGTATCGCAATTCACCGCGCCCACGCCTGATTCTTCTGGACCTCAACATGCCGCGCAAGGATGGCCGCGAAATGTTGCGCGATATCCGCAATGATCCCAATTGCGCATCCATTCCGGTAATCGTTCTGACAACATCCGGTGCCGAGCATGATGTCGATCTGTGCTATGCCGCCGGGGCAAACTGTTATTTGCGCAAGCCGGTTGATGTGACAGAATTCATCGAGCTGATGAAAATGATCGAATCCTTCTGGCTGGGACTGGCGTTGACCCCCACGCCGTAACCCCCTGCCAGAGAGAGACTGCCGTGCGCCGCCCGACATCTCTGCTTTTGACATCCCAGTCCATCCCGACCAGCCTTAGGATTGCGCTGCGTGAATTGCGCAAGCCCGGTATCGGCATTATTACCCTGTTTGCCACCCTTGTGTTTGCCGCAACCATTCTGGTCCTGACCGTCAGTCTGACCCAGTCGGTTCGCGATGGGTTGCGTCAGTCCGCACAACAGACCATCGGCGGGGATATCTCGCTGCGTCTGTTTCACCGGGCACCGACGATTGATGAAATTGCCTTTCTTGAAACGCTTGGCACCCTCAGCCTGACAATCGAACAAAGGGTGATGGCCCAGCCATCCGATAATCAACCGGCCGTGCTTTCCGAACTGAAGGCGGTTGATGCCCCCTATCCGCTTTTTGGCAATCTGGCACTGTCGCCAGACATTCCGCTTTCGGAAGCCCTTGGCACCCGCGATGGCACACCCGGTATTGTTGTTGGCCCCGAACTGGTTGAAGACGGCGGGTACAGGGTTGGCGATACCCTTTATCTTGGGGGGCAGCCCTATCAGATCCGCGCGCGCATCGCCGCCGAACCCGAACGCAAATTCAGGTTGTTCTCACTTGGTCCGCGCGTGATTGTCGGGTTGGATGCGTATCGCAACAGCCCACTTTTGGCACCAGGCAAGCAGGTTTACTGGTATTTGCGGATAAAACTGCCACTTGATAACACGCGATCGCCGGATCAGATTATTGCCGCCATCGAGGACCGATTTCCAGATAGCGGATGGCGGATTGTCAGTGCGGCGGACGGCGTCCCCGGGCTTGAACGCATTGGGGATTTCGCGTCCGCCTTCGTCAGCCTGATGGGAATTGCGATCTTTGCCATCGCGACAAGTGCCATTCGAAATGCCCTGACAGCCGACCTTGCCACGCGACGTCCCCGCTTTGCGACCCTGCGCAGTCTGGGCGCCCGGCCACAGGAAGTTGCCACCAGCATTATCTGGCAAATGGGACTTATTACTGGCTTCGCCATCCTGATTGCGGTTGTTTTGACTGTAATCGCGGGCGCGGTGCTTGGCCCGTTGTTCGCCGAAATGTTTGGTTTTGAAGTACGGCCAACTTTTGAGAATGGCCCGCTGATTACGGGCTTTGTTTTCGGCTTTGTTGCCCTTGTCTCTATCAACCCGATCCGCCATGCCAGTGAAGCTTCGCCGGCTTGCCTGTTTCGCCATCAGGATCACCGTGAAACGCAGGGCACGTTAAAAAGCCGTTCGACCAAGCTCATGATCATAAAGGCCGTCATTGCATGCAGCTTGCTTGGCATTGCCAGTGCCCTGATTGACCTTGGCTGGTTTTCGCTTGTCTTGTTGGCGGTTCTTGTCGGGTGCCAGGTTCTTTTTGTCGGTCTCGGGCGGATAATCCGGGCCATCGCAGGAAGGTTATCAACACGACATCACCTTTCCCCAACCCTTCGTCTGGCATTACGCAATATCGCGCGGCCCTCTGCGCCGACCGTGACCATTACCGCGTCCTTTGGTCTGGCGATGGCATGTCTGACCGCGGTTATGCTGTTTGGTATCTTGGCGGGTCAGCATTTGAAATCGGTCTTGCCGTCCCAGACCCCGGATGTGTTGTTTTTCGATATCCCGCCAACCGCACAAGAGGCCTTTCAGGCAGATGTCCTGCGTGCTGATGGTGTTCAAAGCGTCACCCAGATGCCGTTTCTGCACGGTCGTGTCACGCATCTGAACGGCGTGCCATTGACGCAGGCCCAAGTACCACGGCGCTATCATTGGTTCCTGCGCGGCGACCGGGGCATGTCATGGACGGATCGTCCGACAGCAAACATGAGCCAAAGCACGCTTACAGATGGCCAGTGGTGGCCGCCAGAGAGCGTTAACGAAGGTCTGGCATCCATCGACGCCGGTGTCGCACAGGCAATCGGTGCGGCTGTCGGGGACAGCCTGACGGTCAATATCATGGGAAAGCCCCATAACGTCCGCATTGCCAATCTGCGTCAGATTGACTGGACACGGCTTGACCTTGATTTCCCGATTGTGCTGTCGCCAATGTCGCCGGCCTTTGACCATGGGGTGATCAGTGCTGTGCAGCTTAACGATACGATGGATGCAAGGGCATCAATGGCCCCGATGCTTGAGATTTATCGCAACATCCCGGTGATTTTCGTTAACGACGTTCTGGCAAAACTGACCCGCTTGTTTGACAGCGTGGTGGCGGGGCTGTTCGCGATCACGGCACTTGCGACCCTTGGCGCGGTTCTGGTGATTATTTGCGGGCTGATTGCGCTGCGCCAGCGCCAGACAGAGACACTAGCCATGCTGCGCGCCCTTGGTATTCGGCCGCGTCAAATCAGCCAAACGGGGGCGCTTGAAACCGGACTGATGGTTGCGATCATTGGACTGGTCGGGCTGATGGCAGGCAGCGGAATTGCAATTATCGCCGCACAGGCCATCGGCACCATTGATCTGGCGCAGGTCGCAATAATCGCCGGAGCGATGATCGCAACCGCATTTGGCGCGATCGTGGTGCTTGGGTTTGGGGGTGGCTGGATTTTGCAGGCCGCAAGTTTGCGCGCGCAGACGGGTTGGCGCAGTTAGGCCACCCGGAAGTTCCAAGACGATCAAAAACCACGTTAGATAACAAAAAAAGGCCGCCCCATCAGGACGGCCTTTTTTAAATGATTTTCTGAAAGCAGGCTTAGTTGCTCAGGGCCTGGATCTGTGCACGAGCAATGTCGAGCGCGCGCTCGGCATTGGCTTTGTCGTGTGCAGTCTCGGCAGACTTGAGAGCGGCCTGAGCCTCTTCAAGACGGGCCTGTGCTTCGTCAGCTTTCAAATCGGAAACCGGAACCGCTTCTTCTGCCAGAATGGTGCAACGCTCGGGATTAACCTCGGCAACACCACCAGCAACGAAGATACGTTCGGAAACCTTACCACCTGCATAGATGTCGATGACACCCGGACGAATGGTCGAGATCATCGGCGCATGCTTGGGCAGAACACCAAAATTCCCGTCCGTGCCCGGAACAACGACCATCTCGACCGGCTCGGATTTGAGCAGGGCAGACGGTGAAACTAGTTCCAGTACAGTCGTATCAGTCATGACAATCCTCGCTCCTTAGCCGGAGGGGGACCAAAGCTGCCTTAGGCAGCTTCGGCCATCTTCTTGGCTTTTTCGATGGCTTCTTCGATGGTGCCGACCATGTAGAATGCCTGTTCCGGCATGTGGTCATATTCACCAGCGCAGATCGCTTTGAAAGCCTTGATGGTGTCTTCGAGCTGAACGAACACGCCCGGAGTACCGGTGAAGACTTCTGCAACGTGGAACGGCTGCGAAAGGAAACGCTGGATCTTACGGGCACGTGCCACAACCAGTTTGTCTTCTTCCGAAAGCTCGTCCATGCCGAGGATGGCGATGATGTCCTGCAGACCTTTGTAGGTCTGAAGAACACGCTGAACTTCACGCGCGGTCTCGTAGTGTTCCTGACCAATGACGCCCGGATCCAAAGCACGCGAAGTGGAGTCGAGCGGGTCAACTGCCGGGTAGATGCCGAGCTCGGCAATCTGACGGTTCAGCGTGGTGGTTGCGTCAAGGTGGGCAAACGAGGTTGCCGGTGCCGGGTCAGTCAAGTCATCGGCCGGGACGTAAATTGCCTGAACCGAGGTAATGGAACCTTTTTTGGTCGAGGTAATACGTTCCTGCAGCGCACCCATGTCGGTTGCCAGCGTCGGCTGATAACCCACAGCAGACGGGATACGACCGAGAAGTGCCGACACTTCCGAACCAGCCTGGGTAAAGCGGAAGATGTTATCAACGAAGAACAGAACGTCCTGACCTTCTTCATCACGGAAGTATTCCGCAAGGGTCAGACCGGTCAGAGCAACACGTGCACGTGCTCCCGGGGGTTCGTTCATCTGGCCATAGACCAGTGCAGCTTTGGATTCGCCTTCCGGGTTAATAACGCCCGATTCCATCATCTCGTGATAGAGGTCGTTACCTTCACGGGTACGTTCACCAACACCCGCAAAGACCGAGTAACCACCGTGGCCTTTTGCCACGTTGTTGATCAGTTCCATGATAAGGACGGTTTTACCAACGCCCGCACCGCCGAACAGACCAATTTTACCACCCTTGGTGTACGGCGCGATAAGGTCGATAACCTTAATGCCGGTCACAAGGATTTCGGTTTCGGTGGACTGGTCGATGAAGTCAGGTGCTTCACGGTGGATCGGAGAGGTCTTGGCTGCATTAACCGGACCACGTTCGTCAACCGGCTCACCGATAACGTTCAGAATACGACCAAGGGTTTCCGGACCAACCGGAACCGAGATCGCATCACCGGTGTCGGTGACTTCCTGACCGCGCTGCAGACCTTCGGTGGTGTCCATTGCGATCGTACGGACCGCATTTTCACCAAGGTGCTGTGCAACTTCAAGAACCAGACGCTGACCGTTGTTGTCAACATGCAGCGCATTCAGAATGGGAGGCAGATCGCCGTCGAATTTAACGTCGACGACGGCGCCCATTACCTGGGAAATTTTCCCCGCCTTCTTGTTCGCCATAGTTATTGTCTCCTGCTCGGACAAAGCTATCCGTTAACTTCCTGCGACCCGCTTACAAAGCCTCGGCGCCGGAAATGATTTCAATCAGTTCATTGGTGATCTGAGCCTGACGTGAGCGGTTGTACTGGATGCTCAGTCGGTCGATCATATCGCCGGCATTGCGGGTTGCGTTATCCATCGCGGACATACGCGCACCGTGTTCAGATGCGCTGCTTTCAAGCATTGCACCGAAAATCTGGACGCCAACGTTACGCGGCAGCAAATCAGCCAGAATGGCTTCTTCGGACGGTTCGTATTCATAAACCGCAGAAGAACCAGTTGCTTCTTCCTGCTCGTCTGCTTCTTCACCCGTGAACGGGATCAGCTGCTGAGCGGTTGCCACCTGCGAAATCGCGGACACGAACTTGTTGTAGAAGATCGTGCAGACGTCGAATTCGCCTTCGTCGTAAAGCGCCAGAACCTTGTCTGCCACCTCGGTTGCCGAAGAGAAATCAATCCCCTTCTTGCCCTCGATGCCAGTATACCGGGCGACAATATTGTCACCAAATTCACGCTTGAGCGCATCTGCACCCTTGCGGCCAACACAGATCAGCTTCACCGTCTTGCCTTCAGCCTGCAAGGCTTTGGCTTTCAGACGGGTTGCTTTGACGATCGATGCGTTAAAACCACCGCAAAGGCCACGGTCCGCGGTGAAGACGACGAGCAGATGCACATCATCCTTACCGGTACCGGCCAGAAGCTTTGGCGCCCCTTCATTGCTGCCGACGGCAGTTGCAAGACGGCCCAGCATCGTCCCCATGCGTTCAGCATAGGGACGGGCTGCTTCCGCTGCATCCTGTGCACGACGGAGCTTGGAGGCTGCCACCATCTTCATCGCCGAGGTAATCTTCCTCGTCGATTTGACGCTGGCAATGCGCGAGCGCAGATCCTTCAAACTAGCCATTGCGTTTCCTCCTTCGCCTAAGTTTCAGTCTTACGCGAAGGTTTTCGCGAACTTGTCGAGGAACGCTTTAAGCTTGGCTTCGCTGTCATCGGACAGAACTTTCTCGGTGCGGATCGCATCGAGGATATCAGCGCCAGCCGAACGAATTTCGGACAGGTACTGTTCTTCGAAGGCGCGAACCTTGTTCACCGGAATGCTGTCGAGATAGCCTTTAACACCAGCGTAGATCACAACAACCTGCTCTTCGACCTTGAGCGGCGAGTACTGCGGCTGCTTGAGCAGCTCGGTCAGACGTGCGCCACGGGCCAGAAGTTTCTGGGTTGCCGGATCAAGATCCGATGCGAACTGTGCGAATGCTTCCATCTCACGATACTGAGCGAGTTCCAGCTTGATCGAGCCAGCAACCTGCTTCATCGCTTTGATCTGTGCGGACGAACCAACACGCGAAACCGACAGACCAACGTTCACAGCCGGGCGTACGCCTTTGTAGAACAGGTCGGTTTCAAGGAAGATCTGACCGTCGGTGATCGAGATCACGTTGGTCGGAATAAACGCCGAAACGTCGTTACCCTGGGTTTCAATAACCGGAAGTGCGGTCAGCGAGCCAGCGCCGTTTTCGTCATTCATCTTTGCCGCACGTTCCAGCAGACGGGAGTGCAGATAGAAGACGTCACCCGGGAATGCTTCACGTCCCGGCGGGCGGCGAAGCAGCAGCGACATCTGACGATAAGCAACAGCCTGCTTGGACAGATCATCATAGAAGATGGTTGCGTGCATGCCGTTGTCACGGAAGTACTCACCCATTGCGCAAGCAACGAACGGTGCGATGAACTGCATCGGTGCCGGGTCGGATGCGGTCGCAGCAACAATGATGGTGTTTTCCATCGCGCCGCGCTCTTCAAGGACCTTAACAACCTGTGCAACGGTCGAACGTTTCTGACCAACTGCAACATAGATGGAGAACATCTTGTCGCTGTCGGATTTCGCTGCATCGTTCACCGGCTTCTGGTTCAGAATGGTGTCAACGATGATGGCGGTTTTACCGGTCTGACGGTCACCAATGATCAGCTCACGCTGGCCACGGCCAATCGGGATCAGCGAGTCAATCGACTTGATACCGGTCTGTACCGGCTCGTGAACCGATTTACGCGGGATGATGCCCGGTGCCTTGACGTCAGCAAGGCGGCGTTCTTTTGCACCCAGTTCGCCTTTGCCGTCGATCGGGTTACCCAGACCGTCAACAACGCGACCGAGAAGTTCTTTACCAACCGGAACGTCAACGATGGCGCCAGTACGTTTAACCTGGTCACCTTCCTTGATCGAACGGTCAGAACCGAAGATCACGACACCAACGTTGTCTTCTTCGAGGTTAAGGGCCATGCCCTTAATGCCACCCGGGAAGTCAACGAGTTCACCAGCCTGGACGTTGTCCAGACCGTAAACACGGGCAATACCGTCACCGACAGACAGAACCTGACCGACTTCGGCAACTTCGGCTTCAGCACCAAAATTGGCAATCTGATCCTTAAGAATAGCGGAGATTTCCGCGGCGCGGATTTCCATCACGCAACCCCTTTCATAGCGAGCTCGAGCTTCTGCAGTTTAGTACGAAGCGAGGCATCAAAAACCCGGGAACCGACCTTGACGACAAGACCGCCAAGAACAGCCGGATCAACTTTAAGGTCCACTTTTACAGTGGCGCCGACAACTTCTTTGAGAGCGCCGGTAACGGCTTCGATTTGCTCTTTTTTCAGCTCGGAAGCCGAGGTCACCTGTGCGGTAACTTCGCCCTTGTGAGCCGAGAGCATGGAAAGGTAGGAATCAATGACATCCGGCAGGGCAAACAGACGACGCTTCTGAGACAGAAGCCCTACGGTCTTCTTGGTCAACTCGGAAACGCCAAGCTTGTCCAGAAGAGCCGCCATCGCCTTGGCCTGCACGTCCCGGGAAATCACGGGACTGCGGAGTACATTCCGGAGGTCATCGCTGGTTGCGATGGCCTGGTCGAGCAATTCAAGATCGCTTTTGACAGCATCAAGCTGGTTGGCCGAGTTGGCCAAGTCAAATAGTGCTGTGGCGTAGCGCCCTTGGAGCCCGGTCGCGGCAGTATTTTGGGACACCGGTGAAAGCCCTCAATTCTGGTTATGAGAACGACTCGGATACGTATAAAAAAATGATCCCCCGAAAGGGTTTCCTTCCGGGAAGCGAGCGTTTGGTATCACATGTCCTTTGAGTGGGCAACCCCCGCGCAAGCGCAATTGCGCCCTCTTTTCCATTCTTTGGCAAAGTTCGGCCAAAACACCCCGAAATCGCCCATTTTTAAGGCAGGCTTACAACTATTTAATAAGATGCCTATGGTTGGGGATGGGCCCGCAAGGTTAATGAAATCCTGATTCAGCCGACGAATCCCCGAATTGCACAGAGTTGGTTTTTATCGTGGCGGCAATTATCGGGATAAACCGGTCGAAACTGTAACCAACTTCACACCTGACCGAGACTTGAGGTGGCCCAGCAGAACCATCTGGAGGCCGGATCATCGAGAGGTATCGTCACAATAAGTCAAGTGACATCGATGGTTTCAGACATGTGATCCTGTGCCATCACCCTTTGACACCCAGGTTCTTGACCGATTGATCGCCATCTTGGCCTGAACTTCTTGATCAAGATCGAGGTCGAACTGATCAGCAAGACGATACAGCAAAATCAGAACATCGGCGGCCTCTTTGCCGATCTCGCTGATGTCGCGATCCTGAACCGCGTCACCAAGTTCGTGCATTTCCAGAAGGGCCCGGTCTACGAGTGACGCCGGATCACTGACCGGGCCAAATGTCTGCTCTGCCCAATCGCACATGCTGCGCTGATTTTCAGATGATTCGTTATTACTTTCACAAAGCATTATCAAATTAACTCCTTAAATATAATATGACAGCAGATGCACCTGCGCCGTTTTCAGGACAACAGGAACGACAATGAAGACGCCAACGGCACGAAAACAAAGCTTCCTTGAACTGGGAATTTGCCTTTGTGCAGCAGTGTGCCTGATCCTGTTATCGTGGAAAAGCCCTTCGGCCCGCACCCTTGTTATCGAGGGTCTAGAAGAAGCCCCGCTGAAATGGGTTGGCCATGAAGACCCCATGGGGATTGATATCGACATCATGACCGAGGTGCTGCGCACTATGGGAATCCGGGATTATGTGTTCCGTTTTGTCGATAATGGCAGCCGTTTGCTGCATAACGCCCGCAACGGCCAATCGGACATCGTCCTGACGCTTTCGATGAATGACGAGCGCGCTGAATTCCTGCTATATCCCAATGAGGCGCATCTGCTGCTGGATTGGCGATTTGCAATCCGGGCCAAGGACAAAGAAAAAATCCGGTTCGAGGAGTTTTCCGATCTCGCACGGGTTCGGATCGGGGCGGCGGCCGACTATTCCTATACCAGCGCCTTCTGGAATTCCGGTCTTGATATCCAGACAGTGGCCCGCAGTGACCTTCTGATCCCGATGTTGCTGCAAAACCGCTTTGACGCGGTACCGGTCAATTACCTCAACACCATTTATGACAGCCTGCAGAATCGCTATCGCAACAAGATCGCCTTTCTGTATCCACCACTGCGTCGTGCGCCCTATTATAATGTGTTCTCAAAGGCGTCCGATTATCCCGACAAGGAAGCATTCCTGAGCCGGTATGACGAAATCATCCGCGAAATGCGCGATGACGGCCGGTTGCTTCGTATCTTTGAACGATACCTTGGACCGGACGGGTATGACTGGTGGCAGTCGCAATATTCGCAATAAGCGACACGACGCGAAGCAATCGCGACTCACATAAAGCTGTAGGGGTCGATATCGACCTGCACGCGCACACTGCCCGGTGTTTTGACCTTTGAGAGCCAGTCATGGATCAGGGCTTGCATCTTGACCGATTTGTCGGCCCGGATCATGAAGCGCCGACGATAACGCCCGCGCAAAAGCGACAAAGGTGCGGGTGCCGGGCCCAGAACCATCAGGCCATCACCGCGCGGCGCGACCCGGCCAATCCGCCAGGCGGCCTCATCAACTTCACTCTCCTTTTTACCGCTTATAATAAGGGCGGCCAGCCGACCGTGTGGCGGCATGCCATGGGTCATGCGCTGCGATAGCTCCACCTCGTTAAAGGCATCACGATCACCAGCGGCAATTGCCTTGATCACGCGGTTGGCTGGATCAGCTGTTTGCAGCATCACCGTACCGGGGCGATCACCACGGCCCGCACGGCCAGCCACCTGGGTCAGCAATTGATAGCTGCGTTCAGCCGCACGTAAATCGCCGCCAGCCAAACCTAGATCGGCGTCAACCACCCCCACAAGCGTCAGCATCGGGAAGTGATAGCCCTTGGCCAAAATCTGGGTGCCGATCAGAAGATCGACTTCGTGATTATGCACGCGATCAATCAGCTGTGCCGCGGCCTTGGGCCCCATGATGTTATCGGATGTCGCGACCTCGACCCGGATATCGGGAAAAGTCTCAACCGCCTCTTCATACAGGCGTTCCACCCCCGGACCGCAGGGGGCCAGTTTGCCCTCCGCCCCGCAGGACGGGCAGGCATCCGGGGCCTTGGCCTGATAGCCGCAATGATGGCATTGCAATTTGCCCCACGCCCGATGTTCGACCAGCCAGGCTGTGCAGTTCGGGCACTGGAACCGATGACCACAGGCCCGACACAGGGTAAGCGGTGCATAGCCCCGGCGGTTCAAAAACAGCATCGCCTGTTCGCCATTGGCAAAGGTTTCTGCCAACCGTTTTTTCAGCGTCGGCGTGATCCAGCGATTGCGTTGGGGTTTGTCCTGACGGATATCGATGATCTCGACACTTGGCAACACCGCGACACCATGACGACTGCCAAGTTGAACATGCTGATAGCGCCCGGCTTCAACATTGGCCAGGGTTTCAAGCGATGGGGTCGCAGACGCCAGCACGATGGGAATGTTGCCGAGATGCGCACGTGTTACCGCCATGTCGCGGGCATGATACATCACGCCATCTTCCTGCTTGAAGGCGTGTTCGTGTTCCTCGTCGACCACGATCAAGCCAAGGTCATGATAGGGCAGGAAAAGGGCTGACCTGGCCCCGACAACCAGCTTGGCTGATCCATCGGCCACCGCCCGCCAGGTATCACGACGCCTGGCCTGCCCGACTTCGGAATGCCAAAGGGCGGGTTCGACACCGAACCGGTCGCGGAAACGTTGAAGCCACTGGGCCGAAAGTGCGATTTCCGGCAACAGGACCACAACCTGCTTGCCCTGTGCCAGGGCGGCACGGACCGGTTCAAAATAAACTTCGGTCTTGCCCGACCCGGTCACACCATCCAGAAGCGTGCAGGAAAAGCCCCCATCATCAAGGCGCGCGCACAGGGCGTCTGCGGCTTCGTTCTGTTCGGGCGACAAGTCCGGTCGCGGAATATCAAGATCAGGTGCTTCAAACGGCGATGGCGGGGTGACCATCAGGCGCTGCACAGCGCCAGCTTCGACCAATCCCTTGATCACACTCGCCCCGGCACCGGTTTCGCGCAGGATATCGCCCTGCTCCATCGGCGGATGATCCCCCAGAAACGCCAGAACGCGTTTGCGCGGCGGCGTCATGCGCAGAGATGTAGCGTCAAATTCCGGATTAAGGGTAAATCGAAAGATCGGTTTGGGGGCCTCAAGCGCGTCGGGCACGCTCATGGCCATACGCAACACAGCCCCTTGCGGCGCCATGGTATAGGCCGATACCCAATCAATGAACTTGCGGGTGACATCGGCCATCGGCGGGGTTGGCAAAACACCGAAAATTTCACGCAGCTTGGCGGGGTCAACATCGCCCTTGGCATCGCCCCAGACGACACCGCGCTGGGTTTGACGGCCGAGGGGAATTTCAACGAAATCGCCGGGTGCAACAGAAACGCCTTCGGGCACCAGATAGTCATAAGGACCTGCCAAAGGCAGCGGCGGCAGAACGCTCACGGTCTGGGCGGTTACCTCAAAGGCCGGATCATTCGCAAACAAATTTCCAGAGGTGGCCTTTGCGGCACGCATATATTATAAACCCCGTGAGGTTGCCCATCAGACCGAGCCGTTTCAGGAACGCCAGACATATGGGCACAGAAACAAACGGTCCCACAGCAAGGATCTGGTTCCGTCATCAGATGATCCAGAACCTAGCAGCTAACCGCATCATTGAACAACAGGTCCTAAACAGGAATTCCAATGAAGTTTTTCATCGATACCGCTGACATCGACGCAATCCGCGAACTGGCCATGTCCGGCCTCGTGGACGGTGTCACCACCAACCCCTCGCTGGTAGCAAAGTCTGGCCGACCGTTTCTCGAACTGATCAAGGAAATTTGTGAAGTTGTTGACGGTCCGGTCAGCGCAGAAGTTGCTGCGACCGACTACGAAACCATGGTTGCCGAAGGCCGCAAGCTTGCCAAAATCGCCGACAATGTCGTCGTCAAGCTGCCGCTGACTGCTGATGGCCTCAAGGCTTGCCGTACCTTCACCGATGAAGGCATTCAGACCAACGTAACGCTTTGCTTCTCGGTTGGTCAGGCTATTCTGGCTGCCAAAGCAGGTGCGACCTATGTTTCGCCGTTCGTTGGCCGTCTGGATGACATTTCCTCGGATGGTATGCAGCTGATTGCTGACATCGTTGATGTCTATGGCAACTACCCGAACTGGACCACCGAAGTCCTCGTGGCATCGGCACGTGGCCCGCAGCATGTTGTCGACTCGGCCCGTCTCGGTGCTGACGTCGTCACCATCCCGCCGCAGGTTCTGGGCCAGCTGACCAAACACCCGCTGACCGATAAGGGCCTTGAAGCCTTCCTCGCCGATTGGGAAAAAACCGGCCAGTCGATCCTCTGATTTTGGATCGCTGATCGCGACAGACATATAAAAACCCGCATCGCGCGTGGTTTTTAACATGCATTTAACCCGGCAGCCCGCATTGTGGCAGCCGGGTTTTTTGTTTCTCACTTTTCAAGCCGGAACCGATGGAAAAGACAGCTTTGCGCGCCGACGATGTGGCGGACTACCTTGCCGAACATCCTGAATTCTTCACTACGCGCCCGGACTTGCTTGAAAGTCTTGATTTGCCGATGCGCGAACTGGGCAATGGCGTTGCCGACATGCAGCAATATGTCGTTGCTCGCCTGCGCGATGAACGTGAAAAGCTGCGCGGTGCGACCAGCGAACTGATCAATATTTCCAAATCCAATCTCGAAACCCAAAGCCGCATTCACCGTGCGGTTCTGGCACTTTTGAATGCGCGCGGGTTTGAAACCTTTGTCGAAGCGCTTCAGGACCTAGTGCCAGAGCTTCTTGATCTTGATGCGATTGCGCTGTGCTTTGAAGAATGCAAAGAGGCCCCGGTCCCAAGTTGTGATGGCCGGGTGCGCCGCCTTGTTGTCGGTGCGGTTGATCAGGTTCTGGGCGACGAGCACGATGTCTGGCTGTTGCCAGATGATGCCGGTGACGAAGCGATTTTTGGCCCGAAGGCATCTGAAATCCGGTCTGCGGCAATTGTGCGCCTGGCACCATTTTATGGCGATCCGGTCGGGCTTGTTGCCTTTGGCGTCAAGGAACCGGATTATTTCAGCCCGGCACAGGCCAATGATCTGATCATGTTCCTGGCATCCGTTATCGAGTTTGGTGTGCGTCGATGGCTGACCCAAACGGTCTGACCGCCATCACCCTGCCACAGGATGTGCGCGACGCCATTGCCGACTGGCGTGGCTGGCTTGCCAATGAGCGTCGCGCGTCCAACCACACAACCGACAACTATCTGGCCGATCTTTATGCCTTTCTGGGTTTCATCAAGGATCATCTCGGTGAAACACCGACGCTTAGGGATCTTTTGCGCCTGAATCCGCGCGATTTTCGAAGCTGGCTGGCGCGCCGCAGCATGGATGGTATGGCCAAAACGTCGACCGCGCGTGCGCTATCTTCCCTTCGTAATTTCTATCGGTTTCTTGAACGGTCCGGGCGCGGTCAGAATGCCGCCGTGCAGTCCATCCGCAACCCCCGACTGCCACAATCAACGCCCAAACCGCTGGCGCCAGATGACGCCATGGCGGTGCTTGAGAATGCCGATGCCTGGCAGGATGAACCGTGGCTTGGCAAACGTAACCTCGCCCTTTTCACCCTGCTGTATGGTTGCGGCCTGCGTATTTCAGAGGCGCTTGATCTTAATGCCGATCAACGCCCTACCGGGGATTCGATGGTGATCACCGGCAAAGGCAACAAACAACGCCTTGTCCCGGTTTTGCCCATCGTGCGCGACGCGATCGAGGATTATGTCCGCACCTGCCCGTTTGCGCCCAATGGCGATGATCCCCTGTTTCTGGGCGCACGCGGCAATCGGCTTGTGGCACAAGTCGCCCAGCGTGAAATGCGCAAGGTCCGCGAACTTTTAAACCTGCCCGATACCGCCACCCCGCATGCGCTGCGCCATTCCTTTGCGACGCACCTTTTGGCCGGGGGTGGTGATTTGCGCACCATTCAGGATTTACTCGGCCACGCATCGCTTTCAACGACCCAGCGCTATACCGCGGTTGATACCGAACAATTGATGGCGGTCTATAACGGCACCCATCCGCGCGCCCGCCGTTAGGACACGACGCCAGAACACGCACCGGAACCGTTTTGCGCGCTCAGGCGTTGGATGCCCAGACACAGCTCCGCGAAAGAGATCCAGTGATGAAGCTATTTCGATCCCGCCGCTTTGACGCCAGCCCGCGCCATCGCCAGATTTACAGCGCCTATGAAATTGCCTATTCGGTCATCGACCTTTTGGCGGCCGTCCTGTTTATCATTGGCAGTGTGTTGTTTCTTGATGACGCAACGGTCAAGGCCGGGACGTGGTTATTTATCATCGGATCGGTGTTCTTTGCCGGTCGGCCTGCCGTGCGGCTTGCCCGTGAATTGCATCTGGCCGGACTGGGTGACGAGGGGCAACACGATAGGGCTGAGCCGGGTTCTGCCAGCAACCGCGCCGGGTCTTGAAAATCTTTTCGCAAAATTTCGGTTCCTAGCGATCACCTTTCGCCATTAGACTGCGGGCAAACACCTGATATGCCCGGAGGAAAACCATGATATTGCGTTCGAGTGGCCCGTCACCGTTTGGCCGGAAAGTCAAAATCGTTGCCAAGATGCTTGGCATTTATGACCAGCTGACGGTTGAAGATTCCAACACCAACGACCCGGCAGATACCCTGCGCCAGCAAAACCCGCTGGGTAAGATTCCGATCCTGATCCTTGAGGACGGTCGCAAGATTTTCGATAGCCGCGTGATCTGTGAATATCTTGATGCGCAGGTCGATGGCACCAGCCTGCATCCCACCGAAAGCGACGCACGGTGGGAAGCCCTTACCCTTCAGGCGCTGGGCGACGGCATTGTCGATGCATCCATCCTGCAGGTCTATGAAAGCCGGATGCGCCCGGAAGAAAAACGCCATGGCGATTGGCTGTCCTATCAGGCGGACAAGGTCAAACGATCCCTTGATCATCTGAGTGCCAATGCCCCGTCACTGGAAGGTGACCTGACAATTGGCCATGTCGCGATTGCCTGTGCGCTGGGCTATCTTGATCTGCGTTTTGAGGGCAAATGGCGTGAAAGCTATCCGACGCTGGTCACATGGCTTGAAACCTTTGATGCGCGCGTTCCGGCCTTTGAGGCCACCAAGTTTGTCGCCTGAGACTGATGCCCTTTGGCGCAATGCTGCTTGCGCCAAAGGGCAAAGCTTTTAAATCAAGTGCTTAGCCACTAAAAAACAACCCGGAGCCTTTTGCACAATGTCCCGTCTGAACAGCGTTATCCGCCGCCTTCAAGCCCAACGCGATTGCCTGAATGCGGCAGCAGAAATGATCAAGGATCAGGACGGTATCGTGCTTGAAGTCGGGCTTGGCAACGGGCGTACGTTTGATCACCTGCGCGAAATCATGCCCGACCGCGAGATTTTCGTCTTTGACCGGCAAATCGCCGCCCACCCGAAATGCATCCCCGATGATGACCATTTGTTCCTTGGCGATATCTTTGAAACTCTGCCGAAGGCGGTTGAGCGCTTCAAAGGCAAGGTCGCACTGGTCCATTCCGATGTCGGCACCGGGGACGAGGCGCTGAATGCCAAGATCGCGTCCTTTATCGGATCGACCCTGCCCCCGGCATTGATCAAGGGTGCCATTGTCGCATCGGACCAGAAAATCGATGTGCCGGGCACGACTGCCGAACCGCTGCCCGAAGGCGTTCCAAAAGATCGCTATTTCTTCCGTCGTTATCAGGGCTAATATCGCGCCCAGTTTTGGAATTGGCTCTGTAACCGCAAAGCCCAATCAGCATCTTAGGAAATCGTGCCGTGGCCACCGCAAACGCCCCATCGCCCAGTGGAAGTCAACTGTCCGAAGCACAGGACTTTCTGGCCAAATATCCTGATGTCGAGGCCATCGACATCATCCTGACCGACTTTCACGGCATTGGCCGGGGCAAGACGATCCGCCGTCACGAACTTGAGGGTATCTATAAATCCGGTCGCGGCTTGCCGAGCTCCTTGTTCGGGCAGGATGTCAGTGGCGAGGATGTTGATGATTGCGGCCTCGTGCAAACTGGCGGCGGCGGCGATTGCCGGTGCTGGCCAGTGCCGGGCACACTTGGCTATTTGCCCCATACCGGCCGCGGGCAGCTTTTGATTGCCATGTATGAAGAAGACGGCGCGCCGCATGACGTTGATCCACGCAATGTTTTTGGCGCGCAGGTCAAACGGGCTGAAAACCTTGGCTTCTATCCGATGGGCGCGTTCGAACTTGAATTCTATCTGGTAGATCAGACCCCGGATGCGCAAGGGCTTTACCACCCGGCATCCTATGCCATCACCAAACGGCGCAGCAAATTGCGCAACACCATGTCGGTCGATGAAATTGACGAGATGTCACCGCTTTTTGATGCGGTCTATGAGGGTGCCAAGCATCTTGATCTGACGCTGGAAACCCTGATTTCGGAATATGGCCCGGGCCAGTATGAAATGACCATCCGCTATCGCGATCTGATGCGCGCGGCCGATGACGTCATTATCGCCAAACGCCTGATCCGCACGGTGGCACGACGTTTTGGCAAGGAAGCCGTCTTTATGCCCAAGCCGTTCGGCAATGAAGCCGGATCGGGCATGCATTTGCATCTGTCGCTTGCAGGCCAGGATGGCAATAACCTGTTTGCCGATCAGGCGGATGGATCGTTAAGCCCGTTGATGCTTAATGCAATTGGCGGCATTCGCGGCACAATTGGCGAAACGATGTTGCTCCTCGCCCCGTTCATGAATTCATGGCGTCGCTTTGCATCCGCGATGTATTCACCGGCATCTGATGACTGGGGTGTTGAAAACCGCACTGTGGCATTGCGCGTGCCCGGCACTCCGGGCAAAACGCGCCACTTCGAACACCGTATTGCCGGGGTTGATGCCAACCCGTATCTGGTCGCAGCTGTGACACTGGGTGCTGCCCTTGACGGGATCGAAGGCAAAGTGGATCCGGGCAAACCATGTGAAGATGAAATCGGCGAAGCAAAGGCACCAAACGACCTGCCGCGTCATTGGCTTGAGGCGATTGATCAGTTTGCCGCGTCCGAGTTCAACAAACGCACGCTTGGCGAACGCTTCCACACCGCATTCACCAAAATCAAACAGGCCGAATACGAACAGATGGCGCTGAAGGTGTCAGCGGCAGAGTGGGAATATTACGGGTTTTCCGTCTGATCCCCTATCTGCGGGGGCGCTGCCACAGTGATCAGTAACTTAGGTCCAAACCAAGGAAGTTACTAAGTGCCAGGGTGATGCCCCCGACGACCAAGAGTGCGAACACGAAGACGCCAGTGATTTTGGCGCTGGCGCGCAGGACCGCTTGTCTTCCGTATTTTTGACCTTGGTCGTAATGCCACTTGATGGCAAAGAACATCGCGGTCAGCAGTGCGACAACCTTGAACGTGCCAAAGGCGATCGGAACCCAATCCATAACAAAGACTTTCATTTGCAGCAGTTATGGATGTTATGGGCGCATCTGGGGCCAAGGCAAACTTCCCATTCTGCAACCCTGTCATGAAACAGCGGTTGGCCCTGAAAAGATCGACTAATAAACGGGAATATATGGGATTTTCTGAAAAAAGTGCCGTCTGGTCAGATTGGTCTGACCAGGACTATCGGCAGCGTGCAGCGCTAGGAAGCGCGCTTTGCACGGTTGTTTGATTTGCGCGCCGAGAAGGCCACTTGCGGGCGGGCATCCATGGTTTTCTGATCGCGGAGATATGCGACTTCAAGATCGCGGGGCTCGACACTGAGAACCCGTGAAGTGTCCGGGCGATCCGAGTTCGTATTGAGGTGAATCTGCGTCGAAACCCACTGCCATGTCGGGTATGTCAGCTTTTCATCCTGGGTTTCTTCGGTAATCACCTTGTAGGATCCGGCCGGAAGGACTTCTGCAAGGCCACGCATGCTGAACGGACGTGTGAAATTCAGAATTCTCGAAGTGGTACGATTGGTCAAAAAAGGCTCCTTGCGCCGGAATGCGCGTTGGACAGGCCAAACGATCGGGACCATTCCCGCCGTCGGACACTGACTCGGATTACAGACAGATCAAAGTTTTCGGATTAACAACGGACAAAAATGCCCAGGCCAATAAAATATTGGAAATTTGAGAATCAAAAAATATTTGCAGCGTCAAGCATATGAATATTTTTGG
>NZ_JBZCIA010000007.1:0-152597 GCF_059052855.1 Thalassospira sp. CA1
GGTGGAGCAGCCCGGTAGCTCGTCAGGCTCATAACCTGAAGGTCGCAGGTTCAAATCCTGCCCCCGCAACCAACATTGATAAAGCTCGCCCTTGTGGCGGGCTTTTTTAATGTTCGATTGCCGGGTGCATACGGATTGGAACATCGCAAACAGGTCAATGCCTGTTTGCAGGTTCTTTGCGTAGGCCTCTGGCCGGAGCTGGCGGAGCCCATAGGGCGTAGACTAATCCTGCCCCCGCAACCAAAACAACAAACCCCGCCAATAGCGGGGTTTTGTCGTTTTAGTATTGGGTCAGAACTTGAACCTGCAACCTTCCTTGGCTTATGAGCCTTCTCATAACTTGAAGGCTGAAGACGTATAGAAAACGTGCCGGTGGCACGTTTTTAGTCTGAAGGTCGAGCACGGCGAAGCCGCGCGCAGACTGCGCTGGGGTAGCAAGCTCTCACCTAATCTTTCTTAGCAGTCATAAACATCGGCCCACCCTTGTGCCTTGGGAAGCCATAGCCATTGACCATGACAACATCGATGGCATCAGTATTGTTGGTGATCCCTTCTGACAGGATCTTGTCGCCTTCATTACGCATAGCAGTCAGAATGACATCCATGATTTCCGCGCTGGTGAAGTCGCGCCGGGTAATGCCTTTTTTAGCTGATTCGGCGATCACCAATGCATCGACCTCCGGATCAGGCTGAGCCTTGCCGTTTTCATCATAACGATACCAGCCAAGGCCGTTCTTTTTGCCAAAACGGTCCATCTCGCAGAGGTAATCACCCAAAGCGACATAACGTTCGGAGGGATCGCGGAACGGGGCGAGGCGTTTGCGGGTGGCCCATGAAATTTCGAGGCCCGCCATATCCTGCATGGCAAACAGGCCCATCGGGAAGCCGAATTCAACCATCGCGGCATCAATCTGATGGGGGAGTGCGCCGTCTTCGAGCATGTATTCACAATGCTTGCGATAGGCGGACATGATCCGGTTGCCGATAAAACCATCACAAACCCCGCACGGAACCGCAATCTTGCCAAGGGCGCGGGCAAACTCGAACGCGGTTGCAAGGCTTTTGGCGTCGGCCTTGTCGGTTCGGACAACCTCAAGCAGCTTCATGATATGGGCGGGCGAGAAGAAATGCAGGCCAATCAAGCGCTGCGGGTTGACGCAGCGCGCGGCAATTTCATTGATGTCGAGATAGGATGTGTTGGACGCAAGCACCGCATCGGCCTTGCAATGAAGACTTAGTTTGCCAAAGACATCATGTTTGACAGCCATATCTTCAAACACGGCCTCGACCACCAGATCGGCATCAGACAAGGCAGCGTAATCAATGCTGGTCGAAAGGGAGGCCATCAGCGCATCAAGGCGATCCTGAGTGATCAGGCCGCGCTTGAGGCTGCCGGCAAGGTGTTTTTCAACCGTCGCACGGCCATTTTCACATGCAGCTTCATCTCGTTCGATGATCGTGACATCAAAGCCCGCGAGCAGGGATGCCGTGGCTATGCCTGCCCCCATGATGCCGCCGCCAATCACGCCAACCTGGCGGATCGGGTTGGGTTCAAAACCTTTAAGTTCGGGCAGTTTGGCAACTGAACGTTCGGCAAAGAAGATGTGGCGCAGCGCCTTTGACTGATCGCTGTCACGCAGTTCGATGAATTTTTCGCGCTCAAAATCAAGGCCTGCATCCGGGCCGTGTTCGATGCCATTTCGGATGGCGGAAATGGCGGCAAGCGGGGCGACCTGACCACGGACCTTCTTTTTCGTCGCGGATGTTATGTCATCCCATTGCGCAGAGCTCGGCGCATCGATGGGATTCCGGGCAAGAAGCGACGCCGGTGTTTCCCGATTGAGGATGGTCTTGGCAAAGTCGCGTGCGGCATCGCCCAAGGCACCGTGGGTAATCGCATCAATCAAGCCTATCTCGTTGGCCTTGGCAGCCGAAACCGGTTTGCCGCTGGTAATCATCGAGATGGCCTCTGTGACCGGGACAAGTCGTGGCAAGCGGACCGTTCCGCCCGCCCCCGGGATCAGGCCAAGATTAACCTCCGGCAGGCCGAGTTTGGCCGTGCTATTGGCAATGCGATAATGACAGCCAAGGGCCACTTCCAGTCCGCCACCAAGGGCGTGACCATGAATGGCGGCGATGACCGGTTTGGTTGTGGCCTCAATGCGTTTGATCACGTCGGGCAGGATCGGCGCCTTGGGCGGTTGGCCAAACTCGCTGACATCGGCACCGGCAATGAAGGTCTTGCCGTCGCAAATCAATATTGCGGCGCAGATGTCATCATTGCCATCAATCTGATCCAGTGCATCGACGATCCCGCTGCGAACTGCGTGGCTGGTCGCGTTAATCGGCGGGTTGTTGACGGTGATAACTGCAATGGCGTTTTCAAGTGTCAGTGTGACGGTCGACATTTTATGCGTACTCCGCACTGATGGGGGTAAGCAGACAGGCAACGAGATCAGAATCCGGGTTGGCGAGATCGGCAATCACATTGAAATGATGTTTGTCCGGGGCATGCACACTTCGCGTGCGAGCACCTAGGCCGGTCCAGATATTGGCCAGCAGATCATTCTGGCGAACAAATTCCGGGCGTTCATCCGCCCCGACCCAGCAGGTGATCGAACATGGTAAGGCGGGCTTCAGAAGGGCGGCACTCTCATGTTCGGCTTCGGCCGCGTCCAGTCCAAGGGTATTGTTCATCAAAGTCCTCAGCAGCGGGCGAAGATCATGAAGGCCGGAAATGGAAACCGTGTTTTCAATCCGTGCCAGAACGGAGGACGAAAGCGGCGACGTGTGGCTGACCATGCGGCTAACCAGATGGCCGCCGGCCGAATGCCCCGTGATGTGGATCGGACCCGCAATCTGATCCGCGGCATGGGTGATGGCAGCCCCGATCTGGCGGGTAATGTCAGAAAGGCGTGCATCGGGTGCGAGTGTATAGCTTGGCATGCAGACAGCCCAGCCTTTCGTAACGGCACCATTCGCCAGATGCGACCAACTGGATTTATCAAACGCCTTCCAGTAGCCACCATGCACGAACACGGCCAAGCCCTTTGGCGTGCCGGCCGGGAGGAAAAGATCATATTTTTCGCGGGGGGCGTTGCCATAGGCGATGTCAATCCGGGCACGATTGTCGCCACTCAGCTCGTCGCGAAACTTTGCCGATTGGGTCGCCCAAAGTTCCGGATAGGTTGCGGCATCGGCAATGTAATCGCCATTGGCATAAGCATCATCCCAGTCGGTAATCATGGTCGGTTCCCTGAAATTTCGTGCAGCACCTGTCTGATGCATTCTGGTTATGGATCAAATTCTAGGCAAATCCGTAGATATTTCAAACTTAAAATATTTGTGCTTGAAATAAAATAAAACGAGGCGTACCGTTTTATCAGTTTCCCGAAACAACCAAACAAATCAGGAAGGGAAAAGCTGGTGAGAGTAGCTTGTCTGGGTGGCGGTCCTGCGGGGCTTTATTTTGCAATCTCGATGAAATTGCGCGACCCCGCGCATGAGGTTGTTGTGATTGAACGCAACAAGCCTGATGACACATTTGGCTGGGGCGTGGTGCTGTCTGACGAGACGCTGGACAATCTGGCCGAGAATGACGCCAAAAGTGCCGAGGCCATTCGCGCCAACTTTTCCTATTGGGATGACGTTGCGGTTCAGTATCGCGGCGAAAAGACGATTTCCACTGGTCACGGGTTCTGTGGCATTGGGCGTAAAAAGCTTCTGATCCTGTTGCAAGATCGGGCACGCGAACTTGGTGTGGAGCTTCGGTTTGAGACAGAGGCCGAAAGTGCTGCGCATTACGCCAAGGAATTTGATCTTGTCGTTGCCAGTGACGGCCTGAATTCCAGAACCCGCACCGAATTTGCCGAACATTTCCAGCCCGATATCGATACGCGCAAATGCAAGTTCGTCTGGCTGGGCACGCATCAGAAATTCGATGACGCCTTTACCTTTATCTTTGAGGAAACAGACAAGGGTTGGGTTTGGGCGCACGCCTATCAGTTTGATGACGAAACCGCGACCTTTATTGTCGAATGCACGCAGGAAACCTGGGATGCCTACGGTTTTGGCGAGATGTCGAAGGAAGAGTCGATTGCGACCTGCGAGGATATCTTCAAGGATCATCTTGGCGGTCACAATCTGATCAGCAATGCGCATCATATTCGTGGTTCGGCCTGGCTGAGCTTCCCGCGGGTTTTGTGTAAAAGCTGGTCACATGAAAACATCGTCCTGATGGGCGATGCGGCGGCGACGGCACATTTTTCCATCGGGTCGGGGACCAAGCTTGCGCTTGAAAGCGCGATTGCACTGGCGAACTACCTGCATTCCGAAGGCGACCTTAAGTCCGCCTTTGGCAAATATGAAGACGAGCGCCGTCTTGAGGTCCTGCGTCTGCAATCGGCAGCGCGCAACTCGATGGAGTGGTTTGAGGAAATCGAACGCTATTTCGATTTTGATCCGACCCAGTTTACCTATTCGCTTTTGACCAGATCGCAGCGCATCAGTCATGAAAACCTGCGCCTGCGCGATGCCAAATGGCTTGAAGGTGCGGAAAAATGGTTCCAGACGCAGGCGGGCCTTTCGGAAAGTGCACCGGTTCGCCATCCGATGTTTGTGCCCTATCAGTTGCGCGACATGTCGCTTAAGAACCGCATCGTTGTCTCGCCGATGGCACAGTACAAGGCGGTTGATGGCTGCCCGACCGACTGGCATCTGGTGCATTACGCCGAGCGCGCAAAAGGCGGGGCAGGGTTGGTTTATACCGAGATGACCTGTGTTTCGCCGGAAGGTCGCATCACGCCGGGTTGCCCGGGGGCCTATGATGCCAGCCACGAGAAGGCCTGGGCGCGGATTACGGATTTCATCCATGCCGAGACGGATGCCAAGGTCTGCATGCAGATCGGTCATTCCGGGCGGAAGGGCTCGACCCAGCTTGGCTGGGAAGAAATGGATGCACCATTAAAGGATGGCAACTGGCCGCTGATGTCGGCATCTGCCATCGCATGGTCGGACCGCAATGCGGTGCCAAAGGCCATGACGCGTGAAGACATGGATATGGTTCGTGATCAGTTTGTCGCATCGGCCGAAATGGCCGATCGCGCAGGCTTTGACATGATCGAGGTTCATGCCGCGCATGGCTATCTTCTGTCATCTTTCATCAGCCCGGTCAGCAATATCCGCGACGATGAATATGGTGGATCGCTTGAAAACCGGATGCGTTATCCGCTTGAAGTCATCAATGCCGTTCGTGCAGCATGGCCCAAGAATAAGCCGATGTCGGTGCGTATTTCGGCCAATGACTGGGTCGGTGATGCGGGCATTACGCCCGAAGAAGCGGTTGAGATCGCCAAAATGCTTAAGGCCAATGACGTCGATATTTGTGACGTATCGGCAGGGCAAACGACAACGGATGCCAAGCCGGTTTATGGCCGTATGTTCCAGACGCCGTTTTCCGACCGTATCCGCAACGAAGCCGGTATTCCGACCATGGCGGTTGGCAATATCTATGAGGCCGATCACGTCAATTCGATCCTGATGGCCGGGCGTGCTGACCTTGTTTGTCTGGCGCGACCGCATCTGGCCAATCCGTATTGGACGCTGCATCAGGCAGCCAGCCTTGGCAACCGCACAGAAAACTGGCCGGCGCCATACTATGCCGGGCGTGATCAGATGTGCCGTCTTGCCGAGCGGGCAGAAACCATGACCGGAAAGGTATAAGCACACATGCGCGATCTTGCCGTTCATAACGCATTGATCACCGGCGGCGGTTCTGGTGTCGGGGCCGTGATGGCCCGGATGCTGGCCGATGCCGGTGTGAAGGTTGTGGTATCCGGACGGCGATCAGATGTGCTGGCCGAAGTTGCCGAACATGAAAACATCACTGCCATCGTGGCCGATGTCACCGATGAAACATCAGTACAAGATATGTTCACGACCATGGTCGATGTGGTCGGCACACCTGATCTGGTGATCGCCAATGCCGGCATGGCCGAAAGTGCACCGATTGGCAAAACATCGGTCGATCTTTGGCAGCGGACCATGGATGTCAATCTGACCGGAACGTTTTTGACGTTCCGAGAAGGATTGGCTGCAATGGACAAGACCAAGCCGGGTCGGCTGATTTCAATTGCCTCGACCGCCGGGCTTAAGGGCTATGCCTATGTCACGGCTTATTGTGCGGCAAAGCATGGCGTTGTGGGCATGGTCAAGGGTATGGCAGCAGAGTTGGCCAACAGCCCGATCACGATCAATGCGGTTTGTCCGGGCTTCATGGAAACCCCGATGTTGGAAAAGTCGGTGGAAAACATCGTTGCCAAAACCGGCATGAGCAAGGACGCCGCGCGCGCCAGCCTTGCCAAAATCAATCCGCAAAACCGGTTCATTCAGCCTGAAGAGGTTGCTGAAACCGTCATGTGGCTTTGCAGCCCCAAGACGGCATCGATAACGGGACAGACGATTTCCGTTTCGGGAGGAGAAGTATGAACATGAACAAATCCGAAGCACTTTCCGAACGGGCAGGAAATGAGACGTCTGATCTGTCGAAGGCACGGTTACGCGCTTGGCTGCAAATCCTGAAGGTGTCGCGCAAGATCGAGGGCGAGCTGCGCGAAAAGATGCGCCTTGAGTTCGGATCTACCTTGCCGCGCTTTGACGTTTTGGCCGCCCTTTATCGCGAACGCGATGGCATGCGCATGAGCGAGCTTTCAAAGTCGCTGATGGTATCAAACGGCAATGTCACCGGGATCGTTGATCGTCTGGTGGCAGAGGGACTGGTTGTTCGCATGCCGGTTGAAAATGATCGTCGGGCATCGATTGTCCGTCTGACCCCGGCGGGTGAAAAGGATTTCGCTGAACGTGCGCTGGTGCATGAAGGTTGGGTTTCGGATCTGTTTTCCGATCTGTCGTCTGGCGATGCCGATGCCCTGATCCGCATCCTGCGCAACATTTCCCATCATAACGAGGCGCCCCACCATGACTAAGATGGCAAACATCACGCCCAAACATTTCAACTGGCGCATGGAAGGCGACGTTGTGGTCATTTCGCTTGATCGCCCGGATCGCAAGAACCCGCTAACCTTTGAAAGCTATGCCGAGCTTCGCGATACGTTCCGCGATCTGGTCTATGCCGAAGACGTCAAGGCGGTCGTGTTTGGCTCGAACGGGGGCAATTTCTGCTCTGGCGGGGATGTGCATGACATTATCGGTCCGCTGATCGACAAGGACATGAAGGGCCTTCTGGAATTCACCCGCATGACCGGTGATCTGGTCAAGGCGATTATTGGCTGTGGCAAACCTGTTATTGCCGCGGTAGACGGTGTTTGTGTCGGGGCGGGGGCCATCATTGCCATGGCATCTGATTTGCGACTGGCGACCGAAGCATCCAAAACCGCGTTCCTGTTTACCCGGGTCGGGCTTGCCGGATGTGACATGGGCGCGTGCGCCATCCTGCCGCGCATCATCGGACAGGGCCGCGCGGCAGAGCTTCTTTATACCGGCCGATCCATGTCGGCTGAGGAAGGCGAGCGTTGGGGCTTTTATAATCGTCTGGTAGAAGCGGATGCGCTTGAGGCCGAAGCGATTGCACTTGCAACCCGCATTTCCCGGGGCCCGAACTTTGGTCACATGATGACCAAAACCATGCTGGCCCAGGAATGGAATATGTCGATCGAACAGGCGATCGAGGCCGAAGCGCAGGCGCAGGCGATCTGCATGCAGACCGAGGATTTCAATCGCGCCTACAAGGCATTCGTTGCCAAGGAAAAACCGGTGTTCGAGGGCGACTGATGGCAGATAAGACCTATCTTGATTGGCCATTCTTTGAAGACCGCCATCGTGAACTGGCGGCAAAGCTTGATGATTGGGCCGCAAGCAACATCAAGGGCATCAATCATGAGGATGTCGATGCTGCCTGCCGTGACCTTGTTGCTAGTCTTGCCAGTGGCGATTGGTTGCACCATGCCGCGATTGATCCGGTTGACGCGGGATCAAAGCTTGATGTCAGATCGCTTTGCCTGATCCGTGAAACACTGGCGCGTTATGATGGGCTTGCTGATTTTTCATTTGCGATGCAAGGGTTGGGGAGTGGCGCAATCTCCTTGTTCGGAACAAACGACCAGAAAGATAACTGGTTGCCAAAAGTACGTTCCGGCAAGGCGATTGCCGCCTTTGCACTGACCGAACCGCAATCGGGCTCGGACGTTGCCAATATCGCGCTTGAGGCAAAGCGTGATGGTGATGACTTCGTCCTGAACGGTGAAAAAACCTGGATCTCAAACGGTGGCATTGCCGATTTCTATTGCGTCTTTGCCCGCACGGGCGAGGCCCCCGGTGCCAAGGGGCTTTCAGCCTTCATCGTGCCGGCGAACGTGCCTGGCTTTGAAATCGCGGAACGCCTGCACACCATCGCCCCGCATCCGTTGGCACGTTTGAAATTTACCGATTGCCGTATTCCGGCCTCCGCCCTGATGGGCAAGGGTGGGGATGGGTTCAAGATCGCGATGTCGGTTTTGGATGTTTTCCGATCGACCGTTGCCGCAGCCGCCCTTGGCTTTGCCCGTCGGGCACTTGATGAAACCATCACCCGCGTTCAGGAACGCGAACTGTTTGGCGCGCCACTTTTTGATCTGCAGATGGTGCAGGGGCATGTCGCGGACATGGCGCTTGATATCGATGCCTCGGCCCTTCTGGTTTATCGCGCCGCCTGGCTTAAGGACAGTGGTGCTGCGCGGGTTAGTCGCGAAGCGGCGATGGCCAAACTTTATTCAACCGATCATGCACAAACCGTCATCGATAAGGCGGTGCAAATTCATGGCGGCGATGGTGTGCGCAGCGGGCACATCGTTGAATCGCTTTACCGGGAAATTCGCGCCCTTCGTATTTATGAAGGCGCATCCGACGTCCAGAAAATAATCATCGCACGGCAAACGCTGGCGTAATAATGGCTGTATCAGGGACTTCACAATGCTCGGACCAACCGCACATACCGATAGCTTCACACGGGATAAATTGCCCCCGTTTGCAGAATGGCCGGATATCAATCTGGATGGGTTTGATTATCCCGAATATCTGAATGCCGGGGTCGAACTGACCGACAAGATGGTCGAACAGGGATTTGGCGATAACACTGCCCTGATCGGCAATGGTCGCCAGCGTACCTATAAGGAACTGGCAGACTGGACCAACCGGATCGCCCATGCATTGGCTGAGGATTACGGTGTTAAACCGGGCAACCGCATCCTGATCCGCTCGGCCAATAACCCCGCAATGGTGGCTTGCTGGCTGGCGGCAACCAAGGCCGGGGCGGTTGTGGTTAATACCATGCCGATGCTCCGTGCCGGTGAACTGGGTCAGATCGTTGACAAGGCCGAGATCGAATTTGCCCTGTGCGACACGCGCCTGATGGATGAACTGGTGGCGTGCGCCAAGGACAGCAAGTTCCTTAAAAAGGTGATCGGCTTTGACGGTACTGCCAATCATGATGCGGAGCTTGATCGCATTGCGCTGACCAAATCGGTCAAGTTCGAAGCGGTCAAGACCGGGCGCGATGATGTTGCGTTGCTTGGCTTTACATCGGGCACCACCGGCAGCCCCAAGGCCACCATGCATTTCCATCGGGACCTTCTGATCATTGCCGATGGCTATGCCAAGGAAGTGCTGAATGTCACCCCTGATGACGTGTTTGTCGGCTCCCCGCCGCTGGCCTTTACATTCGGGCTTGGCGGGCTTGCGATCTTTCCGTTGCGGTTCGGGGCGACGGCGACCTTGCTTGAAAAGGCATCGCCGCCCAACATGATCGAAATCATCGAAACCTATAAGGCAACGGTCTGCTTTACCGCACCGACTGCGTATCGCGTGATGTTATCAGCCATGGAAGATGGTGCTGATCTGTCATCGCTGCGCGCCGCCGTGTCGGCCGGTGAAACCCTGCCAGCCCCGGTATATGAAGCGTGGATGGCAAAAACAGGTAAGCCGATGCTTGATGGCATCGGTGCGACCGAGATGCTCCATATCTTTATTTCCAACCGATTTGGTGACAGCCACCCGGCCTGCACAGGTCGGCCGGTAACCGGATACGAAGCCAAGATTGTCGATGACAAAATGAACGAAGTGCCTGTCGGAACTGTCGGGCGCCTTGCGGTTCGTGGTCCCACGGGATGCCGTTATCTGGATGACGTGCGTCAAAGCGTCTATGTCCGCGATGGCTGGAACCTGACGGGGGATGCGTTCTTTGTTGATGAAGACGGCTACTATCACTTCGCGGCACGCAACGACGATATGATTGTGTCGTCGGGCTATAACATCGCCGGGCCAGAGGTCGAGGCGGCGTTGTTAGCACATGCGTCGGTGGCGGAATGTGCGGTTGTTGGCGCGCCCGATGAAGAACGCGGAACGATCGTTCAGGCGCATATTGTGCTGGCCGAAGGGTTCGATCCAACGCCCGAGATGGCCAAAGCGCTTCAGGATCATGTAAAAGCGACCATCGCGCCGTTTAAATATCCGCGCTCCGTCGTCTTTATCGAGGCGTTGCCAAAAACCGCGACTGGAAAAATCCAGCGCTTCAGACTGAAACAGGAACCGTCTGCATGACCGACTTTGCCGCCACCAAATCCCTGTTCCATATACCGGAAGGTGTGATTTACCTTGATGGGAACTCGCTTGGTGTGCTGCCGAAAACGGCGGCCAACCGCGCCAAGGAGATGATCGAACAGGAATGGGGGGAAATGCTGATCCGTGGCTGGAACGATGCCAAATGGATGGAGCAACCCGAACGTGTCGGCAATCTTGTCGCACGTTTGATCGGGGCGGCACCCGGTACTGTGGTGATGGGTGATACCCTGTCGATCAAGGTTTATCAGGCCTTGGCAAGTGCGCTTGAAATGCGCCCGGATCGCAAGGTGATCGTTTCTGATAATGGAAACTTCCCGACCGATCTTTATATGGCAGATGGCCTGATCAAGTCGCTTGATCGTGGTCATGTGTTGAAAACACCGAACCCGGAAGACGTCGAAAGCCTGATCAACGAAGATCTGGCGGTGCTGATGCTGACCCAGGTGGATTACCGCACGGGCCGGATGCACGACATGAAACGCCTTACCGATCTGGCCCATGCTGCTGGTGCGTTGGTGATCTGGGATTTGGCGCATTCGGCCGGGGCTGTGCCGGTTGATCTGACGGGATGCAATGCCGATTTCGCTGTGGGCTGTACATACAAGTATCTGAATGGTGGTCCCGGTGCGCCGGCCTTTATCTATGTCCGCCCGGATCATGCAAAATCTGCCCGCCCCGCACTTTCGGGCTGGTTGGGGCACGCAGCACCCTTTGCCTTTGATCCCGATTACACCCCGGCAACGGATGTATCGCGCATGCGTGTCGGCACGCCGCCGGTCATTCAGATGACCGTGCTGGAAGAAGCCATGAAGGCATGGTACGGCGTTGACATGGCCGATATCCGCAAACGCAGTATTGAGCTGTGTGAACAATTTATCGCCGGGGTCGAGGCAAATTGCCCGATGCTGGAACTGGCAAGTCCGCGCAATCCCGAAGAACGTGGATCGCAGGTGTCGTTCAGGTTTGATCAGGGCTACGCCGTCATGCAGGCCTTGATTGCGCGAGGTGTGATTGGTGATTTCCGCGCACCGGATGTGATCCGTTTTGGCTTCACCCCGCTTTATATCGACAAGGGTGATGTTGATGGTGCGGTGAAAATTTTGGCTGAAATCATGGAAACCCGCGCTTGGGACAAGCCGGAATTCCACAAACGCAACGCGGTGACCTGAGATGGCAAAGCAGACCTCGCCATATGATCCAAGCACGGAAGGTGCGCGCACGGATTTCTCCGATCAGATGTCCTATGGGGATTATCTGTCACTTGATGCGATCCTGACGGCCCAGCATCCGCAGTCCGATGCCCATGATGAGATGCTTTTCATCATTCAGCACCAGACGTCCGAACTTTGGATGAAGCTTGCCATTCGCGAAATCAGTGCGGCCCGCAAGGCGATCCATGGTGGTGATCTGCGTCCGGCGTTCAAGATGCTGGCGCGTGTGTCGCGTATTTTCGAGCAGCTTAACAACGCATGGGATGTCCTGCGCACCATGACGCCAAGCGATTACACGACGTTTCGCGATGCGCTTGGCCCGTCATCGGGGTTCCAGTCCTATCAGTATCGTCTGATCGAATTCATGCTGGGCAATCGCAACCACGCGATGTTGCGCCCGCATGCGCACCGCGAAGACATCACCGAAATGCTGAAGGCGGAGCTCGCAACACCAAGCCTTTATGATGAAGCCCTTTGCTTGCTGAATGCAGAGGACGGGATTGAGGTGCCAGCAGCCGTTCTGAACCGTGATGTGTCGGCACCCTATGCGCCCGATGACGCAGTCATCGCAGCCTGGCAAAAGGTTTACAGCGATCCGGGCAGATACTGGTCGCTTTATGAATTGGCGGAAAAGCTGGTCGATTTCGAAGACTATTTCCGGCGATGGCGTTTTAACCATGTCACGACGGTCGAACGCGTGATCGGGTTCAAGCGTGGCACTGGCGGCACGGGAGGCGTCAGTTACCTGAAGAAAATGTTGGAAGTAGAACTGTTTCCGGAACTCTGGCGGGTTAGAACCGCGCTTTGAGGATGGACGGACCGGATGCAAATACTGCAAAATCAGGGGCAGGCATCAGGTTCACTAAAACCGTGACGCATAAAGACATAAATGTCGCGGGATCAACGTGTTGCTAAATGAAAAATTGTATAAACACGGAGGCTTAAATGAAGGGTATTAAGACAACCATCGCAGCAGCTGCTGCTTTGCTTGCAGCCGGAGCTGCGCAGGCAGAGCCGGTCAAGGTGGGTATGATCACCACACTTTCTGGCGGTGGTGCAGGGCTTGGTATTGATGCACGTGACGGCTTCATGCTTGCTGTCAAACAGGCAAACAATCCCGATCTTGAAGTCGTAATCGAAGACGATCAGCGCAAACCGGATATCGCAGTTCAGCTGGCCGATAAAATGATCCAGCAGGACAAGGTTGATGTTCTCACCGGTATCATCTGGTCGAACCTTGCGATGGCGGTTGTGCCGTCTGCTGTGGCTCAGGACAAGATCTACATGTCGGTTAACGCGGCACCGTCGCAGCTGGCAGGCAAGGGCTGCAACAAGAACTATTTCAGCGTTTCCTATCAGAACGACAACCTGCATGAAGCCGCCGGTGGCTATGCTTCGAGTGCTGGTTATGAAAAGGCGTTCATCCTTGCGCCGAACTATCCGGCAGGTAAAGATTCACTGACCGGTTTCAAGCGCTTCTTCTTTGGCGATATCACCAACGAAGTTTACACCAAGCTTGGTCAGACTGACTACGCAGCTGAAATTGCACAAATTCGTGCGTCGGATGCGGATCACGTATTCTTCTTCCTGCCGGGCGGCATGGGCATCGCGTTCATGAAGCAGTATGCCCAGTCTGGCGTCGACAAGCCGCTGATTGGTCCGGCCTTCTCGATGGATCAGGGCATTCTCGGTGCCGTTGGTGACGCAGCACTTGGTGTGAAAAACACCTCGAACTGGTCGAAAGACATCGACAACCCAACCAACGCGGCTTTCGTTGAAACCTTCCAGGCCGAATACGGTCGTCTGCCGTCGCTCTATGCATCGTTTGGCTTCGATACCGCCAATCTGCTGTTGTCGGCGATGGATAAGGCAAGCATTTCCGACAAGGATGCCTTCCGTGAAGCCCTGCGCGCGGCTGATTTCAATTCCGTGCGTGGCAAGTTCACCTTCGGTCCGAACCAGCATCCGATCCAGGATCTGTATGTCCGTGAAGTCGTTAAAGAAGGCGATGTGCTGACGAACAAGATCATCGGTACGGCGCTGACGGATCACTCTGACGCCTATGCGTCGGAATGCTCGATGTAATAAAGAGCTGACAAGAGGCCGGGGTCCGGTTCCATTTATTAACCGGACCCCGACCACCTTGTGACGGAGTTTCCAATAATGTTTTCTCTTTTTCTGGAGCAGCTGTTAAACGGCCTTCAGTCCGGGGTGATGCTGTTTTTGATGGCATCGGGGCTGACGCTGGTTTTCGGTGTGATGGGGCTGATTAACCTTGCCCATGGCTCCCTTTATATGATCGGTGCGTTTGCCTGTGCGGCTGTGGCTGCATGGACCGGATCTTTCTGGCTGGGACTTGTCGCCAGTCTGATGGCGGCTGCTATTGCCGGTGCACTGGTCGAAATGTTGATTATCCGCCGTCTTTATAACCGTGATCACCTTGATCAGGTTCTGGCGACTTTTGCGCTTATTTTGATTTTCTCCGAAGGCACACGCTGGATTTTCGGATCCTTCCCGCTGTTTTTAAGCGTGCCTGATTTCCTGACCGGCACTGTTATCCTGCCGGGCGGATCGCAATACCCGCTTTTCCGTTTGGCTATCATTGTCGCCGGGCTTGCTGTTGCGGTCGGTTTGTTCCTGTTGATCGGCAAAACCCGTCTTGGCATCCGCATCCGTGCGGGCGAGGCGGACCGTGGCATGATCGCGGCCCTTGGTGTCGATATTGATCGTCTTTACACCATTGTCTTTGCCCTTGGGGCTGCGTTGGCCGGGCTGGCCGGTGCCTTTGTCGGCACGACCCAGTCGGTTCAGGTTGGCATGGGCGAACCGGTTCTTATTCTGGCCTTCGTCGTGATCGTCATTGGCGGCATCGGCTCCATTAAAGGCGCGTTGGTAGGCTCCTTGCTGGTTGGGTTTACCGACACGATGGGGCGGTTCCTGTTGCCGCATGCGTTTGCGACCTTCCTTGATCCGTCAAGTGCCACGGCGATTGGCTCGGCACTGGCATCCATGTTGATTTATATCGTGATGGCGCTGGTTCTGTTCCTGCGGCCAAGCGGTCTGTTCGGGGCGACTTCCTGATGACCATGAACCGCGAGTTTCTGATTAATTCCATCCTTGCGATTGCGCTCATCGCTGTTCCGCTGATCGCGCTTGGCATGGATGAACCTTTCATCATCACCCTGGCCACCAAGGTCGCGATCTTTGCCATGGCCGGTGTCGGGCTTAACCTTGTGCTGGGTTATGGCGGGCTTGTGTCGTTCGGGCATGCCGCGTTCTTTGGTATTGGCGGTTATGCGGCCGGTATCCTTGCCAGCCATGCGCTGAACTATGAACCGATCATGGAAAGCCCGTTCCTGATCGAAGGCACAACCCAAATGATCATCATCTGGATCGTCGCCCTTGTGGTCTCGGCACTGGTGGCGCTTGTCATTGGCGCCATCACGCTGCGCACAAGCGGGGTCTATTTCATCATGATCACGCTGGCCTTCGCACAGATGATCTATTATTTCGCGATCTCCTGGCCGGCTTACGGTGGGGAAGACGGGTTGTCGATCTATGTGCGCAATGGCTTCCCGGGGATCAACACCCTTGATCCGATCAGCTTCTTTGCCCTGTGTGCCGGGATGCTGGCAATTGCGATGGTGTTCTCGGCCGTTCTGATCCGCTCGCGCTTTGGCCTTGCCCTTCAGGGCGCGCGTCAGAACCCGCAACGCATGACGGCGGTTGGCATTGCGCCGTTTCGCATTCGTCTGGTGGCGTTTGTGATTTCGGCGATGATCACCGCCCTTGCCGGCGCGCTGTACGCCGATCTCAACCGCTTTGTCAGCCCGACAATGCTGTCCTGGCATATGTCAGGTGAAATCATGGTGTTTGTCATTTTGGGCGGGGTCGGGCGTTTGTTTGGCCCGCTTGCCGGTGCGGCCCTTTACATCATTCTGGAACACCTTCTGGGCGGTGTTTGGGAATTCTGGCAGTTGCCGTTGGGTGTCCTGCTGCTTCTGGTCGTGCTGTTTGCGCGAGGTGGACTTGTCGGTGTTCTGGCGGGGGAGCGTAAACATGTCTGATGCCATTCTTTCGCTTTCCGATGTCACCAAGCAATTCGGGTCCCTTCTTGCCAGTGACAGTGTCACGCTTGATCTGCGGCCGGGCGAAATTCACGCCCTGATCGGTCCGAACGGGGCGGGCAAATCCACCCTGATCAAACAGATCGCGGGCGAGATCAAATCTGACCGCGGCGATATCCATTTCAACGGTCAGAACATCAACGGGCTTGATGCTGTGGCGCGATCCCGCATGGGGCTGGCCCGAACGTTTCAGGTGTCCTCTTTGATGCCGGAATTTTCGGTCCTGCAAAACGTCATGCTGGCGCGCCAGTCGGTCAGCGGCAAAGTGTTCCGGTTCTTTAAGCCGGTGCTGGGTGACAAGTCGCTGGTCGAACCCGCCATGGCACAGCTTGAACGGGTTGGCTTGGCGGATCGTGCGCAAATGCGCGCAGCCGACATTTCACACGGGGAACGTCGCCAGCTTGAAATGGCGGTCGCCCTTGCCCTGGAGCCCAAGGCGTTTCTGTTGGATGAACCAATGGCTGGTATGGGGCCGGAGGGTTCCAAACGTCTGACCGGGTTCCTTGATGGATTGCGAGGACAGGCACCGATCCTTCTGGTCGAACATGACATGGATGCGGTCTTTGCGCTGGCAGACCGGATATCGGTTCTGGTTTATGGCCGGATCATTGCCACCGGCACGGTGGACGAAATCCGCGGCAATGATGATGTCAAACGTGCCTATCTCGGGGAGGAAGCCTGATATGACTGCACTTCTCGAACTTAGTGGCGTTACCGCGTTTTATGGCGCGTCACAGGCCCTGTTTGGCATTGATTTGTCCCTGAACGAAGGCGAGGCCGTCGCCCTTATGGGCCGTAACGGCATGGGCAAAACCACCACGATCAAAACCATCTGTCGCATGATGGAACATCGTGATGGTTCGATCCGCTTTGCCGGGCAGGATCTGGCAAAGATGCCATCGCACAAGGCGGCCCGCCTTGGTCTTGGTCTGGTGCCCGAAGGACGCCGGTGCTTTGCCCAGCTGAGCGTGACGGAAAACCTGATTGCTGCTGCCCGTCCGGGCGAATGGGACTTTGATCGTGTGGCCGGATTATTTCCACGTCTGGCCGAACGGCGCGATCAAAAGGCCATGACCCTTTCTGGCGGTGAACAACAGATGCTGGCGATTGGCCGGGCGCTGATGACCAATCCGCGTTTGCTGATCCTTGATGAAGCAACCGAGGGACTGGCGCCCGTCGTGCGTCAGGAAATCTGGGCTGCGATCAATCAGCTTAAACAATCGGGTCTGACGATCCTTGTGGTCGACAAATCGCTTAAGGAACTTTCGGGTGTCGCGGATCGCTATGTGATTGTCGAAAAGGGCATCACGGCCTGGAGTGGGGCGGTGAATGAGCTCACCGACGACCTGGCTGACCGGTATCTGGGGGTCTGATATGGCGGCATTCACCTATGTTCAGAAGGTTATGTTCCAACATTGCGATCCGGCGGGGATTGTTTTCTATCCCCGCTATTTCGAGATGGTGAATGCCACGGTCGAGGAATGGTTTGATCAGGTCATCGGGTTCGGGTTTCCGACCATGCATGGCCCGATGAAGGTTGCCGTTCCGACAGCGGCGCTCAGTGTAGCGTTTACTGCGCCAAGCAGGCTTGGCGATGTTTTGGAATTCTGTCTGATCCCGACGCGGATCGGACGTTCCAGTTTAGAGCTGGAAATCACCGCACGATCAGGTGCCGAGCAACGCCTGAAAACAACGGTCACCCTGGTCTTTACGAAACACGGGGCCGGAAAGTCAGTGGCATGGCCAGATGATTTGCGTGCCAAAATCGAAAAAGAAATCAATCAAGTGGTAGAAAACAATGCATAAAATCATTCAGCCTGACGGATGGAAACAGCCCAAGGGATATGCCAACGGCGTCTTGGCCGATGGTGCCCGCCTTTACATCGGTGGCCAGATTGGCTGGAACGAAGATCAGGTCTTTGTTGCCAAGGATTTTGTCGGCCAGATGGAACAGGCGCTTAAAAACATTGTCGCCGTTCTGGAAGCCGCGGGCGGCAAGCCCGAACACATTGCCCGCCTGACCTGGTATGTCACGGATAAAAAGGAATATCTCGCCCATCAGCGCGAAGTCGGTCAGGCCTATCAACGCGTTCTTGGCAAGCATTTCCCGGCGATGACCATGGTTGTGGTCAAGGAACTCGTCGAAGACGAAGCACTGGTCGAGATCGAAGCAACCGCCGCCATTCCGTCCTGATCAGGCATCAGGACATGACGGAACAAAAAAGGGCAGCACATCGTGTGCTGCCCTTTTTGTTGATCAGCTTGCCGAAAGGTAATGTTTAATTGCCTTCCGGGGCGCTGGTTCCGAGGTTCTCGGGCGAGAAGATGTTGTTGCCAAACGGGCTTGGTGCCGATGCCGAGCCTTCATCACCGCCAACCGGACCAAGGTTGGGCATGGTCGGGGCTGGCACAGCCTGTTGTGGTGTGTTGATCGATTGTTGTTCCATCAACTGCTGTTGCAGGGCGCGCTTTTCTTCGAGGACTTGCGCCGTGCAGACACTGGAATCATGGTTCTGGATAAACAGAACCGCGGCAAGTGTCAGAACCCCCAAAATCACAGCCACCGTTCCCGGATGGGTCGCGATTTTCAAAGCCGGACGTTCGGCAATCACATGGGCCCAGCCCTTGGTGTAATAGCGATTGCGGCATTCATAAATGATCGCCCCGATCAGGGTGATGGCGATGATAATCACCGCCACAGCCGAGATTGACGGATCAAGACCATACCGCACCTTCGATGACAGAACCGTGGTGAAGGTGCTGCTTGAGACAATCGTAAACACGGTGGTGTTGTAGTTTTCAAGCGATGCCAGAAACGCCAGAACCGTGGCCGAACCAATCGCCGGCGCCATGAAGGGCAAAAGTACTTTGACAAATGCCTGCGTGGGCGTTGCACCCATATCAAGAGCCGCCTCGGTCAGCGTGGTGTCAAACCGCTGAATACGTGACAGGAACACCAGCATCGAATAAGCGGCGATAAAGGTCACCTGACCAAAGATGGTCAGGAACGTTCCGTCATAGAAGAAGCTCTCATAAGGTGCATTGAAAAGTGTGCCGATCCTGTCCCAGAAAATCAGGGTCGAAAGACCGATGACAACGCCGGGCACCAGAATGGGCGCAATGAAGATCGTATAAAGGGCTGCGCGTAATTTCGGACCAACCTGTGACAGCGTGATCGCGGCTGCCAGTCCGATTGGAATGGCAACACAAACAACGCCCACCCCGATCAAAAGCGAATTACCAAGTCCGGAAAGAAGCTTGTCATCGCTGGCAAGCTTGCCAAACCAGTCGGTGGTAAAACACTCCCACGGCGAGACACGTGGGAAGGTCGATGAGTTGAACGCAGTGATCACCATAATGATCAACGGTCCGAACAAATAGGCAAAGAACAGGGTCAGGTACAGACCGGGGATCAGTGCAGTCGGGGATTTCATCTTCATTGTTTGATCTCCCCGATCGAAACCTTGAACAGGCGCATCACCAGCAACACAAGCGCGATACAGACGATCAGCAGAACCATCGCATAAGCCGATCCGCGCGGCCAGTTGCCGCCGGAGTTAAACCATTGATAAACCAACTGCGTGAACCACAGGTTCGATGGGCCCCCCAAAATCTGCGGTGCGGCAAGTGCGCCGGATGTCAGCATGAAGACCATGGTCATGCCCGATGCAATGCCCGGCTTGGCATAGGGAATGACAACCTTGGCATGGACCTGCCACCAGTTGGCGCCCATGTCACGCGCGGCTTCGATCTGATTGCGATCAAGACTTTCAATCGCGTTATAAAGCGGGAAGATCATCAAAAGGATGTAGGCATAAGCCAACCCGGCATAGAGCGCGACGTCCTGACGGATAAAGTCAATCGGCGTATCCCAAAGTCCAAGCCCCATGCCGGTTTCATTGATCACACCCGTGGCGCCAAACAGAATACGAAACGCAAAGGCACGCAGGATTTCGTTGATCCAATAGGGCACGATAAGCGCCAGTACCAGCAAGCGCGCCTTGGCCCCGGTCGATGATTTGGCCAGCACAAAGGCCACCGGGTAACAGATGATCAAATCGAACACTGTGACAAACACCGCCGCAAGCAGTGTCTTGAAAAGGATGCCGATATCAAGGGTATTTAACCCGTCGGACGCGCCACTTCCCTGGAAGAAATAGCGATATTGCTCAAGGGTATAAACGTCTTCCGGGCCGCCAATTTTGGCCGGTGGCAGGTTAAATCGGAACGAGTAATCCAGCATGGTCAGTTGCGGCAGGATGATCAGAATGAATACCCAAAGGCTGACCGCAAGCATCAGATAGATCGAGACCGCCATCCCGTTGCGTCTGACAAGGTCGTAAAAAAGATCACGCATGATACGGGTCCCCTTACGCGCTGGCCAATTCGCCCGGTTTGAGCGCAATGCCCATTTCCGGTGCGAAATCGAGTTTGACCGGGGCATTGGCATCAATCGCGTTGGTGCCATCATTGATCAGCGAAAGCTTAAGGTCCGTGCCACTCGCATTCATCACGATATGGCGCATATTGCCTTCGAACTCTTCGGTGACGAAGTTGGTTTCGAACTGATTAATCGCACTATCGTCCTTCGAAAGCCGAAGCGCTTCGGGACGGACGAACAGATGGCAGGCATCCCCGGGCGCAAGGGCAGGGCCGCCCGCCGGATGGTTTTCGACCGTAAAGGGGGTGCCAAGACCCGCATCGATTTTCATTGTCTTGCCGTCATTGGACAAAACCGTGCCATCAAGCACATTGTTTTCACCGACAAATGACGCGACAAAGCTTGTCGTCGGGTGATCATAGATCGCCTTGCCATCGCCGATTTGCTCGATCTTGCCCTTGTTCATCACCGCAATGCGGTCTGACATGGTCAGGGCCTCACCCTGATCGTGGGTGATGTAGATAAAGGTCAGACCGACCTGCTTTTGAATGGCGCGCAATTCGGTGCGCATGTGTTGACGCAGTTTAAGATCAAGGGCCGACAACGGTTCATCAAGAAGCAGGATATCTGGCTCAACCGCAAGGGCACGGGCAATCGCCACACGCTGTTTCTGGCCACCGGAAAGTTCGCTGACTTTCTTGTCGCCCTGACCGGGCAGGGCAATCAGTTCAAGTAACTCATCGGCACGTTTGCGCCGGGTTTTCTTGTCCACACCGCGTACTTCAAGCGGGAAGGCGATGTTATCAGCGACCGAACGTAATGGAAAAAGCGCCAAGTTCTGGAAAATAAGCGCGGTGGGACGTTTGTTCGGGCCAACGCCACGCATGTCCTGACCACCGATTTTGACCTTGCCGCGTGTCGGTTCCTGAAAACCGGAAATACAGCGCAAAAGCGTTGTCTTGCCGCAGCCCGATGGGCCCAGGAATGAAAAGAACTCGCCACCCGCGATGTTCAGATTTGCTTTATGGACAGCGGTGAATTCGCCGAACTCTACCCAGACATGCTCAAGCGAAATTTCTTTGGTCATAGAACTGACAACCCCCTGAAAACGTCAAAGCCCGTTCGCCCGCAAAGACAGGCGATACCGGAATTATTGTTGTTTGAAATGCATCGGCCCTAGGATCATGTCCCTAGAAACCCAAAAAGGGCGACACGCGCAAAGTCGTGCCGCCCCAAAGATCGGAATCAGGCGCTTTCGAAGCGGTTCACATATTCGGTACGCATGTCGGCATACCATTGCGGTTCAGATGGCCACGGGTTGAGGTTGGCCAATGCTTCGCCCGGATAGGCATCAGCAAAGTTCTTGGCATAGGCTTCGCCTGCAAACTTGTCGGCACCCAGAACCGGGGAGTTGTAACCGTGATGGTCAATTGCCTCACCTGCCAGTTCCGGCATGTAGGCATATTTGATGAACTCATAAGACTGTTCGATGTTCTCGGCACCAGTCGGCAGGGCAAGGCCATCGACCCATGCCAGTGCACCTTCTTTCGGTGCACGATACATGACCGGTTCGCCAGCCGTTTTAAGCGCAAGCGGCGGGCCATCCCAGGTTTGACCAACGATGACGCCTTCGTTCAGAAGTCCGTTCTTCTGGGTATCGGCATCGTTCCAGATCAGTTTGATGTTGCCTTTACGCGCGATGCACCATTCGGTGATCTTTTCCCAAACCGGGCGCATTTCTTCTTCGGAGGTGTAGGCTTTCCAGACCGAACCCGGGGCCAGTTCGCCCGTGGTTTCCATGTAAAGACCGGCACCCAGCATCATGGAGTGTGCGCGGCCCATGGTTTTGCCAGCGTTGGCTTCGGACCAGACATCGCCATAGGACGGGAACATGCCTTCTGGCTGGAACATATCTGTACGCCACGCCATGCCTTCGGTGCCCCAGATATGCGGCAGCCAATAGGTGGAGCCAGCCTCAAACGCCCAATCGGTGCTGCCGATCTTGGCCATTGCCGGGTTCACGGCCTCAATGGCGACTTTGGACATGTCAAACGGTTGAAGCAGTTCCAGTGCCTTCCACTGAAGGGCACGGTTGTTGGTCGGCGATACGATATCAAAGCCGCGACCTTTGGAAGCCTTCATCTTGTTGATGATTTCCTCGTTCGAGCCGATGCCGGTGTAATTCACCTTGATGCCCGTTGCATCGGTAAACGATTTGAGGAATGTCTCTGGCAGATAATCAGACCACATCAGAATGTTGATTTCGCCAGAGGATGCGAGTGCTTTTCTGCTGATAATTGCAGGCATTGCAAGTGCCGAACCGGCGGCAAGCGAACCTTTAAGAAGTGTGCGCCGGTTAAGTTTCGGGCCGGAAGTGAACTTGGTCATCCGTATGTCTCCTGATAGCCGGGATTTTTCCCTTATGTGCGGCGCACCATGCGCCTCCCTGGTGGACATAACTTCCCTGAACCGACCGCATTATGATCGCGGTTCTTGTTCCTGCTTTATCGCATTGACAAAATGGTATATCTGCCGGTTACTCTAGTAATAGAGCCACAAGGCAAAAACTATGGTGCCACGCCGGTTAACGTGCTGCAGTGCCGAATAAAAGGGGCATAACCGATGCTCGACATTCGACTTGAGGATCCGGCAATTGCTGGTCAAACCCTTCAGCAACAGCTGCATCAGGGCCTCGTCGATGCGATTCTTGAAGGTCGGTTGCCGTCGCATGAACCCTTGCCATCGACCCGCGATCTGGCGTCCGCCCTTAAGGTATCGCGCAATACGGTGGTGCTGGTTTATCAACGCCTGCTCGATGATGGATACCTGACAGCCGTTTGGCGGCGGGGGCATTTCGTTAATGAGCAATATATTCGCCAGCAACTGCGCCTGAGTGTGGATACGCGGACCGCCTCGCTGTTTACCAAGGAACGCGATCCAGATTTGTGGCGACGCCATTTGCAGTTCCGCCCGACCGAGGCGCGCAATATCGTCAAGCCGGCCAACTGGCGCGATTTTCCCTATCCGTTCATTTACGGGCAGGTTTCACCTGACAAAACCACCATTTCGCGCTGGCGCGATTCCATGCGGCTGGCCGGGTCGCTTGCCCATTCGCAAAGCTGGGTCGGCGATCAGGTCGATATGGATGACCCGCAACTTCTTGAGCAGATCATCACCCGCATTCTGCCCCATCGTGGTTTGCGCGCCCATCCGGAACAGTTGCTGATTACCATTGGCGCGCAGAACGCCCTGTTTCTGGTCGGGCAGCTTTTGGCAGGGCGGGGCAGGACAGTTGGCGTCGAAGATCCGGGTTATGTGGATGCGCGCAATATCTTTGCCTCCACGGGGGCTGATATCTGCCCGCTTCCGATTGATAGCGAAGGTCTTGCCAACGCACCCGTGCTGTCGAAGTGCGATATGGTCTACACCACGCCATCGCACCAATGCCCCACCAGTGTCACCATGTCACTGGATCGTCGTCTTCAGCTTGTTGAACGGGCGCGCAAGGATGACTTCATCCTGGTTGAAGATGATTACGAGCATGAGCTGAATTACCTTGGTCATCAGCGCGCGGCGCTTAAAAGCTACGATAATTCCGGCCATATTATCTATATCGGCAGTCTGACCAAACTGATGTTCCCCGGCTTGCGGATTGGTTACATCCTTGCCGACAGTGAACTGATCAAGGAATTGCGTGCGTTGCGTCGCCTGAATTACCGCCACCCATCCGCGCAGGATCAGCGCGCCATGGCGTTGTTCATCGGTGAAGGTCATCTGGACTCGCACCTGCGCCGGACACGTGATCGCCTGTCGGAAAAGTGGCAACTGATGCAAAACGAAATTTCCTGGCAATTACCCGAATTGAATGTCACCCCGACGACGGGCGGGTCGGCAGTTTGGGTTAAGCTGCCCGACAATATCGATGCATGGGCCGTCCATCGCGAAGCCGCCAAACGCGGGGTTTTGGTCGAACCGGGGGATGTGCATTATTGTGATCCCGACCGCGCACCGCGTGATCGTCTCAGACTGGGGTTTGCCGTGATTGAACGCGATCAGATTGCGCCCGGCATTACTCAGTTGCGCAATGCCGTCATGGCAGTGATTGCTGAAAACAGGAAAGGGACCGCTGCACAGTAAACTGTGTATAGCGGTCCCTTTAACCCGACCCCACTCCCCCGAGATCGGAATCTGTCCCCCGCAAAGCAGATTACATTGGTGCGCCAAGTACCTTCTGAAGGATGGCAACCATGTCGTCGATGTCCTGTTCGGTGCTGACGAACGCTGGCGCGAAAATGATCGCATCGCCGGTCGCCTTGACGTGAAGGCCTTCGTCGAACAATGCACGCTGTGCCCAGCTGCCCTTTGCACCCGGCGCATCACCGGGGGTCAGTTGGATACCCGACATCATGCCATAGCCACGAAGATCGCTGACATGGGGCAGGTTGCGCAGACCAAACACACCATCAAGAAAGTGCGAAGACAATTCGTTGGCACGTTCGAACAATTTGTCCTTGGCATAGATATCAAGTGCTGCGATCCCGGCCGCACAGGCCACCGGATGGGCGGAATAGGTATAGCCATGGAAGAATTCCGGGCGGTCCGCATCGCCGGCTGCGTCAAAGACAGCCGCCTGAATTTCGTCACTGGTGGCAACCGCACTCATGGGAATAGCGCCGTTGGTCAGTGCCTTGGCCATGGTGATCAGGTCCGGCTTGACTGCGAATGCCTGGGAGGCGAAAGCAGAACCTGTTCGGCCAAAACCCGTAATCACTTCGTCAAATACCAGCAGGATGCCGTATTTGTCGCAAATCGCGCGAAGCTTTTCGAGATACCCTTTGGGCGGCACGATGGTGCCGATCGATCCGGCAATCGGTTCGACAAAGACCGCAGCAATGGTATCGCCGCCATAGGTCTTGCAGATTTCTTCAAGATCGTTGGCCAGATCGGCATCGGTTTCCGGCTGGCCACGGGTGAATTTTTGTTCTTCGGTCCAAGTGTGGCGCATATGCACGACATCACAGGTAATCCCCGAAAAATCACGGCGGTTATTGACCATCCCCGCAAGCGACGTACCGCCAAGGTTCACCCCGTGATAGCCCCATGCGCGGGATACAAACCGGGTGCGCTGGGCATTGCCGGTCGCACGGTGATAGGCCAGACACATCTTCATTGCGGTATCAACCGCCTCGGAACCTGAGCCGGCAAAGAACACACGATCAAGCCCGTCTGGCAGGATACCGGCCAGCTTTTCGGCAAATTCAAACGACACGGGGGCGGCGCGTTGGAAATGCGGTGAATAGTCCAGCGTGCTGAGTTGCTTATAAACCGCATCGGCGATTTCCGGGCGTCCATGACCGGCCGCACAGCAAAACAGACCCGACGAACCATCCAGAATTTCTCGGCCTTCCGGGGTCCAGTATTTCACACCTTCTGCCTTGGCAAACATCTGCGGTTCTTCATGAAACAGACGGTTGTTGGTGAAAGGCATCCAATGGTTGGTCATGTTCGGCTTGACGGACACGTTCATGCTGGCTCCTGTCGGCAAGAGTGTGGGGCGGAAATCTTATGCTGCTAGCTAAACCCGTCCCCTCGCATCGCGTTAGTGCCAGAACTCGATAATATTTAGGTCCAGATCGCTATGTGGCTCCATCAAAAGCGACGATGTGGCTCTATTGCCGACGCCGCCAGTGGCGTAATTCAGGTCTGTAACAACGAGGAATTCCATGGAACTGATCTTGTCTGGCATGGTCGTCGCGGTTGCCGCCCTGTTTCGTGGCGTCACCGGATTTGGCTTTGCACTGCTGGCGGCCCTTGGTCTGTCAAGCTTGCTGACCCCGGCAACGGCAACGCCGATCATCCTGATCATTGATATTGTTCTGACCGGCTTGATCCTGCGCGATTTTGATCGGGCCAAGGTCGACTGGCGGGCCTGTTCGATCCTGCTGACTTTCGGGCTTTTCGGGGCGGTGCTTGGCCCTTATGTCGCCTTTGCACTGGATGATCAGACCATCCGGATTGCCACCAATCTTGCGATTGCGGTGGCGGCACTGGTTGCCATGCTGCACCATCCCCCAAAATGGATGGGACATTTTGTCATCGGGGCACTTCTGGCCTGTTCGGTCGGTATATTGATGTCGGGCTTTGCCGTTGGCGGACCATTGGTAGCAGCTTGGCTTTTGGCCGGTGGCACGCAGGATGTCCGCGTGCGTAATACGCTTGCGATCTATTTCGGTGCGGTCGATGTTCTGGGATTTATCACCCGGGCGGCCGCGGGCATGTTGCCCGATAATTTCATCGCACTTGTCCTGCCGTTGCTGCTGATTGCCATGATCGCCTATTTCCCCGGCGAGATGATCTATCGCCGGATGTCGGCAACCACCTGGCGCCGTGTTTGTGCCATCAGCCTCGTTCTTATTGCCATTATCGGCTTCGTTCAGACCATCGCACTTGGCCTGTAAGACATTTACCATCTACTACTCACACCACCGGAGATCCCCATGACCAAAACAGCACTCATTACCGGCGCAACTTCTGGCTTTGGCGCGGCAACGGCCCGGCGTTTTGTCAAGGAAGGCTGGAAAGTCATCGTAACCGGCAGGCGTGCCGAACGGCTTGACGCGCTTGTCGATGAACTCGGTGGCGCATCGGTTGCCCATGCGCTTTGCTTTGATATTCAGGATGCCGATGCGACCCGGAACGCAATTGACAGCCTTCCGGCCGACTTCGCCGAGATCGATCTCCTGGTCAACAATGCCGGTTTGGCGCTGGGCACTGGTCCGGCACAGGAATGCAACCTGTCAGACTGGATGACGATGATTGATACCAACACCAAGGGGCTGGTCGCCATCACCCGTATCCTGCTTGATAAACTGATCGAACGAAAAGGGGCGATTGTTAATCTGGCCTCCATCGCGTCGAACTGGCCTTATCCGGGCGGGAATGTCTATGGCGCGACCAAGGCATTCGTTCAGCAATTCTCGCTGGGTATTCGTTGTGATCTTGCGGGAACGGGCGTTCGCGTCACCTCGATCGAGCCGGGGCTTTGTGAAAGCGAATTCACGCTGGTGCGGACTGGTGGCAACAAGGAAGCCTACGACAAGCTTTACAGTGGTGCCGATCCGATCCAGCCCAAAGACATTGCCGAAAGCATCTTCTGGGTGGCGAACTTGCCAGCGCATGTGAATGTCAACTCGCTGGAAGTCATGCCGGTCAGCCAAAGCTGGTCGCCATTTGCCATTCATCGCAAGCAAGCTTGATCCCATATTTTGCACATCCGTTGGTGAAGGTAACTTCTGCGTTAGAATGAGCTAACCCTCACCAACGGTTTTGCTTTTCTCTTTCCGCTGAACTAAGCTTTTAAAAAAACAAAAAGCATGTTTCATCGGAGGGACATCATGAGATCGACCGTTCTGGGCGCGTCAGATGGGGCAGCGCCGCCTGCCGGCAATGACGCAAGCCATGGCGGGCCGGGGCCTGAATTTGGTCCGTGGCTTGAAAAGGCATCCATCCTGATCGTTGATGACGAACCGGGCATGCGCAATTTCCTTGTCCGTACCCTGGGGCCACGTGCCAAGCGCGTCGAGGAAGCCGCCGACTGCGAAGAAGCCACAGCCCTTCTTGATCAGCATCATTTTGATGTCGTCATCCTTGATAACATCATGCCCGGCAAAAGCGGGGTGGAATGGCTGACCGAACAGCGCGAAATCGGCTTTTTCTCCGACGCCATCCTGATGACGGCCTATGCCGATCTTGATACCGCGATCAAGGCGCTGCGTGCCGGGGCGGTCGACTTTGTCCTGAAACCATTTCGCTCCAACCAGATTTTGAACGCGGTGGCGCGCTGTCTGGATCGCATGCGGTTGCGCCGTGAAAACCATGTGCTGCGCCACGAATTGCGCGCAACATCCGATCATGTGTTGCTGCGTGACAAGCTGATTGGCTATTCGCCGCAAATTCAAGAAATCCGTGAGACCATTGCCCGCGTGGCACCCCTTCCGACATCCATTCTGATTTCCGGGGAAAGTGGCACGGGCAAGGAAGTCACCGCACGTTCGCTGCATGCGCTTTCTGACCGCGCCGAAAAGCCGTTTGTTCCGATCAACTGTGCCGCCATTCCCTCTGAGATGATCGAGGCGGAATTGTTTGGCCACGTCAAAGGGGCCTTTACCGGCGCGCAATCCGCACGCGATGGGCTTTTCATGCATGCGCAGGGCGGAACCCTGTTTTTGGATGAAGTCGGTGAATTGTCGCTTGCGACCCAAAGCAAGCTTTTGCGCGCGATTGAAAGCCGCCGTGTCCGCCCGGTGGGTTCTGAACGCGAAGCACCTGTTGATTTGCGCTTTATCTTTGCCACCAACGCCGATCTTGAGGCCGAAGTCGACGCCGGGCGTTTCCGTGCCGATCTGTTTTACCGCATCAATGTCATGCATATCGAAATGCCCCCACTTTCGGCACGCGGGGATGATGTCCTTGAACTGGCCGAACTGTTCATGACCAAACTGTCCAAGCAGCTTGGCGTACGTGCCGTGCCGATGGATGCGGCCGTGCGCGCCGGACTGACACGCTATGACTGGCCGGGCAATGTGCGTGAATTGCGCAACCTGATTGAACGGACCCTGATCCTTGGCAAGTTCCCGGCGGAATTCCGTGATGAACTTGCCGATCAGGGATCGCAGGTTGACCGAGATGAAACGCTTGATGAGATGGAACGTCGTCACATTCTGGCGATGTTGCACAAGACCAATGGCAATCGCAACGAAGCCGCCAGACGGTTGGGGGTATCGCGCAAGACCATTGATCGCAAATGCGCAAGCTGGGAACAGGAATGACCGACGCGTCATTGTCGGGCGCCACCAAGCCCCCCGCCAAAAGAACACGATCCGTTCGTTTTAAGTTGCTGGCGATTGCGCTTTTGCCGACGCTTGTGATCCTGCCATTGTTGCTTGGCGTGATGATGGTGCGGTGGAATACCAAGTTCGATGCGCTGTTAACATCAAAGGTCAGTGGCGATCTGACGATTGCCCATCAATACTTCACGCATATCCTTGAAAATACCGGCGAACAGATCCAGGCACTTGGCCAATCGGTCGCCTTTCGCGAAGTGCTCGCCAAAGGTGATGTTGCGGAGGTCGACCGCCTGCTTGCAGAACGTCAAAGCAAGCTCGGCCTTGATTTCCTTTATCTGTCACCCGCGCTGGGTAGCACAGGTTCTGGCCAACCCGATGCGGACTGGCCGGTGATTGCCAGTGCCTTGCGCGGGCAATCGATGACCAGCATCGATATTTTCAGCAACAGCGACCTAGCGGCGATTTCGCCCGATCTGGCCGAACGCGCCCATCTCGATCTGATTGATACGCCCAATGCCGTGCCCTCGACACGCAATGCGGAAACGCGGGGCATGGTTGTGCATTCGGCAAGTCATGTTGAATTGCCAAACGGACAAAATGCCGCCTTGGTCGGGGGGATTTTGCTCAACCAGAATTTGGCGTTCATCGATACGATCAACGATCTTGTCTATCGCCAAAGCAGCCTGCCCGAAGGCAGTCAGGGAACGGCGACCCTTTTCCTTGATGATGTGCGTGTCAGTACGAATGTCCGGCTGTTTGCCGATCGTCGCGCCCTTGGGACGCGGGTTTCCAGTGCTGTGCGTAAAACCGTTCTTGAAGACGGCCAAGTCTGGCTTGATCGCGCCTTTGTGGTCAATGACTGGTATATATCGGCTTATGAGCCGATCAAGGACAGCTATGGCAAACGGGTTGGCATGCTTTATGTCGGGTTTCTTGAAGCCCCGTTTGCCCAGACAAAGTATGAAAGCCTTCTGATCCTGATCGGGGCGTTTCTGTTTGTCGCAGCCCTGTCGGTGCCGATCTTCCTGCGCTGGGCGCGGGGGATATTCAAACCGCTTGAACGCATGGCCAATACCATTGGTCGGGTCGAAAACGGCGATCTGTCGGCCAGAACCAATATTGATCAGGTTCAGGACGAGATTGCCCTTGTGGCCGACCATCTTGATGATCTTCTTGATCAGGTCCAGGAACGCGATAAACGTTTGCGCGCCTGGAACGATCAGCTGAACGAACGGGTTGATGCCCGCACCAGCGAGTTGCGCGAAGCCAATCGACAGCTCGAAGCCACCACAAGGCAATTGATCATGTCCGAAAAGCTTGCGGCCATTGGTGAAATCACCGCCGGTGTGGCGCATGAAATCAACAATCCGGTGGCGGTGCTTCAGGGCAACCTGGATGTCCTCCGCGATTTGTTGGGCGAACATGCCAGATTGGGCGATACCGAATTCCGCCTGATTGATGAACAGGTCAATCGCATCAATCTGATCGTGACCAAGCTCCTGCAATTCGCCAAGCCCGAAGAATATGCCGGATATGTCGAACGCCATAGCGTGGCCGAGGTGATAGACGATTGCATGCCACTGGTCGCCCATCTGCTGAGCCGGGCGGATATCGACGTCATGCGCGAACATCATTCAACTCGGCTGGTTCTGATGAACCGGACCGAGTTGCAACAGGTTCTGGTCAATCTGATGGTCAATGCCCTGCATGCCATGTCCGAGCGCGGAACGTTGACCCTGACCGATATTGATCAGGATCGCGATGGCCTGCCGGGTATTCTGATCACGGTGCGCGATACCGGATCAGGTATGGATGCCGAGGTGCTGAACCGTATCTTTGATCCGTTCTATACCACGAAACGGCGGGAAGGGACGGGGCTTGGTCTGTCGATTACCAAGACCCTGATTGATCGACAGGGTGGCGGGCTTGAAGTGGAAAGCAAGCCCGGAAAGGGCACCACATTCATGATCTGGCTGCCGGAAGCGGATTAGGGCCAGACCGGGGGCTGGGCCGATTAATTTGGTGGGCTTTTCGGTGTGCCTGCGCGCAGCCATTCTTTTTTCAGAATGGCATACACAAAAGTATTTTCGTATTTCGGCGTGCCGTCCGGGTTGTTGACAAACGAAATAAACTCCTCAAAGCAGGCCTCTTTGCGCATGCCAAGTTTCTCGCACAGCTTCTGCGATTTGAAATTGTTGTCCTCGACATAGTCGTAAAGCCTTCTTGCGTCGCGCTGTGTGAACAGATGCTCAAACAAGGCTTGTGCGCTTTCACTGGCATATCCCTTGCCTTCAACCTTTTCGTTGAAGTTCCAGCCGACGGAATAGGTGTCGGCTTGTTCGGGGCCATCGTGATGAAGCAACAGTTCACCAATTAAGGCTCCTGTTTCTTTCAGGCATACCGCAAGACACGTCTTATCCTTTGCACGTTTCCGCGCCTTTGCCTTCGCTTGTTCCAGCGTTCTGACTTTGTCATCCATGAAGCAGTTTACGCGCGGGTTCGAAATGTACTCGAACAGTTCTGCGGCATCAGCTTCAACAAAGGGTCTGATGATCAATCTGTCTGTGATGATGTCGCTCATATGCGTCCTTCGCGGGTAAGCGGATGGTAACAGACTCATCGCCCTTTCTTACTAAAGCGGTACGCGCAATGAAAAGGGTTATCGCAGCGTGATTTTTCAATCCCCCAAAATCCTGTCCAAACCGGAACGCGCGTTGGGACATCGCATTGAAATTGCTGCGGTTGCGAGTGGACATTTTGTCCATTTGCACGTTATGCGCGAAAAAAGATATGGACATTTTGTCCCTGCGTGTGCGCTGCAGCAGTCCATTTCAGTTTGGAAGAATGACAGAAAACGGCGCTTGTCATGCAATGGCATGGCGATTGCGATGTTGAGAGTTCCGGATTTAACCGTGTTTGCCCTGCACCATGACCATCGTGCGACGGGGAAGGGCAAGGAAAATCCAAAGACCGGGAGGACAACATCGCTATGTTTGACAAGCTCAAAAAAGAACACATCGTCGCTGGTGACGATTTCAATCGCTGGAAAGTTCCACCAGCATCCATTGCTATTCATTTGTGTATTGGCTCCGTCTACGCCTGGAGTATCTTCAACCCGCCACTGATCAAGGAATTTGGCGTGGTCAGTGCAAGCTCCGGCGACTGGGGCCTGCAATCCGTTGTCTGGATTTTCTCTGTTGCCATCGTCTTCCTTGGCCTTGCGGCGGCATTTGGCGGCAAATGGCTTGAAGAAGTCGGCCCGCGCATGGTCGGTGTCGTTGCCGCCTTTTGTTGGGGTGGTGGTTTCATTATCGGTGGCCTTGGCATCATGACCCATCAGCTTTGGCTGGTGTATCTCGGCTATGGTGCGCTTGGCGGCTGTGGTCTTGGTCTTGGCTATGTATCGCCGGTATCAACGCTTATTCGCTGGTTCCCGGACCGCCGTGGTATGGCGACCGGCATGGCGATCATGGGCTTTGGCGGCGGTGCGATGATCGCAACCCCGATCAAGGAAGGCTTGCTATCCGCGTTCTATAAGGTGCCGGAATATCTTGGCCCGGAAAGTGCCGTAAACCTTGTGACCGAGGGCGGCAAACGGATGGCAGAAGTCGGTGGCCAGATGGTTGAAGTCGTGGTCGCAGGTGCCGCACAGGTTGCCTCGGCCCCGGTGCCCATCGAAGAGGGCGTTTATGTTGTCGGAACCGGTAACACCGGTGCGGCTGCGACCTTCTTTACGCTTGGTGTTGCCTATTTCATCGTGATGGTTATTGCGGCATTTTCCTATCGCGTGCCGCGCGAAGGCTGGCTTCCGGCTGGCTGGACGCCGCCGACTGCCGATGCCGCATCCAAACGCATGATCACGCATGCCAACGTTCATATCGATCAGGCGCTTAAAACGCCGCAATTCTATCTGTTGTGGATTGTGCTGTGCTTTAACGTGACGGCGGGCATCGGGGTGATTGGCGTTGCCAAAACCATGATGACCGAAATCTTTGGCACGACCTTGCCGCTGGTTGTGAACTCTGCCTTTGCGGCGACCTATGTGTTCATGATTTCGGTCTTTAACATGTGCGGTCGTTTCTTCTGGGCGTCGATGTCGGATTATATCGGGCGCAAGAACACCTATTACTGCTTCTTTATTCTGGGTATCGCGCTTTATCTGTCGATCCCGTTTGCCGCAGAACAGGTCAGCATCAATCCGGCTGTGACATGGCTTGTCATGTTCTATGCCGCAACCATGATCATCTTCACGATGTATGGCGGTGGCTTTGCAACCATTCCGGCCTATCTTGCCGATATCTTTGGCACCAAATATGTCGGTGGCATCCATGGTCGTCTTCTGACCGCATGGAGCACGGCCGGTGTTCTTGGTCCGCTTGCCATCACCCAGTTGCGTCAGGCCTCGGTCACAAGTTCGATCAAGGATCTGGCCTCAAAGGTCGACCCGGCAGCTTTCCAGGAAAAGTTCGGTGCCGGCATTGCCCAGCTTGATCAACTGGTTGCGGCCAAAACGGTGACCATCGGGCGTCTGATGGAAATCGCACCGGCTGGGACGGTTGATCCGACCTCAAGCCTCTATAACACCACCATGTATGCCATGGCGGCTTTGCTTGCGATTGCGTTGGTCGCCAACAAGCTGGTCAGCCCGATCCATGAAAAGCATCACATGGAAACGCAGCAAGCTGCCGGAAGCGAGGCTCCGTCCAAGGCCTAACCTGACCAAGGGCGCTGGCCAACATACCCATGGCCAGCGCCCGTTTTGCCGGTTCTACTTTCCAGCAAAACCGGGCATGAGTGGGACATCATGCCAAAGCGTCAGGGGCAGATCCGGGCTCTGTTCATCCGGCCCGGATCTGCGTTCTGTTGCAGGAATAACCTTTATGCCCGAAGGGGTAATCGGTTATCCTGCAACCAGAACACTTCCCCGCGACGTAGAGTGTTCAGTCAATAATAACGCGACCCGAAAACGGGATTGCGATCACCGCCATAAAAAGCATCCGCCTTGCGATGCCGGATTCGCCATGATTGATAAACTCGAAATGTTTATGGTTCTCGCCCGCGAGCAGCATTTTGGCCATGCTGCCGAACATTGCGGCGTGACCCAGCCAACCCTTTCAAGTGCCTTGCGCCAGCTTGAAGATCATCTTGGCGTCGTGCTGGTCAAACGCGGGTCGCGCTATCAGGGGCTGACACCCGAAGGCGAACGGGTTCTGGAATGGGCACGCCATATCGTTGGCAGCACCCGATCCATGCGCGATGAAATGCGCGCCATGCGCTTTGGCCTGACCGGGCAGGTGCAGATTGCCGTCATACCGACCGCCCTTGCGATGGTCCATGAATTGACCACACCGTTTCGCGAAAAACACCCCGATGTCAGCTTTGCCATCCTGTCGCGGACCTCTGTCGAAATTCAGGCATTGCTTGATGATCTTCGCATTGATGCCGGCATTACCTACCTTGATAACGAACCACTGGGGCGTGTCACGGCCATTCCGCTGTATCGTGAACGCTATCATCTGGTGACGTCCAACATGGATGATCTGGCCGGGCGTGACACAATCACCTGGCGCGAAGCCGCCAAACTGCCGATTTGTCTTTTGACGCCTGATATGCAGAACCGCCGCATCATTGATCAGCATCTTGATGCAGTCGGCGCAAAGGTCAGTGCGACGCTTGAAAGCGATTCCATGATTGCGCTGTTTACCCATGTGCAAACCGGCAACTGGGCCAGCATCATGCCGGAAAAAATGGTCGAAAGTTTCGGGATGCGCGACCGGGTCAAATCGATCCCGATCATTGAGCCGGATGCGACCCACACGGTTGGCCTGATCGCGGCAAAACGCGAACCTGCGACCCCTGTGGTTTCAGCACTTTTGAAAGAAGCCGCCCGAATATCGGAGCTGCAAACCGCTTGATAGGTTTTCGCTATCGCGTAACGGGATGGCTTTATTGAACAGGTCGGGACAATGCCCGACAATGTTCATAATAAACAAGAATTTGATAACATGCTTGAGAGAGAGGCTTGCATGTCGGAAACGACCGAGGACCAGAATGTCCGCGTCGCTGCCATTTGTGATCAGTTGATCACTTTGGAAGGACCGTTATTGCCAATTCTGCACGAAGTGCAGGAAGAATTTGGCTATATCCCCGATGGCGCGCTTCAGACAATTGCAAAGAAGCTGAACCTCAGCCGGGCAGAAGTCCACGGGGTGGCAAGCTTCTATCATGACTTCCGCGAAGAAAAGGCGGGCAAGCATGTCATCAAGATCTGCCGGGCCGAAGCCTGTCAGGCCATGGGGGCCGATGCGCTTGGTGATCAGATCCGTCGTCATTTGAAAGTCGACTGGTCGCAGACCACCGCTGATCGCAAGATCACGCTGGAGCCTGTTTTCTGCCTTGGCCTCTGTGCCTGCGCACCAGCCGCGATGATTGATGGCAAGGTTGTTGGTCGCGTCAGTGCGGATCGCATTCTTCAAAAGGTGGGGTCATGAGCATCAAGGTTTACGTTCCACTTGATTCCGGTTCTGTAGCACTGGGTGCTGATGATGTTGCATCAGCGATTGCCGCCAAGGCATCCAAGGCCGGTTCGGATGTCAAGATCGTGCGCAACGGATCGTTTGGCATGTATTGGCTGGAACCGATGGTCGAGGTCGAAACCCCGCGCGGGCGGGTCGCCTATGGCCCGGTTAGCACCGATGATATCGACGCATTGTTTGAGGCCGACTTCCTGACAGGTGGCCCGCATAAACTGTATCTTGGTCGCACCCAGGATATCCCGTTCCTTAAAAGCCAGTCGCGCCTGACGTTCCAGCGCTGCGGCATTGTTGATCCGGTATCGCTTGAAGATTATCGCGCCAACGATGGTCTTACCGGTCTTGAAAACGCGCTTAAGATGACGGACGCAGAAATCGTCAAGGCCGTCACCGATAGCGGCCTGCGCGGGCGCGGTGGTGCCGGTTTCCCGACGGGCATTAAATGGAATACAGTCCGCGAAGCCAAAGGCGATCAAAAATACATCGTCTGTAATGCCGACGAAGGCGATAGCGGCACCTTTGCCGATCGCATGATCATGGAAGGTGAACCGTTTGTCCTGATCGAGGGCATGATCATTGCCGGTCTCGCCACCGGCGCGACCAAGGGCTATGTCTATACCCGTTCGGAATACCCGACCGCGATTGACGTCATGAACGAGGCGATCAAGGTCGCCCGTGCCGCCGGTGTTCTGGGCGATAACGTCCTTGGATCCGGCAAGGCGTTTGATATGGAAGTCCGCATGGGGGCCGGGGCCTATGTCTGTGGCGAAGAAACATCGCTTCTGAATAGTATGGAAGGCAAGCGCGGTGTCGTCCGTGCCAAGCCGCCATTGCCCGCCCTTGAAGGCTTCCTTGGTCGACCGACCGTGGTCAATAACGTGATTTCGCTGTGCTCTGTGCCGGTCATTCTGGAAAAGGGTGCGGAATATTATCGCGATTATGGCATGGGCCGTTCGCGCGGCACCATCCCGATCCAGATTGCCGGGAACGTCAAACATGGCGGGCTTTATGAAGTTGGCTTTGGTCTGACCCTTGGTGAAATCGTCGAACAGATCGGCGGTGGGACGGCCACAGGGCGTCCGGTCAAGGCAGTTCAGGTCGGTGGTCCATTGGGGGCGTATTTCCCCAAGGAACTGTTTGATACGCCGTTTGACTACGAAGAATTCGCCAAACGTGATGGCCTGATCGGCCATGCCGGTGTTGTCGTGTTTGATGACACGGTCGACATGATGAAACAGGCTCGGTTTGCCATGGAATTCTGTGCGATTGAATCATGCGGCAAATGTACGCCATGCCGCATCGGTTCGATCCGTGGCACCGAAGTGGTCGACAAGCTTGAACGCGGTGAGCAGCCTGAATTGCAGATCGAACTGCTGCGTGATCTGTGTGAGACCATGAAGTTCGGATCGCTGTGCGCATTGGGCGGCTTTACCCCGTATCCGGTCCTGAGTGCACTGACCCATTTCCCTGATGACTTCAAGCCACGCGCGCTTGATATAGCTGCGGAGTGAAACGATGTCCTTGATCAAAGAAGTTGACTACGGAACCCCCGCCAAGAAATCCGAAAAGACGGTAACCCTGACCATTGATGGCAAGGACATTACCGTGCCCGAAGGCACCTCTGTCATGCGGGCCTCGATGGAGGCCGGCATTCAGGTCCCGAAACTGTGTGCAACCGATATGGTTGATGCATTCGGATCGTGCCGCCTGTGTCTGGTTGAGGTCGAAGGCCGCAACGGCACACCGGCATCCTGCACGACGCCGGCGGCTGACGGCATGGTTGTCCATACCCAGACCGAACGGCTTAAGAAAATCCGCAAAGGCGTGATGGAGCTGTATATCTCTGACCATCCGCTTGATTGCCTGACCTGTGCGGCCAATGGCGATTGCGAATTGCAAGATATGGCAGGGGCGGTTGGCCTGCGTGATGTGCGGTATGGCTATGAGGGTGAAAACCACGTTCAGGTTCGCCAGAACGGCGAAGAAAATCCGCGCTACATGGCCAAGGATGAAACCAACCCGTATTTCACCTATGACCCGTCGAAATGCATTGTTTGTTCGCGCTGTGTGCGGGCCTGCGAAGAAGTGCAGGGCACCTTTGCGCTGACCATCGAAGGTCGTGGCTTTGAATCCCGCGTCTCGCCGGGCATGCATGAAAACTTCCTGGATTCCGAATGCGTATCGTGTGGTGCCTGTGTGCAGGCCTGCCCGACCGCCACGCTTCAGGAAAAATCGGTCATTGAAATCGGCCAGCCGGAACACTCCGTTGTCACCACTTGCGCCTATTGCGGGGTGGGTTGCTCGTTCAAGGCGGAAATGCGCGGCGAAGAACTTGTCCGCATGGTGCCGTACAAGGATGGCAAGGCCAACCGGGGTCATTCCTGTGTGAAGGGGCGGTTTGCCTATGGCTATGCCAACCACAAGGACCGCATCCTCAACCCGATGATCCGCGAAAGTGTGGATGAACCCTGGCAGGAAGTCAGCTGGGAAGAGGCACTTCGCTTTACCGCAGAAAAGTTCAAGGGCATTCAGGCCAAATACGGCAAGGGCGCGCTGGGCGGGATTACCTCGTCACGTTGCACGAACGAGGAAACATTCCTTGTTCAGAAACTGATCCGTGCCGGTTTTGGCAATAACAACGTCGATACCTGCGCTCGTGTTTGCCATTCACCGACCGGGTATGGCCTTAAAACCACGTTTGGTACCTCGGCCGGGACGCAGGATTTTGATTCTGTTGAACATACCGATGTCGTCATCCTGATCGGGGCCAATCCGACCGATGGCCATCCTGTCTTTGCCTCGCGCCTGAAAAAGCGCCTGCGTCAGGGGGCGAAACTGATCGTGATTGATCCGCGCCGGATTGACCTTGTGCGGTCCCCGCATATCGAGGCCGTCGCCCATATCCCGCTGCGCCCGGGGACGAACGTTGCGGTTCTGACGTCGCTTGCCCATGTCATTGTCACCGAAGGCCTGTTTGACGAGGCGTTCGTGCGTGAACGGTGCGACTGGGACGAATTCCAGGATTGGGCAACCTTTGTTTCCGATCCGAAACACAGCCCCGAAGCCATCGCCGAGATGATCGGTGTTGACGGCGAAACCATGCGCAAGGCCGCACGCACCTTTGCCACCGGCGGCAATGGCGCGATCTATTACGGTCTTGGTGTCACGGAACACAGCCAGGGTTCCACCACCGTGATGGCGATTGCCAACCTTGCCATGGCGACCGGCAATATCGGTCGTCCGGGTGTGGGTGTGAACCCGCTGCGTGGTCAGAACAACGTGCAGGGTTCGTGCGATATGGGGTCGTTCCCGCACGAACTGCCGGGCTATCGCCATATTCAGGACAGTGCCACCCGCGATATTTTTGAAGATATCTGGGGTGTCAAACTGGATGACGAGCCGGGTCTTCGTATCCCCAATATGCTCGATGCTGCCGTCGAAGGCACGTTCAAGGGCATCTATATTCAGGGCGAAGATATTCTTCAGTCTGACCCGGATACCAAACATGTCGCGGCCGGTCTGGCGGCAATGGAATGTGTGGTCGTCCATGACCTGTTCCTTAATGAAACGGCGAACTACGCGCATGTATTCCTGCCGGGGTCGACCTTCCTTGAAAAGGACGGGACCTTCACCAACGCCGAACGCCGCATTAACCGCGTGCGCAAGGTGATGACACCGCTGAACGGCTTTGCCGATTGGGAAGTTACCCAGAACCTCGCCCGTGCGATGGGTCTTGACTGGAACTACACCCATCCGTCTCAGGTCATGGACGAAATTGCCAAGACCACGCCAAGCTTTGCCAACGTCAGCTATGACCTGCTGGAAGAAAAGGGCTCGGTCCAGTGGCCGTGTAATGACAAGGCCCCCGAAGGGACCCCGGTCATGCATATCGATGGCTTTGTTCGTGGCAAGGGCAAGTTTGTTGTCACCGAATATGTCGCAACCGACGAACGTACCGGTCCGCGCTTCCCGCTTCTGCTGACGACGGGACGTATCCTTAGTCAGTATAATGTCGGTGCACAAACCAGGCGTACGGAAAACACGACCTGGCATAAGGAAGACTTGCTGGAAATCCACCCGCATGATGCCGAACAGCGGGGCATTCGTGAAGGCGACTGGATCCGTCTGGCATCCCGGTCGGGCGAGACATCCCTTCGTGCCACCATTACCGACCGTGTCGCACCGGGTGTGGTTTACACCACTTTCCACCATCCGGGCACACAGGCCAACGTGATCACCACCGACTATACCGACTGGGCGACAAACTGCCCGGAATACAAGGTTACCGCGGTTCAGGTTTCGCCAAGTAATGGCCCGACCGAATGGCAGGTCGAATATGATCGTCAGGCCGAACAGTCACGCCGGATCAAACCGCGCGTCGATGCCGCCGAATAGGATAACGAGCCAGACATTGTGCTATACTCCCTTGGCATGATGTCTGGCACGTCCTGCTTGAATACAAAGTTTACAGTCAAAGAGTGAACCGCAATGGCACCCGACAAACTTGTCTATATGGCCAATCAGATCGCGACCTTCTTCAAATCCCAGCCGGAGGGCGAGGGCGTTGATGGTGTTGCCAACCATATCAGCGATTTCTGGGAACCGCGCATGCGCAAGCAGCTGTTTGACATGATCGCCGAAGGCAAGGCCGACTTCCATCCTTTGGTGGTCAAGGCCGCGCCGAAAATCCGGAAGGTCAAGGAAACCGCATGATGGCCAAGCCATCGGAAAATCGCATTCTGGACGGGCGTGACGTCGATCTTGCGCGTGCCGTATCAGGCGATGATGGTAATGATGATGCACCGATGATGTTGCAGCCGGAAGTCCCGGCTGCTTTGACGTTTAATGGTCAATCGCACGCGGTGATGATGGTGTCCCCCCATGATCTTGAAGACTTCATGGTCGGCTTTGCCCTTTCCGAAGGCATTGCCGATGACATTTCCCAGATCACGCTGCGTGACGTGCGCAAGACCCTGCAGGGGTATGTGATCGAGGCTGATCTGCATGAAGATGTCTTTGATCGTCTTGCCGACCGTCAACGGACACTCGAAGGCCGGTCGGGTTGCGGATTGTGTGGTGTGCAATCGCTTGAAGCCGTTGCCATGGACAAGATCGGGACGGTCACACCATCCAACATGACACAAGATGTTGTCTTGCGGGCGATTGATGCGCTTCCGGAATATCAGACCCGCAACCGCGAAGGAGGCGGGTTGCTGCATGCCAGCGCCTTTGTCGATGGTAGCGGTAACATCGTTCTGGTCCGCGAAGATATCGGACGCCACAACGCGCTTGATAAGGTGCTTGGCGCTGTGGCGCGACAGGGGATCGATCCGACCGGTGGGTTCATTCTGATGACCAGCCGCTGTTCCTATGAAATTGTCACCAAGACCGTGCAATTCGGGGTGGGCGGACTTGTAACCCTTTCGGGCCCGACATTGACGGCCGTGAACCTGGCGCGCAAGGCTGGCTTGACCATGATATGTCGCGAACGGCGTGGTCTGTTTCGCCGCTTTGCCTGACCTGTAAACGGCTTTTTCCAACTTGTAACTTTCTGATGATCACCTGTTTGCAACACAGGTGTAATTGTACACGTATGCCTGAACCGCGCTTTCCGGTAACTTAAGCGCATAATTGGAATTGCCATATCCCCGCATACTTGTTATTCAAGATGTAAGTAAATATTACAAGATGGTCCCGCCGGTCAGTCGGATTTTTGATCCGCGGCACGCGGGCCACGGCACGGGGATAAGGAAACCATGGCACTTTCAAAAACTGAATTGCGCGCCGTTTTGTCGGGGATTTCGGGCATTCTTGTCACGCCCTATGACGACAATGGGGATGTCGCGCCCAAGAAGCTCGTGCCGGTGATTGATCGTGCGCTGGCCGCAGGGGTGCATTTCCCGGTTGTGAATGGCAATACCGGCGAATTTTATGCTCTGACCACCGACGAAGCGATCACGATGGCGAAGTCGGTTGCCGAAATGCTGGATGGTCGTGCCCCTATGCTGGCCGGAATTGGTCGCGGTGTGCGCGATGCCTGTGCGCTGGCCAAGGCATCGGCCGAGGCCGGGGCAGAGGCATTGATGATCCATCAACCGCCAGACCCGTTTGTCGCCCCGCGCGGTGTTGTTGACTACATCAAACGGATTGCTGATGCGTCCGGTGGTTTGCCGATGATGCTGTATCTGCGTAACGACGCCATTGGTACCAAGGCTATTACGGAACTGTGCGCGGTCGACGGTGTTGCTGGCGTTAAATGGGCAACGCCAAACCCGATGAAGCTGGCCGAGGCAATTCAGGCCTGCGATCCGGATATCGTCTGGGTGGGTGGTCTTGCTGAAACATGGGCACCGGCGTTCTATGCCGTTGGCGCACGTGGATTTACATCTGGCCTGATCAATGTCTGGCCTGAACGCTCCATTGCCATTCACGCCGCCCTTGAGGCCGGCGACTATGCCAAGGCCCGCCAGTTGATCGCCGAAATGAAGGCCTTTGAAGAAGTCCGGGCCGAGGAAATGAATGGCACCAACGTGACCGGTGTGAAGGCAGCGCTCAAATTACTAGGTGATGATTGCGGTCCTACGCGCCCGCCGTCTGCCTGGCCGTTGACCGAGGCCCAGCAGGAAAAGCTTTCAAGCTTCATGAAGGGAAACGGCCTGATCAGTTAGGTAGCCTGGTGGTAACTGTGCTGTCCTAGAAGAAGGACGGATGGCGTTCGCGGATGGCATCGACGGTGGCAAGGGTTCCCATCAGATGTTCGCGAACGACCTCGCAGGCGGTATCGGCGTCACCCTTGTCAATCGCGGCCAGAATGCGCGCATGACAATCAAGGATGGATGCCGATTTTCCCGGGTCAGGCAGGTTGAGCTTGCGCAGGCGGTCAATATGACCCGACCTGGCTTCGACCACACCGTAAAGCTGGGCAACACCGGCAGCCTCATAGAGCGCGTAATGGAAATCGCGATCAAGCTTGCCAAAGGTATCAAGATCGTTCGCGGCACTGACCGCATTTTGCTGAGCAAGGATGGAGTGCGCTTTGACAGTCAGGGCAGGGTCTTTGGCATTGGCGAGACGGCGGGTGACCTCCAGCTCGACCGAGAGACGCAGGAACTGGGTTTCCAGCGCTTGCTCGACATCAATCCGCGATACCTCGGTCTTGGACTGCGGGAAGGTGTCAACAAGGCCTTCTTCTTCAAGCTTGAGCAACGCATCACGTACCGGCGTCTGGCTGACGCCGTATTCTTCGGCGATTTCGGCCCGAGACAGGTATTGGCCCGGCGCAAGTTCCAAATCGATGATGCGCTTGCGCAAAGAATCGTGGAGCTGCGTGCTTGCCGAGCCCCGCTTGAGTTTGGGCAGGCGCTTTTTGGCGATCGGTGCGTCTTTCAACAGGTTATCGACCATGATGTTCCCGCAATTCATTTCTGGTCACACAACTTGTATACAGGCGTCTTGCCCGACATGCACTAATATATTACTATATCAAGCAGACAAAAGTGAATATCTTTCTGTGCCTGTCAGCGGCGGCGGAAATCCTCAGGCCACGGCGTTTGCGTCCAAGACCGGAGATCGCCTTTCTGAGTACCGCCAGCTGCAAGCATGGTCGCGTTTTACATTCCGAGGATAAGACAATGAGTAAGAAACAGCCTCAGGACCTGAGATCGGCACGCTGGTTCGCCCCCGACGATCTGCGGACATTTGGCCATCGATCACGGATGATGCAGCTTGGCTATTCCGAAGACGATTTTCGCGACAAGCCAATCATCGGTGTCCTGAATACCTGGTCGGAACTCAATACCTGTCATTCGCATTTCCGCGAACGTGTTGTTGATGTGAAACGCGGTGTTGCACAGGCTGGTGGCTTTGCCGTCGAACTGCCGTCGCTTTCCGTTGATGAAAGCTTCACCAAGCCGACTTCGATGCTTTATCGCAACCTGCTTGCCATGGAGACCGAGGAAATGATCCGGTCCCACCCGCTGGATGGTGTGGTTTTGATGGGCGGCTGTGACAAGACCACGCCGGGTCTGGTCATGGGTGCGATTTCGGCCGGTGTGCCGATGATCTATCTGCCTGCCGGGCCGATGTTGCGCGGTAATTATGCAGGCAAAATTCTTGGGTCGGGCTCTGATGCCTGGAAATATTGGGATGAACGGCGCGCAGGTAACATCAGCGATGAAGAATGGCTCGGTATTCAGGGCGGTATTGCCCGGTCTGCCGGGACCTGCATGACCATGGGAACCGCATCGACCATGACGGCGATTGCAGATTCAATGGGGCTGACTTTGCCGGGTGCCTCTTCGATCCCGGCCGTCGATAGTGGTCATCAGCGCATGTCGGCCGATTGCGGGCGCCGCATTGTTGAGATGGTTTGGGAAGACCTGACACCCGATCAGATCATCACCGATGCATCCTGCCGAAACGCTGCCATTGTCGCCATGGCAACCGGTTGTTCCACCAACGCCGTGGTTCATCTGATTGCAATGGCCAAACGTGCCGGTGTGGGTCTTAAGCTTGAAGACCTTGATGAGCTTGGCCGCACCACACCGCTGATCGCCAATGTCCGGCCATCGGGCAAGGATTACCTGATGGAGGACTTCTTCTATGCTGGGGGCCTGCGCGCCCTGATGAAGCAGATGGAAGATCGTCTCGATACCAGTTGCATGACGGTGACCGGCAAGACCCTTGGTGAAAACCTTGAAGGCGCGGTGGTTTATAATGACGATGTCATCCGCCCGCTCGATAACCCGGTCTATAAGGAAGGCTCGCTTGCCGTGCTTAAGGGCAACCTTTGCCCGAACGGTGCGGTGATCAAGCCAGCCGCCTGTGATCCGAAATACCATGTTCATGAAGGCCCGGCATTGGTGTTTGACAGCTATCCGGAAATGAAAAAGGCCGTTGATGACGAGAACCTTGATATCACGCCGGATCATGTGATGGTTCTGCGCAATGCCGGTCCGCAAGGCGGCCCCGGCTTCCCGGAATGGGGCATGCTGCCGATCCCCAAGGCGCTGATCAAACAGGGCCATCGTGACATGTTGCGGATTTCCGATGCCCGCATGTCTGGCACGTCTTACGGCGCGTGTGTTTTGCATGTCAGCCCGGAAAGCTACATCGGTGGGCCACTCGCACTTCTGAAAAATGGCGATACTGTCCGCCTTGATCTACCAAATCGCTCGCTTGATATGCTCGTCCCAGAGGAAGAGCTTGAAGCGCGGCGCAAGGCCCTGACACCGCCGGAACCGCGTTTCGAACGTGGGTATGGCTACATGTTCTCGCGCCATGTGACCCAGGCCGATCAGGGCTGCGATTTTGACTTCCTTGAAACCGATTTCGGCAAAACTGCCGGCGAACCTGACATTTTCTAAGGACACCGACCATGACGGAATATGTATTGTCTGATGCCACGCGCGAAAAACTGATGCGCACCTCGACGGCGTCTGTTGCCACCCAGCTTTACAAGCGGGGCCTGCGCAACCAGTTCATTCAGGGTGTCCGACCCGTGGCACCGAAAAAGAAGAACATGGTCGGGCAGGCCTTCACGCTGCGCTATATCCCTGCACGCGAAGACCGCAACCCGATCGAGGTGTTCCGCAACGAAGACCATCCGCAACGTGTTGCGATTGAAACCTGCCCGCCGGGTCATGTTCTGGTGATGGATGGCCGCAAGGATGCGTCTGCGGCATCGGCCGGGTCGATCCTTGTTACCCGTCTGGCTGTGCGCGGTGGCGCCGGGATCGTGTCAGATGCCGGTTTCCGCGATGCCGAGGGGATCGGTGAACTTGACATGCCAGCCTATTGTGCCGGCCCGTCGGCCCCGACCAACCTGACCAAGCACGAAGCACTTGATATCAACGTGCCGATCGCGTGTGGCGATGTTGCCGTCTTCCCGGGTGATGTTCTTGTTGGTGATACGGACGGGGTCATGGTGATCCCCGCACATCTGGCAGACGAGATCGCCGATGCCTGTGCAGGCATGGAAAGTTACGAGGCCTTTGTGATCGAACAGGTGGCCAACGGGGCGTCAATTATCGGACTTTATCCCTGCACCAAAGAAGAGAATCACAAAAAGTATGAGGAATGGCTGGCAAGTCAGTAAAATCGCGGTTACGTTGACCTTCATGTAATCAATTTACCCCTATCCACGCATTCCAGAGGATCGATTGAAATGTCTTATACCCTGACAGGAAAACATCTGATTGCCGGTGAATGGGTCGCTGGTGAGACGACCTTCCAGTCCGAGCCGGCCCATGGCCCGGCCAACACCTTCCCGGTCGGCACGCCCGCCCTGGTTGATCAGGCCGCAAAGGCCGCCGAAGAAGCCTTTTGGACTTACGGCTATTCAACCCGCGAAGAGCGCGCGAAATTCATCAACACCATTGCGGATGAAATCGACGCGCGTGGCGATGAAATCACCGAAATCGGTACCCAGGAAACCGGCCTGCCCGAAGCACGCCTTCAGGGTGAGCGCGGCCGTACCGTCGGTCAGCTTCGCCTGTTTGCCAGCCACATCCTTGATGGCGAATATCTGGATCGTCGTTATGACGAAGCTCTTCCGGATCGCGCGCCGCTGCCGCGTCCTGACCTGCGTCTGATGCAGCGTCCGATTGGCCCGGTGGCTGTCTTTGGTGCGTCCAACTTCCCGCTGGCCTTCTCGGTCGCGGGTGGTGATACCGCATCGGCACTGGCTGCTGGTTGCCCGGTCGTGGTCAAGGGCCACTCTGCCCATCCGGGCACGGGTGAAATCGTTGCCCAGGCGATTGATGCCGCGATCAAGAAATGTGGTGTTCATCCCGGTGTGTTCAGCCTGATCCAGGGCGGCAAACGTGACGTTGGCCAAAGCCTGGTACAGCATCCGCTGATCAAGGCGGTTGGCTTTACCGGATCGCTTGGCGGTGGCCGTGCGCTTTATGATCTGTGTGCTGCCCGTCCGGAGCCGATCCCGTTCTTTGGCGAACTTGGTTCGGTCAACCCGATGTTCCTGCTGCCGGCTGCTGTTAAGGCGCGAGGTGCGGAAATCGGTAAGGGTTGGGCAGGGTCGCTGACCATGGGTGCGGGCCAGTTCTGCACCAATCCGGGTATTGCCGTTGTGATCGAAGGTCCGGATGCGGATGCATTCGTTGCCGCCGCCAAGGAAGGCCTTTCGGGTGTTGGTCCGCAAACCATGCTGACCGATGGCATGGCAGAAACCTATCGCGCCGGTGCAAAGCGTGTCGCAGCGACTTCGGGTGTCAAAGAAGTTCTGACCACGTCTTGTGATCTGCGCAATGCGACGCCGTATCTGTTTGAGACCACCGGTGAAAACTGGCTTGCCAACCATGAGCTTGGCGAAGAAGTCTTTGGTCCGCTCGGCCTTGTCGTTCGCGTCAAGGACGTTGCTGAAATGCGCAAGATTGCCAAATCGCTTGAAGGCCAGTTGACCTGCACGCTACATCTTGATGCAGCCGATGCGGCGGATGCCCGTTCGCTTCTGCCGATCCTTGAACACAAGGCAGGCCGCGTTCTGGCCAACGGTTTCCCGACCGGTGTGGAAGTATCCGATACCATGGTTCATGGCGGACCATACCCGGCATCGACCAACTTCGGGGCAACCTCTGTCGGGACCATGGCGATCCGTCGCTTCCTGCGTCCGGTCTGCTATCAGAACATCCCGACCGATGTTCTGCCCAAAGACATCGCCTAAGCGATATCTTCGCGACAGCGTTGCTGAAAAGAAAAAGCCGCCCGTTTGGGCGGCTTTTTTGTCAATCCCGGATTTGTCAGTCGCGGATTTGTCAGTCGCGGACTGTTGCGGTGGCCTGAAACATGTTTTCATCATGCCTGAGCAGGCTTTGGCCAATTGCCCCTTGAAGGGCCAGATCCTTGTCCCACGGAAGATAGGTGATGGTCGGGTTTCGGCTGAGTTCAGGTACCTGTGCCTCGTCCAGACCGCGCCTTAGTTCCGGTTCCATCATGTCGAATGCCCGCGCACCCGATCCGGTAATGAAAATCTGTTTGGGGCCCAGCAGGGCAATCAGGTTTGCGATGCCATATCCCAATACTTTGCCAGCATGGCGGAAAAGTTCGGCAAGACCGGTGTCGCCGCGGCGGGCGCGGGCAACCAGATCCATCATCTGTTCTTCGCTGGGGTGCAGGTTGTTAGTATCGGGCAGGTCAATCACGCCGCGTGCGTCACGCAGGATGGCATAGTCCCCGATATAGGCTTCAAGACATCCACGTCGGCCGCAATTGCACAGTGGCCCGTCGGGTTGGTATTTGGTATGTCCGAATTCCGCAGCAGTGCCAAAGTCACCGTTATACACCTTGCCATTCAGAACCAATCCCATACCGATCCCGTAGCCCAGCATGATCACGGCAAAGTCGCCATCATTATGCAGGTTGGTGTTTTGCGAGATCGCCGTTGCGATGCAGTTTGCATCGTTCGACATCTGAACAGCGCTGCCATATCGTTCGCTGAGTGATTTGACCAAGGGAATATGGCGATGACGCAAGGCGGGCGACCAGATGATCTCGCCGCTGTTGCTATCAGTCACCCCTTGAATGGCGATGCTGATGCCCGCGGGCGGATGGATGCAGAAATCGCGATTGCGTTCGAGAAAGCGATCAATCAAGGCAATCAGGGTTCTGGTGAGTTCTTCTGCGCCAAGATCGCGGGTATTGATGCAGTGTTCGATGCTGCGTTCAATCTCGCCCTTGAAATTGCCCAGCGCAATTTCGATCAGATTGATGGTGATTTTGACCCCGATGACGCAGGCCGCATTCGGCACCAGATCCAGCAATACCTTGGGACGGCCACGCGTGGTGCCGTTCCCATTGCTGTTGCCGTTTGCGGTGCCGTTATTGTTACTGCCTTCGCTTTCCTTCACCAAACCCTGCGCCATCAAGTCGGCGGTTAGCGACGTGACAGTCGCAGGGCTTAGTCCGGTTGCCGTACCGATATCAATGCGCGCAGCGGGGCCATGCATGCGCAGATAGCGCAAGATCGCCGTCTGGGAGGGCTGGCGCGGTGTTTCGCTTTCTGTACGGCGCATCATGTGGTTGATCAGTATCCTTGTTAACATGCCCGTTCGGGCAATTTATATGTGCGAGCGGTCAGAGCAATCCGCGACGCGCAAGGTTGTTCATCAACGCGCTGATCCCGAACGTCCAGGGTTTAATGGCATCTGATCGGTCGACCTGATTGACCAGTTTACCAAGGCTTGGCGTCGAGATGCTGACAAGGTCGCCCATTTCATGGGTAAAGCCCTTGCCGGCACCACCCCGGTCATCGGTCGGGGCAAACATGGTTCCCAGAAACAGCATGATGCCGTCCGGATATTGATGATGTTTGCCGATCGCCTGTGAAACAAGGCTTTCGGGTGTGCGGCTGATCTGGCTCATGGAGCTGACCGCATCGAGGTGATATCCCTCGGGTCCATCAACAGCCATGGCGATATCGGCCGATTTGACTGTTTCCAGCGTGAACTTGCCGTCAAACAGGCGGATGAACGGACCAATGGCGCAGGATGCGTTATTATCCTTTGCCTTGCCGAGTAGCAGGGCAGAGCGCCCTTCGACATCGCGCAGGTTGACGTCGTTGCCGAGCGTGGCACCAACGATCTTGCCCTTTGATGTCACGGTCAGAACCACTTCGGGTTCCGGGTTGTTCCAGGTTGAAATCGGATGCAGGCCGACATGCGCGCCATGCCCGACAGCCGACATGACCGGCGCCTTGGTAAAGATTTCCGCATCCGGACCGATACCGACTTCAAGATATTGCGACCAGGCGCCCTTTTCGAGCAGCACGGTCTTGATATCGGCGGCCTTTTGCGAACCCGGTTCGATCTGCGAGAGGTCATCACCGATAATGCCGGTGATTTCGGTGCGGATCTGATCGGCTTTGCTTGAGTCGCCGCGCGCTTGTTCCTCGATCACGCGTTCAAGAAGGCTTGCGACAAAGGTCACGCCGCTTGCCTTGATCGCCTGCAGATCATTGGGGGACAGAAGGTGCGGGGTGTTTTCATCGGCCCCCGGACGGGACTGGTCCAGAATATCACTGAGTGTGGCGACAGTCGGGAAGCTTGCCGGATTTGAAAGCTTTGCCAGAACGTCATCAAGTTCAAGGATTTCGCTGACGGTCGGTGCGACACTGCTGATATCGCGCAGCGTTTCACCATCAAGAAGCACCGGTGTCGGTCCGGAAACGCGCGGGTCCCAGATGCGCCCGATCAGGACGGCATTACTTGCGTCATCGGGCAGGATGTCTTGGGCGTTGATGGGGAAGCCTGTGGTCATCTCGGTGTCTCGCTTGTTTATCTGTGGGTGGTGCCATTCGCGGCACCCGTTGCATTGGTTGCGCCGGGGCCAGCCAGATGCAGAAGGTGCTCGGGCATTTTGCCCAGAATGATCATCCCAAGTACGTCGTCATGTGTGACATCTTCGGTTCTAACGCTGCCAACCAGTTTTCCGTTCTTCATGACATGCAACCGGTCAGAAAGGTCAAACACATCATGAAGATCGTGGCTAATCAACAAAATACCCAAACCGTCACGCTTTAATTGGTCAATCAGTTCGCCGACCATCTTTGTTTCATGAACCCCAAGGGCCGCACAGGGTTCATCCATGATCAACACGCGTGCTTCAAACAACAAAGCACGTGCAATCGCAACCGACTGGCGCTGCCCGCCCGAAAGAGCCGATACGGGGGAGGTGAACTTTTTGAAGTTCGGGTTCAGGCGATGAAGGACTTCACGCGCCTTGTGTTCCATGGCGGCATCATCAAGAAACCCGAACTTGTCAGTGATTTCACGTCCCAGAAACAGGTTCTGGGCGGCATCAAGATTGTCGGCAAGTGCCAGGTTCTGATAGATCGTTTCGATGTTGTTGTCGCGTGCATCACGCGCATTCTCGATCTTGGCTTCCTTGCCATCAACAATGATCTGGCCGCTATCGGCCTGATAGGCACCCGAAAGAATTTTGATCAGCGTTGATTTGCCTGCACCGTTATGGCCCAGAACGCCAACCACTTCGCCGGGATAAAGATCAATGGATACGCCATCAACAGCCTTTACACCGCCAAAGCTGATATGGATATCTTGCATTTCGACCAGCGGATCTTTGGTCATGTTTGGATCAGTCATCACGGGTCTCCTTACGCGGTCGGGTCGCTGTAACGGCGATGGAAATACTTGTCGCTAAAGACGGCGACGACAAGAACCAGGCCGATGACGATGCTTTGCAACGAGGTATCCACCCCTAAAAGCGCCATGCCGCTTTGCAGGCTTTGCATCACCAGCGCACCAATCAGCGCGCCATAGATTGTCCCAAGCCCACCGGCAAGCGACGTGCCGCCAATGACCACGGCTGCAATCACGCGAAGTTCGTCAAGCGTGCCCAGATCGTTGCCGGCTGACTGCAGGCGGGCCGATGAAATCGCCGCACTGATCGCACAAAGAACACCCATCAGGGCAAAGACTGCCACCGTCATGCGTTTGACGTTAATCCCGGCCAGTTCGGCCGCCTGCGGGTTGCCGCCAATCGCAAAGACATAGCGACCGAAACGGGTGCGTTTAACCGCAATGGTGAGGATGATCGCGACAAGCGCAACAATCAGAAGCGGGATTGGAATGCCGTGCGAAATTTCAAGGTTTTCTGGCGTGACCGGAATGCCCTTGTTTTCCAAAAGGCGTTCTGCCGCGCGCGTTGGCAGGTGATAGGCATTCAGTGTCGCGACAACAATCAGGACCAAACCTGCCTTGATGATCGTGTTGGTGTATTCGGCCCAGATTGGTTTGACCGGAAATTCGAAGGACAGGCGACGACGGCGTTCCATGATCGCGGCGTAAATGATCGCAAGAATGGCGATCAAGGCGACGATCCAGCTCCAGGTCGCGCCAATCGTTCCTTCGATGCCGCCGCCCAGCAGAATGTAATTCTGGTCAAGCGGGGCAACCGTGCGCCCTTGTGTGACCCACCATGCCGATCCGCGCCAGACCAAAAGCCCGCCAAGTGTCACGATGAATGCCGGGACGCCAAGATAACCCACTGCAACACCTTGAATAGAACCGATCAGGCCGCCGACAACAATGCCAACCAGAAGCGTCAGCACCCAGGTCAGGGGATGGTTGTAATCAAGAAACTGTGGCAGGACATCGGTCTGAACGACCCCCATGATCATGGCCAGAACACCCAGGACCGCCCCGACCGAAAGGTCGATATGGCGGGTGACAATGATCAGGACCATGCCGCACGCCATCACTGCCACAGAGGCAGTCTGAACCGACAGGTTAAAGATGTTTCGGGGCGTGATAAAGCGACCGCCCGAGGCAATGTCAAAACCCACCCAGATAATCAGCAGGACAACGGCGAGGCCAACCAGACGACGGTCGACTTCCATTTTCGAAAGTAGTCGTGACATGAAAAAGCTCGTAAAGCAGCGGGGCCGAACTGCGATATCTGCACGATATGTGGAATGCAGTCGGCCCCGGGTTTATGCAAGGTCGGAGGAAACAGGTTGGCCTAGTTGCAGGCCGCAACCTTGCTGTTGGTTACGCCTTGGCAAACCACGTCTTTGGATACCCAGCCAGCATCAATCACCAGATCAAGTTTGTTCTGGGTGATCGCAACCGGATCAAGGAAGTAAGACTTCATGGTCACACCATTCGGGCTCTGCCAATCTTCGGTACCGTCAACCTCGTCAAGCTTGGCGCCCTTGGCAAGTTCAACGGCGATCTCAGCCGCACGTTTGCCAAGAAGACGGGCATCTTTCCAGACCGAAACCGTCTGGGTGCCGAGTGCCACACGGTTCAGTGCAGCGTGATCGCCGTCCTGACCCGATACAGGAATGCCCTGCATGCCCTGAGCAGACAATGCTGCAACAACACCACCGGCCGTGCCATCATTGGATGCGACAACGGCATCAACCTTGTTGTCCGCAGCCGTCAGGAACTGTTCCATGTTCCGCTGCGCAATCGCTGGCTGCCAGCTGTCGGTATAGGCTTCGCCAACAACTTTGATGTCGCCTGCGTCAATTGCCTTCTGCAGGATTTCAAGCTGTCCTTCGTGCAGAATGTTTGCGTTCGGGTCGGTCGGTGCGCCCTTGATGAAGACGTAGTTGCCTTTCGGTTGTTCGGCAAAAACGGCCTCGGCCTGAAGGCGGCCGACTTCCTTGTTGTTGAACGTAATGTAATAGGCGTTCGAGTCTTCGATCAGGCGGTCATAGCCAACGACCGGAATGCCTTCGTTCAGGGCCTTTTCGACAGCCGGGCCAATTGATGCTGAGTCCTGAGCCAGGACGATCAGGGCATCGGCACCACGTGCGATCAGGCTTTCGATATCGGAAAGCTGTTTGGACGGATTACTTTGGGCATCTGCGCTGATGTATTCAGCCCCCGCAGCATCCAGAGCTGCCTTGATTGCGGCTTCATCGGTTTTCCAGCGTTCTTCCTGGAAGTTCGACCAGCTGACACCAACAGTCAGATCAGCAGCAAAGGCATTTGCAGACAGCAGAACGGTTCCGGCCAACATGGCCGTTGATAGGAGTTTTTTCATCGGTTTCTTCCCTGAATAAATGTGTCTTCTGGTGACATTTATTTTTGTTATCGAAAAAATGTTGACGTGAAGAAGGCGTCCTGTCAAATATTTTTTAGTGAATAAATTAAATTCATCGCTTTTCACGCATTTTTATATCGCAGTTTGCGATTGAGGGTTGAATTGTCGGTGTTTATAATGTGGTGCGCTGCAGCAATTAATTTATTCACCTAAAATAATATGAAAAGAGACAGGGAACGTTATGACAGCGAGTTATCACGACATTGACGGTAAATCCGTGCTTGTAACCGGCGGTGCATCCGGGATTGGCGCCTCGATTGTGCGCGCATTCTGTGCGCAGGGGGCACGGGTCGGGTTCTTCGATATCGATGATGCCGCCGCGCAAAAACTGATCGCCTCCATAAAGGAAGAGCACGGCGTAACCCCGGTCTACAAATCGCTTGATTTGCGCAACCAATCATCTATTTCCGATGCGGTTCGCGACATGTCAGTTGCGATTGGCCCGATTGACGTTCTGGTAAACAATGCGGCGCGCGATGATCGGCATTCGCCCGAAGATATCAGTCCTGACAAGTGGCGTGATGGCCTGGATGTGAACCTGAACCATCATTTCTTTTGTGCCCAGGCAGTCGCACCGGGCATGAAGGAAAAACGGTGCGGAAGTATTATCAATTTCAGTTCTGTGAGTTATATGATGGGCCTGCCGGATCTGGTAACGTACGAGACCGCAAAGGCCGGTATTATCGGACTGACGCGTGCACTTGCCCGGGACTGGGGTGAATATGGCATTCGCGTCAATGCGGTGACGCCGGGCTGCATCATGACACAGCGCCAGCTTGATCTTTGGATTTCTCCCGAGGATGAAGAACGCATTCAGGAGCAGCAATGCGTCAAACGCCGGCTGGTGGGGGATGATGTTGCACAGATGGTTCTTTTCCTGGCATCTGATGTTTCGTCGGCCTGTTCATCACAGAACTTCATCGTGGATGGCGGCATCGTCTGATCGTGTGTTTCGACGGGTGCCAAGACCGCTGCTCGCCCCGAGACCACTGCTCGAACTTGGAAAAAACAGTATATGTCGCCTGCAAATCTCTCTGATCAGCCAATCATCATCGATGAAAAAGCCAACCCGTATCGCGACTGCATTCAGGGTCTCGCCAACCAGCCGATCACAGTCGTCCGGTTGCTGCGCGATGCGGTGAACGAAAACCCGGTTGTGGCCAGTGGTCGCAAGTTTGCCGTTCCTGAAATCAAGGACGTGGTCGGCCGTCTGGTGGAAAACCGCCCGCGCATCGCGATCATTGCCGGTGCGCCGGATCATCCGGCCCATCTTCTGGATCGTCCGCAGGCGCTGATGGCTGCCCTGCGCATCTGGGAAATGGGTGGGGTTCCGTTCCTGTTCCATGTACCGGTGATTTGCGATGGCACGGCGCAAAACAATATCGGGCAAAGCTATTCGCTGGCATCGCGCAACCATACGGCGGCGGCGGTCAATATTACCTTTGAAGGCCACAGCTATCATGCGGCCTATGTGATTGCCGGCTGTGACAAGTCTCCCGCCGCGGTGGTGGCCGGTCTGGCCGCGGCCGATCATGCACGCGCCTGGCGCGGCGATCAGGCGCCCGTTTGGGCGGTGTTTGCACCGTCGCATGTTCTAAAAGGCGGTGAAATTCCCGAAGGCACGCGTCGTTTGCTGGATAATATCGCTGCTGACTCCGATGCGGCGGGCCACGATGATCTGGGTGCCGATATCCGCGAAAACATGCGCTATATCCTGCAATGCACGTCGGACGAGGCGTTTGCCGGGTTGCTCGAACGTGCCCGGCTTCTGGGGATTATCGACGGGGCGCTTGAACGCCGGGTTCTGGACGAACTCGCAACGGCGACCTGTGATTCCAAGGGCGGCATTTGTGCGTTTAACGGCACGGGCAATTCATCGCGCACCATGTTGGCGGCCTTCGGCCTGACCCCGCCGGAACTCGAATTGCTGACCGATGTCCCGCCGTTCGAGGCCGTGGCAGCCGGGATCGATGCCCTGTTTGGTGTTTTCAACAAGCCGGAATATGCGATTGGCAATTTGCTGAAGGCCAACTTCGCCAATTTCGTGCGTGTTCATAATGCTACGGGATCAAGCAGCAACATGCTTTTGCATCTGCCATTCATGATGCGCTATGCCGGTTTTGATATCTCGATTGATGATTATCAGGATGTGCGCACCAAAACCCCGGTACCGGAAATTTTCGCCCACAGCCTGACGGAGAACCGCGACACTTTTGTTTTGGCCCAGCAAATGGCCGAAGGCAAAAACCGCGGTATGGAAAGCATCTATCGCATTCTGGCCGACCTTGGTGTGGCGATGGATCTTGATGCGCCGACCATCCTCGGAAAAACCTGGGCGGAACGCATCGCCAATCTTGAAAATCCGGTTGATCTGTCGTTGGGCGATGCATCGGTCATTCGCGCCAACCCGGTCAGGCAGCGTTCAGGTGTTGATGTCATCACCGGCAGTTTCTTTGAAAACTGCGCGGTCAAGACATCGGGCATGAGCGACCGTTTGTTATCGCACTTTGATGATCATGTTTTCATCGTGCGCTATTACGAAAACGAACATGTCTGTAATGCCGACTTTGCCTCGCCCGATCTGATCACGCGTTTGATTGAAACCGATGGCGTTGATGAGGAATTGATTGCCGCAGTCGTGCGCCGCAACGGCGGAAACCGTGTCGATATGGATGCGCCAAAGGACATGTTCGAACAGGGCCATCTGTCCTTTGCGTTTGTCATCGGCGGGCAGGGGCCGGAAGCCTATGGCATGCCGGAAATGTTTTCGCCGTCGCAGAACTTGCGCCATCACCGCATTCTCGAAGCATCATCCATGCTGATCACCGATGGACGTTATTCCGGGGTGACCAAGGGGGCCTGTATCGGTCATATGGTGCCGGAGGCCTTTACAGGTGGTGCAATCGGCTATCTTAAGGATGGCGATGTGCTGCGCCTTGATCTGACCGGGTTAACGCTGGATTGGCTCGATCCCGAGGCATTTAAACGTGGGGAAGAGGTCGCATCCGATCCCCGCGACATTGCAGATCGCAAGCCGGTCTTTGATGCACGGTTCAAGCGCATGGCCGATCGCCAGTGCGATATCGCCGCAAGCAACGTGCTTGACGGGATTGGCAATGCCGCACGCGGTATTGTGCCCCGGGCTGTTGATCGTCGCGCAACCAAATCCTGGCGCTAAGCTACAAGGTTTCGCACACCAAAATGCAAAACGCCCCGTGCCATATCTGGCCGGGGCGTTTTTGATTGTCGCAGGTGCTGGGCTTAGCCCATGCGCTCCGACGCGTAGCTTCCCGGGCTTGGCGGGAAGACAATCGTGCGGTTGCCGTTGATGAACGAACGGTGGTGGATATGGGCATGCACCGCACGCGCCAGCACCTGGCTTTCGACATCGCGGCCAATCGACACATAATCGGCAGAGTTCTGGGCATGAGTGATGCGCGCAATGTCCTGTTCGATGATCGGGCCTTCATCAAGGTCAGCGGTGACATAATGTGCCGTTGCGCCAATCAGTTTGACCCCGCGCACATAGGCCTGTTGATACGGGTTGGCCCCCTTGAAGCTTGGCAGGAAGGAGTGGTGGATATTGATGATCTTGCCACTCATCTTCTTGCACAGGCTGTCTGACAGGACCTGCATGTAGCGGGCCAGAACGATCAGTTCGACATTATAGTCAGAAACAACATCAAGAAGCTTTTTCTCGGCTTCGGGCTTGTTTTCCTTGGTGACCGGGATGTGGTGGAAGGGAATATCGTGATTAACGACAACCTTCTGATAATCAAGATGGTTTGACACCACGCCAACGATATCAATCGGAAGCGCCCCGATTTTCCAACGATACAGCAGATCATTGAGGCAATGACCAAATCGCGACACCATCAGAAGAACCTTCATCTTCTCGGAGCTGTCATGGATTTCGTACTTCATGCCAAGTTCTGCTGCCGGACCCTCAAAGCCTGCAATCAGGGTTTCCTGATCAACACCTTCTTCGCTGACGAAGGCAACCCGCATAAAGAACAAGCCGGTTTCTTGGTCGTCAAACTGGGAGCTATCGGTAATGTTGCAGCCGTTATCTGCCAAATAGGTCGAAATAGCAGCAACCACCCCGCGCTGAGAATCGCAGGAAACAGTCAGAACGTAGCTTTTCATCGCGTCTGGCTTTCTCGTTTGGAATAATCAAAAATTGCCCGGCCCCGTCCATCGGGGAATGAGATAAGGCCGGGCAGAAGTATTAAATATCAAGTGTGTTCTCACGTTCCCAGCGGGAAAAGTGAGAAACGTAAGAATTCCACTCGGTTTGTTTAAGTTTGAGATAGGCACTTGAGAATTCCTTGCCCATCGCAAGCTGGAGCTCTTCGTTAGAGCCCATTTCACGCAGGGCATCGAGCAGGTTCAGCGGCAGACGCGGTGCATCCTTGATCGAATGCCCTTCCTTGTACATGTCGATATCGTAATGCGGTCCCGGATCGGCATTGGTTGCCATGCCATCAAGACCGGCTGCAATGATCACGGCCTGAAGAAGATACGGGTTGGTTGCCCCGTCGGGCAGGCGCAGTTCGAAACGCCCCGGCCCCGGAACGCGAACCATGTGCGTGCGGTTGTTGCCGGTCCAGGTCACCGTGTTCGGCGCCCAGGTCGCGCCCGACATGGTGCGCGGAGCATTGATACGCTTGTAGGAATTGACCGTCGGGTTGGTGATAACCGCCATGGCAGAGGCATGTTTCATGATGCCGCCAAGGAAATGCTTGCCCTTGGCCGACAGACCAAATGGCATGTCGTTATCGGCAAAGGCATTGGCACCATCATTATCCCAGACTGACACATGGCAGTGACAGCCATTGCCGGTCAGGCCGGGGAAGGGCTTGGGCATGAAGGTTGCGCGAAGACCGTGTTTTTCGGCGATTGATTTGACCATGAACTTGAAAAAGGAATGCTTGTCGGCGGTTTTAAGCGCGTCATCGAATTCCCAGTTCATTTCAAACTGACCATTGGCGTCTTCATGGTCGTTCTGATAGGCACCCCAACCAAGTTCAAGCATGTAATCGCAAATCTCGGCGATGACGTCATAGCGGCGCATGACGGCCTGCTGGTCGTAACAGGGCTTTTCCGCCGTATCGGCCGGATCAGAAATTTCCGATCCATCGGTGGTGACAAGGAAAAACTCCGCCTCGACCCCGGTTTTGACATTGAGGCCAAGTTCGGCGGCCTTGGCGATCTGGGCTTTCAAAACGTTGCGCGGGGCCTGTTCGACCGGTGTGCCTTCCATGATGCAATCGGCGGCAACCCAGGCGACTTCCGGTTTCCAGGGCAACTGGATGACAGAACTAGGATCAGGAATGGCGAACATGTCGGGGTGGGCCGGGCTCAGGTCAAGCCAGGTCGCGAAGCCTGCAAAGCCTGCACCTTCTTCCTGCATGTCGGCAATTGCCTGGGTCGGGACAAGTTTGGCGCGCTGACCGCCAAACAGGTCGGTAAAGCTGATCATGAAGTATTTGATGCCGCGTTCCCGGGCAAAGGCTGATAGATCCTTGGTCATCGAAGTCCCCTGACGAATTTTATCAATAACCATCGGTTCCCCGGGCACGCCTTGGGGCGCACCCGGTCCGGTGGTAGGTTAGCTGTTCTAGAATCCTCCCTGACCCGGAACCCAGTTGGTTCCGGCAAGCGGTACACCAGCCATGGCGGCCGCTTCGATATTCAGTGCGCAGAGATCCTCGGGTTCGAGGTTGTGCACATGATTTTTGCCGCAGGCGCGCGCAATTGTTTGCGCTTCAAGGGTCATGACCTTCAGATAGTTGGCCAGTCGCCGTCCGGCGGCAATCGGGTCAACCCGTTTCATCAGGTCGGCATCCTGTGTCGTGATGCCTGCGGGATCACGACCTTCATGCCAGTCATCATAGGCACCAGCCGTGGTGCCAAGTTCGTTATATTCTGCTTCCCATTTCGGGTCGTTATCCCCAATCGCGACCAGGGCCGCGGTCCCGATGGAAACCGCATCCGCACCAAGGGCAAGCGCCTTGGCAACGTCGGCACCGTTGCGGATACCGCCCGAAACGATCAGTTGTACTTTGCGGTGCATGCCCATGTCTTGCAATGCTTTTACCGCCGGGCGGATGCAGGCAAGGGTCGGCTGGCCGACATGTTCGATAAAGACTTCCTGGGTTGCGGCCGTGCCACCCTGCATACCATCCAGCACGATGACATCGGCACCGGCCTTGACCGCAAGGGCAACGTCATAATAGGGGCGTGCGCCGCCGACCTTGATGAAGATCGGCTTTTCCCAATCGGTGATTTCGCGGATTTCCTGAATTTTGATCTCAAGATCATCCGGGCCGGTCCAGTCCGGATGACGGCATGCGGATCGTTGATCAATGCCCATCGGCAGGTTGCGCATTTCGGCAACGCGGTCAGAGATCTTCTGACCCAGCAACATACCGCCGCCGCCCGGTTTTGCGCCCTGGCCAATAACGATTTCAATCGCATCGGCGCGTTTCAGGTCGCGCGGGTTCATGCCGTAACGTGACGGCAAGTATTGATAAACAAGCTGGGTCGAATGGCCGCGCTCTTCTTCGGTCATGCCGCCATCGCCCGTCGTGGTCGATGTGCCAGCAGCAGATGCGCCGCGTCCAAGCGCCTCCTTGGCCGGGCCGGAAAGGGAGCCAAAGCTCATACCGGCAATGGTAATCGGAATTTTAAGCTCGATCGGTTTCTTGGCAAAACGGGTGCCGAGCGTCACGGCGGTTTCGCATTTCTCGCGGTAGCCTTCGAGCGGATAGCGCGACATGGATGCGCCAAGGAACAGCAAATCATCGAAATGCGGAACCCGGCGTTTCGCGCCACCACCGCGGATGTCATAGATGCCGGTCGCGGCTGCGCGGCGGATTTCCGAAAGGGTGTAGTCATCAAAGGTTGCCGATTTACGCGGCGTCGTAACGGGATTTTTGTAGGTCATGGTCTGATCCTGTCTTTGGGCTGACGCGCTCGGATTTTTGATCCGCGCGGCGTTCAGCGTGCCGCATCAATAGGCGTCGAAATTATCGACACTGAAGTTGTAAAGCGTTCTGGCCGAGCCATATCGCGTGAATTCCTCGGGCTTCACATCCGTGATGCCTGCATCTGCAAGAAGCTTGGTCAGAAGGTCGATATGTTCCGCCCGCATTTCCTTTTTCTCGCAATCGGCACCGAGGCTTTTGACCGTGCCACGCACGAAAAGGCGCGCTTCATAAAGCGAATCACCAAGCGCGTCACCGGCATCACCCAGGACAACAAGGTTGCCTGACTGCGCCATGAAGGCCGACATGTGGCCGATATTGCCCTTAACGACGATATCGACACCTTTCATCGAAATGCCGCAGCGTGACGACGCATTGCCTTCGATCACCAGCAACCCGCCATGGGCGGTGGCCCCGGCATACTGGCTGGCATCGCCCTTGATCACGACTTTGCCCGACATCATGTTTTCCGCCACACCCGGACCGGCATTGCCATTGACCGTGACGGTGGCCTGTTCGTTCATGCCCGCACAGTAATAACCGACGCTGCCATTAATCGTGACATTGACCGGTGCGTCGATGCCGACAGCCACGGCATGTGCGCCGCGCGGATTGGTGATTTCGAAATCCTCAGGCACACCACTTTTATCAAGCGCATGAAGCGCCTGATTGAGCGCGCGCAGTTCGGTGGTTGCAAGATCAAACACTGGCATTTGTGTTCCTTCCTCATAGGACTGCGGGGTGAGTGCAGTCGGGTCGGTGCGCGCATCGCAGCAGCCGACAGGGTTCGTGTTAATCAGTGTTCCCAGAAATAAACCGTGGCCGGTTCCGGTTCCCACACCTTGGCGTCTTCGATGCCCGGCAGGTTGACCAGTGCACGGTATTCGGAGCCGAATGCGACATAGGCATCGGTTTCCGCCATCACGGCCGGTTTGCAGGCAATCGGGTCGCGCACAACGCCAAAGCCCGATTTGGTGCCAACCACAAAGGTGAAGAAGCCATCAAGGTCATCAAGCGCACTTGTCAGGGCTTCGCCCAGGTTTTTGCCCTTGGCCATTTCGCCGGTCAGATAGGCGGCTGCGACCTCTGAGTCGTTCTGGGTTTCAAGGCGAATGCCTTCGCGGGTCAGTTCACGGCGAAGGTTGTTATGGTTCGACAGCGAACCATTATGCACAAGGCATTGGTCCGAACCGGTCGAAAACGGGTGGGCGCCAAGGGTGGTCACCGCACTTTCGGTCGCCATGCGGGTATGGCCGATCCCGTGGGTGCCGCTCATGTCGGAAATCTTGAAACGTTCCAGCACGTCCTTTGGCAGGCCGACTTCCTTGTAAATCTCCATCGCCGTACCCGTTCCCATGACGCGCACATTCGGACGAAGGTCTTCAAGTGCGCTTCTGGTCGCATCGATCTGATCGCTTGAAACCGTAATCACCGCATGGGTGTTTTTGGGCAGGATGGATGCGTTTTTGATCCCGGCTTTGCGCAGGTCTTCGGTCAGGCCGGCAAAATCTGTTTCCGGCTCCGGAGACTGGATCGTGAGTTTGACCAGATCATTCTGATCTGCGCCATAGATTGCGATGCCCGCGCTATCGGGACCACGGTCGGTCATGGTCACCAGCATTTCAGACAACAACGCGCCGAGCTGTGGTTCCAGACTTTTATCTTTAAGGAATAAACCAACAATGCCGCACATGGCAGGACAGTCTCCATTCTGTTTCTGAAACGGAGACTAACTGTTCGCGAATGCGGAATCAACTATGAAGAATAAAAATTTCTTCTCAGTGAATTGATGTTTTCACCAGAGTGAATGCTTATCCCCGGGCGGGATAGCAGATGATCGATAGGTAACGTATTGGAAACGAAAGAAGTTCTTCCGGTCCGTGGCGGGCATCGGCGTCAAAGAACAGGCTGTCGCCTTCTTTCATGTAGTAAAGCTGATCGCCATGGCGGTAACGAACTTCACCCTCAAGCATATAGATGAATTCCATGCCTTCATGCTGGAATGCGGGGAAGCTGCTCGACTCCTCGGTAAGCGTTAGCAAATAGGGTTCGACCACCACACCGCTGGTGTTGTTATCGATATGACCCAGCAGGTTATATTCATGGCCTGCGCGCGTGCCGCGGCGTTCAATCGCAACACCTTCACCGGATTTTACAAACACCGCATTGCGCGGTTCTTCATAACGGCGAAAGAAATCGGTCACCGGCACACCCAGCGCACTTGCCAGCGCCTGAAGCGAGGTCAGGGATGGCGAGGTCACGCCGTTTTCGATCTTGGAAAGCATCCCCATCGAGATCCCGGTTGCCGACGCCAGATCAGAAATCGTAATGCCAAGCTTCTTGCGGAGCGCTCGGACTTCATGGCCGATGGCAATTTCGAGATTGTTTTCCTTGGGTTCACGAAGCGCGTGCGGGTCCTGGGTGAGGGCGGCGGGTTTGCTCTTGGTGTCCATGCCTGATCCTTGCTCGCTATTGGCGGTGGTCTGCAGTGCTTGTGTTGTTTTGCTATTTGCCATGCTGGCTTGTCCTCCGTCACCGGTTTTGTCCCGGTGCGGGTCCGCTCGTTTCTGGTTTCCTCGAACGGCCACTTGATGCGGCCTGCTTTTTTATCGGTCGTATGCGCCCGGGCTTTTGCCCTTATTGGTCGGCCATACGCCATAGGCATGACTTACACTGGCAGGAAATATTTATCAACTCCAGGGAAAATAAATTTCCGGAAAGGCGATATGAGGGGTGGGGATGGAAGTTGCTGCAATGCCGTATAAAATAGCCTTTAAGGAATAAAAATTGAATAATATGAAAAATAATTATTGCGTTCGCGAACAAGATGCCGCCAAAATATGGAACAAAATAAGCCGATAATAGCGCGCTGATTGTGCGCAAAGGCAATCATATCAGGAGGCCATCACTATGACTGCAAGCTGGAGATTTTCAGCCCTTGCCGATCGGCATCGCGCGCTTGGTTCCAATCTTGAAGACTGGAGCGGGATGGGCACCGCCTGGACCTATGACAAGGATTGGGACGAGGAATATATCGCGATCCGCACCAAGGCCGGGATCATGGATGTTTCAGGCCTGAAAAAGGTTCACATCACCGGCGCGCATGCATCCCACGTGATCGACTATGCCACCACGCGCAATGTCGAAAAGATCTATCCGGGCAAGTCTGTCTATGCCTGCATGCTGAATGATCAGGGCAAGTTTACCGATGATTGCGTGATTTATCGCATGGGGCCCAATTCATGGATGGTGGTGCACGGATCGGGTACCGGGCATGAAGAACTGACCAAGGCCGCCATGGGCCGTGATGTATCGGTTCGTTTTGATGACAACCTTCATGATTTGTCTCTGCAAGGGCCGCTTGCGGTGGATTATCTGGCGGAATATGTACCGGGTATTCGCGATCTGCCCTATTTTCATCATACGCAGACGCAGTTGTTTGGCGCACCAGTAATGATTTCGCGCACCGGCTATACCGGTGAACGCGGCTATGAGATTTTCTGTCGTGGTCAGGATGCCGGGATGATCTGGGATCGCATCGTTGCTGAGGGCAAGGATATGGGCATTATCCCGACCCGCTTTACGACACTTGATATGCTGCGTGTTGAAAGCTACCTGTTGTTTTACCCTTACGATAACTCGCAGATGTACCCGTTTGAAAACGAAGGACCGGGCGATACCCTGTGGGAGCTTGGCCTTGATTTCACCGTCAGTCCGGGCAAGACCGGATTCCGCGGTGCCGAGGAACATTACCGCCTGAAAGGCAAGGAACGCTTCAAGATCTTTGGCATCCTGTTTGATGGCAAGGAAGTCCCGGCCGAAGGGGCGGAAGTGTTCAAGGACGGGGCCAAGGTCGGCGTTGTGACCTGTGCGATGTATTCACCGCTTAAGGATCAGACGATGGCCATCGCCCGTCTGGCGGTCGATTGCGCCGAACAGGGTGTGAAGCTCGAAGTCACAGGTGAAAAAGGCATGCTTGGCGGAATGGCCCATACCATGCCATTTGACGACCCCAAAAAATTGAAAAGAACAGCCAAGGGTTAAGCCACACGACCGGGGGCTGTCAGAGGCCCCCGGATCAAACGCCTGATCCTTGAGGTTTCTGACAGAATGGGACCCGCTACCATGTCTGAGAGTCTTATCGAAGAAAGCATTCTTTCCCGTCCGACCTACGGCACGCTTAAAATCGTGCCGGGTCTGGCGCATTATTTTCTGGCCGATGCATCCGGTGCCGAATGCGTTATCCGGGTCGTGCAGGAACTGCCGCGCGACATGATGGAAAAGGTACATATCCTGTATGTGCCAACCCCGGGCGAGGCGGCCCTGATAACGTCGCTTTATGCGCTGGGAGCCAAGCGGTTCGAACATTTCCCGACCATCGAAGAAGCCGTCGCAAAACTCGGTGACTGGCTATCGGATGCCAAGATGGGGACGCAGCTGTATCTCGCCGGGACCGAAGGCCTTGTGGGGCAGGGCGTTGCCAAGGGTGAGGCATGCGGTCTCGATCATACAGCGGTGCAGTGTGAGCATCGCGGCAGTCTGGCCCGTCGCGTTCAATGCGTCCACTGCAAAACCATGATCGAGGATGTCACGACCCAGCCGGTCAAATGCCCGTCTTGCGATTTGCTGTTGCTCGTGCGTGATCACTATTCCCGACGTCTGGCGGCATTCCAGGGTGTCTGCATCAATGCCGAAGACCCGTCTGAAGAAATCGAAATCAAGGAGGTGTTCAAATGAGTGCGTCCGATCATTTGATTCCGGTGGTTGTCAGCAAGGTGGTCGAGGTCAATCCGATCATCAAACGGTTCGAATTCAAGCATGTAAATGGCGATGAACTGCCCGCCTTTTCGGGTGGGGCGCATATCGTTGTCGAAATGCTTGATGACGGTACGAAACGCAAAAATCCCTATTCGCTGATGAGTTCCCCGTTCGAGCGCGACCAATATGCGATTTCGGTGCGCCGTGACGATACCGGGCGCGGCGGATCGAAATTCATGCATGAACAGGTGCGACCTGGCATGCAGATGAAAATCTCTGCCCCGGTCAATCTCTTCGCATTGGATCTGCGGGCGCGAAAGCACCTGATGATTGCGGGCGGCATTGGGATCACGCCGTTTATCGCACAAATGGCCCAGGCCGATAAACTTGGTGTGCCGTTTGAACTGCACTATGCCGCGCGATCAGTATCACAGGCGGCCTATATGGACAGCCTTGCCGATCGTTTTGGCGATAACGTGTCGTGCTATTGCGATGATCAGGGCGAAAGCGTTGATTTGGAAATGCTTTTGTCCAGTCAGCCCCTTGGCACACATGTCTATGTCTGCGGCCCAAAGGGCATGATCGAACGGGTGGTTGAAACCGCAACCAGTCTTGGCTGGCCCGCAGCACACGTTCATTTCGAACACTTCCTGGCCCCGCCGGTTGGCGAACCGTTTGAAGTGCATCTGGCCAAGGCCGGGATTGATATCACGGTGGGTGCAGAACAGAGCCTGCTTGAGGCGGTCGAGGCATCCGGAACCCCGATCAATTGCATGTGCCGGGGCGGGGCGTGTGGTCAGTGCGAAACGGTGGTTGTCGCCTGCGACGGCGAGATCATGCACAACGACCACTGGCTTGACGAAGAACAGCGTGCGGCAAAGCAACGGATCATGCCCTGTGTTTCGCGGTTCCGTGGCAAACGCCTTGAACTTGATCTGTAAGGGGGATTTCAGTCATGACCATCCAGTTTAAGGACGAGAGCTTCCGCGGTGATTTCACCTACGCCAACAGCCCTTCAAACATCCCGCGTTTTCCGTTCCCGTTCCCGGAAGACGAATACATGTATTCGACCAATATCGAACCGCATCATGCTGCGCGTGTCGGCAGCCCGTTTGAAAATGCGTTTGATGTTGATGAACACTATGTCGCGGAAATGAAGGACCGTGCCCTTGTTCTGGCCGAGGACCCCGGTCGGTGTCAGGGCCTGCCGCATATGGAAACGGCGGGGTGGGATTTCCTTGAACTGGTGATGGTATCCAAGGTACGCGATTATCCTGATCTGTTCAAACTGACCATGGATGGGGATCGCTGGCACTGGATCAACAAACCGCTTCAGATCGACGATACCTTTACCTTTGGCGACAGTTCGACACTGCCCTGCCATCCGATGGAATATATCGGACGTCAGGTACAAGGCGATCATGCCATCCTTGATCAGCGCGACGGCAACCTTTGGATGGATGCCGGGATCATTACGGCACAGGCCGACTGGTCGCTTGATTTCGACATTGGCATGAATTTCTTTGAATGGCATGCACCCGTGCCGCTGGCCCACGAACTGGGTGTGTTCCAGCGTGCGCTGAAATTCCTTTTGACCCTGCCACAGGGGCAGCCATCCCGGCGCCTGAACTGGACGTTGACGGTCAATCCGCGTCTCGATACCAGCCCGGAAAATTATCCCAAATGGGGCCCGGACCGGATGACCGTGACGCCGGAAAATATTGGTGAAAAGGTCCATCTGCGTGTGGAGCTTCAGACGTTTTGGCGTCTGCCGCGGTCCAACGCAATCCTGTTTCCGATCCGAACATATTTGATGGCGATGAACGAAGTGGTGACCCAGCCGAAATGGGGTCGTCGCCTGCATCGTGTCATGCGCGATTTGCGGCCCGAACTTGTCGATTACAAGGGGCTGTCGCGCTACCACCCGATCCTGGTCGAGTGGCTTTCACAATTTGACGACGGGGCGCCGACGTCACCGGGGATCTTCCCCGATTAACGAAGAACGAACCGGCACAAGCCGGGCAGAGGAGACGCATAAACGGCATAACGCTTTTATTGGGGATTTAAGGCTATGACACTTCGTGTTGCGATTATTGGCGCCGGTCCGTCAGGCATGGCGCAGATGCGTGCATTTCAATCTGCCGCCGCCAAAGGGGCCGAAATCCCCGAGATTGTGTGTTTTGAACGTCAGGAAGACTGGGGTGGTTTGTGGAACTACACCTGGCGCACCGGTCTTGATGAATATGGCGAACCGATCCACGGGTCGATGTATCGTTATCTGTGGTCAAACGGCCCCAAGGAATGTCTGGAATTTGCCGATTACACGTTTGAGGAACATTTCGGCAAACCCATCGCATCCTATCCGCCGCGCGCAGTGATTTGGGATTACATCAAGGGCCGCGTTGAAAAGGCCAATGTCCGCCCGTGGGTGCGTTTCAGAACCCCGGTCCGCAGTGTCGAGTTTGATGAAGAAAGCCAAACGTTTCTGGTGACCGCCCACGATCTGAAAAATGATGTGGTTTCGACCGAGGAATTTGATCACGTCATTGTTGCCAATGGTCATTTCTCCACCCCGAATGTGCCGGAATTCCCGGGATTTGATACCTTTGGCGGGCGTGTTTTGCATGCCCATGATTTCCGTGACGCACTGGAATTCAAGGGCAAGGATATCCTGATCATCGGTACGTCCTATTCGGCCGAAGATATCGGATCGCAATGCTATAAATATGGCTGCAAGTCGGTCACGGTCAGCCATCGCACCAACCCGATCGGGTTTGACTGGCCCGATAACTGGGCAGAGGTCCCGCTTCTGACCAAGGTTGATGGCAATACGGCCTATTTCAAGGATGGCTCATCACGTGACGTCGATGCGATCATTCTGTGCACCGGCTATCAGCATCACTTCCCGTTCCTGACTGATGATCTGCGTCTTAAGACCGATAACCGCCTGTGGCCGCTTGGTCTTTATAAAGGTGTCGTCTGGGAAGAAAATCCGAAGATGATGTATCTCGGCATGCAGGACCAGTTCTATACCTTCAACATGTTTGATGCGCAGGCCTGGTTTGCCCGTGATGTCATCATGGGCCGCATTCCCTTGCCATCCAGGGATGAGATGAAGGCCGACAGCAAAGCATGGCGGGATCGCGAAGAGGGTCTTAAGGACGATCACGACATGATCTGGTTCCAGGGCGATTACACCGCCCATCTGATCGAGATGACGGACTATCCGATGTTCGACATCGAAGGGGTGAACAAGACCTTCGAGGAATGGGAACATGACAAGGCCGACGACATCATGGGCTATCGCAACAAGTCCTATCGCTCGCTGATGACGGGCAATATGTCACCGGCCCATCACACGCCTTGGCTGGACGAACTTGATGACAGCCTTGAAGCCTATTTGCAGGTTGAAAAGAAAACGGCTGCCGAATAGGCAGCCGAACTTTCAGGACTTTCAAAGAAGCGGGCGCAAGTCCGCCGTCTCCCTTAATCAAACTCGCAGTCACCCCCACAGTCGATATGGCTGCGGGGTTTCTTTTGGGGTTATAAGCCGCGGGTTTCAGGACCGCGGCTTCTCCTTTTTGGGATCATAATGCGGGAAGGCGGTGATGATGGCGGGCAGGCGGACCATATGTCCGTCAAGCTTGCCAATTTCGACCTCGGTGCCAATATCGGCGTGCGCGATATCTACCCGCGCCAGCGCGATATTCTTGCCCAGAATGGGGGATCGCACAGCACTTGTGATCACACCGATCTGCGCACGTCCGATATGGACGCAGTCGCCATGACCGACGGTGACATTGCCATCAATCTCGATCCCGACCAGTTTGTGCGATGGATGTTCCTTGCGCCGGATCAGGGCGTCACGGCCAATAAAGTCATCTTCCTTGGATTTTAGCGGCACGGTAAAGCCGATCCCGGCTTCAAACGGATCGGTCTGATCTGAAAACTCGTAATCGGCAAAGATCAAGCCCGCCTCGATCCGAACCATATCAAGGGCTCCCAATCCCATCGGCGTCAGGCCATGTGGTTTGCCGGCCGCCCAGATGGCGTCAAAGACGGTGAGGGCATCCTTGGGATGGCACCAGACTTCATAACCAAGTTCGCCGGTATAGCCGGTGCGGGAGACGACAACAGGCACGCCTTTGGCGTCACCAATCCGGCCGATGGTGAATTTGAACCAGTCGACTTCATCCATGGACGGCTGATGGGGTGGGGTCCAGATGGCTTCGCGCAGGATATCGCGGCTTTTGGGGCCCTGAACGGCGATGTTGTGCATCTGATCGGTCGATGAACGGATCAGGACCTGAAGGCCAAGTTTTTCGGCCTGTTCACGCAGCCAGACACCGCTGTAATCATCGCCACAAATCCAGCGGAAGTTATCCTGCCCCAGACGCAGTAATGTGCCATCATCAATCATCCCGCCATGCGGATAGCATATCGCAGAATAGACGACCTGTCCAATGCCAAGTTTTTTGACATTGCGCGTCAGGCAATATTGCATCAGCGCTTCGCTGTCCGGACCGGTGATTTCAAACTTCCGCAAGGCCGACAGATCAATGACCACGGCCTTTTCTCGGCAGGCATAATATTCTTCGATCATGCCATGGCCGGTATATTCATGCGCCAGCCAGAAACCCTTATATTCGACGAAGTTGCGGGTCAGTTCGCTTAAACGCGGGTGGAAGGCAGTTTCTTTGGTCATTTTTGCTTCGGCCTCTGCAGTCGGGCGCCAGGCAACGGCGTGGCTGAATTTTTCAGCACCATCGTAACTTCGGATATGGATGTCGGTCGGTTTCCAGGCATTGGCCGCGGACGTGTCATCCGGGCAGGCCGATGACACACAGACAAGGTCGGTCATCGCACGCAACAGAACATAATCGCCCGGACGCGACCAGGGCTGATCGGCATACATCACGCCGTGATCATCGATGCCGGTATTGAAAAAGAAATTGATCGCCATCCAGCCCGCCCGCGGATCAACGCCATGTTTGGCAAGGGCCGCGTTGAAATTGTCCGTGCAGTTCACATGACCGGGATAGCCGATATCATCGTAATATTTTGCCGCACAGGCCATGGCAAAGGCATCATGACGCCCGCAGGTGTCCTGAATGACCTCGACCAGTGGATCCATGTCCTGATCATAGTATTTTCCGTGCAGGCCCGGCATCGGATAGGCATGGCCCATCAATGTGCGTGTGGTGGTCACATCCAGCGGGTTCTGAATGCCGCGATCAAGTTTGCGCGCATCAAAACACTGAAAATCGGTGCATTGCCGTCCATCAACATCAAGAATCTGGATGTAATCCCCGGCCTTGATTTCATAAGCCTCGGCGGTGGCGGAATGCACGCGTAAATCCACAACCGGATCGGCCAGCGGGTCGGGCAGGGCGAAGCTGTAGGTATCAGAATGATGGGCGCGTTTGATCAGGGCCGTGATCGGTGTTGCGGTATTATGGGCATCAATCCGCATCAGCGGTGCCGGGGTGGCGATGATGACAAACCCGTCAAGCTGGATGGTCAGTTCGACCGTATCACCGGGTGGGCTGGCATTGCCAAAAAGCCGATGGGCAAGACAGGTTTCAAGTTTGATATCGCGTTTGCGCAAGGTCTTGGCAAAGCGCGTCAGGCTGTCATCAAACGGATCAGACAGCAGATCCATCAGACCTTTTGGCGCGCCATGTGCCAAAGGTTCAAAAATCTCGGGCCGTGCGGCACCGGATGGTGTCAGGCCGATCAGCTCGACCGATTGCATGCCTTCACAATTGCGCAGTGCGAGTTGATCGCCCTCGCGCACCGATATCATGATCGCGCCCCGTCCGGGAATTTCATAGCGTTCGAGGTTGCGTGCCATCGCAGTTCGTCCGGCATTGATGATGCGACTGGGGCGCGCAGCGCGGACAGCGTGCGGATAGGTTTCCGGTGTTCGGGCAAGGTCGATCATTGTGGCCTCGTGTGCGGTGAATGATCTGAAAGTGGCAGGCCTGAAGGGTATTTGGTGTTTTTACTTTATCGGGAAAAGGCAGAGAGGCCAGTTTTGACACTGGCCTCTCGCTGTGTCAGTTGAGCAAAGCAATAACCCAAGGGTTCAGGGCGTCATTGTATTGCTTTGCGTCAATCAGATTACATGTCTTTGTAGGCTTTGTTCTCGTGAATGGCCATCGAGGCGATGGTCCAGATGCACACGCCAACACCAACAAGTGTAAGCGCCACGAGCAGAGCCGGTTTGTCAGCAAAGGTGAAGTAGGCTTCTGCACCTTCCCAACTGGTAATCGGAGCTGAGTTCATGTTTCAGTTTCCTTGTTTCGATGTGTCAGAATGATCTTACTCAGCCGGGGTCGGCGAAGTCGGATCGTTGGCGAATGCCGCCGGAACGGTGCTTTCCGGATATGCACTTACCGGTACTTCAGCCTTGTCGAGGCCAGCCACTTCTGCCTTTTCAGACACGCGCAGCAGACCAACAAGCTTCAGCACCAGGGACAGAACGTAACCCGGTGCGAAGCCAAGGATCATGAAGACGACAGCACTTGAAAGCTGACCAACAAACGAGATCTCCGGACCGGCAACGTTCTGATAGCCAGACGCAAAGACACCGGCCATGACCAGACCCCAGACACCGCCAAAGCCGTGGACGGCAACCGCGCCAACCGCATCGTCGATCTTGAATTTCTCAACAAGGATGTCGTTGAGTTTCGGCATGACGCAACCGCCGCCAAAGCTGACGAGGAAGGCAAGACCCGGATAGTAAAGGTCAAGTGCCGGTGCAGAGGAAATCACACCGATCAGGGCACCAGACATCATCCAGAACGGATCACGGGTGACCAGATACGCACCGATCATGCCGCCTGCAACGCCCATCAAGGTGTTGAATGCGAATGCCGACAGGGTTGCCGGGGTGTTGTAAATGGTCATCCAGGTATCGCCGGTATAGATGATGCAGCCGCCAAGGAAGCCGAAGAAGCCCATAACGATAAGCATCAGGCCAATCAGCGACATCGGCATGTTGTGGCCGTTGATATTGTTGACGGTACCGTCGGCATTGAAGCGACCGATACGCGGACCAAGGTTGATCAGAACACCAAGGGTGAAGAAGCCGGCGATGGTGTGAACGGCACCCGCCGCACCAACGTCGTGCAGGCCCCACTCGGTGGTGAGCCAGCCATCCGGATGCCAGCCCCAGGATGCGCCAAATACCCAGACAACAGCGCCGAGGAACAGGGCAAGGATGGTGAAGCCGGAAATACGGATACGTTCGATCACCGAGCCCGACATGATCGAGGCGGTGGTTGCCGCAAACAGCGTGAAGGCCGCATAGAAGATACCCGATGCGTTATCCGTCAGGTTCGGACCCATATATTCGCTCCAGGGCAGGCCTGCCTCGGAACCGTCGGAAATGGTGAAGCCGGTCGGGAACGCAAGATAGATCCACCAGCCGATGTAATAGAAGGCCGGGATCAGGAATGCGAAAGCGATCAGGTTTTTCATACCGGATGCCAGTGCGTTCTTCGCACGCGATGCACCCATTTCATACGCAAGGAAGCCTGCGTGAATTGCAAGCATCAGTGCAGTACACCACCAATAGAAAACTTCGGAATTGATGGTCGTTGCCATGCTGAGCGATGCTTCAAGGCTGTCCAGCCTCGCCATCAACTCTGGTACGGATTGTTCCATTTTAGTCTCTCCATCACAAAATGCCCCCCGATGGACATTCCTTTTATTAAAATTCAATTCCCTGTAGTGAACAAGCGCAAATGTGTTTTTTATTGTGCGTCGCAAAAATTACAGGAAAATCAATGATCTAAAAAAATATAGAATCGATCAAGAGAAAATTTGAACAAAAAATAGACGCTAAAATTCAATGCATATCAAATATGCAGATCGCCGGAGTCGTGCCGATTCCGTCTATTTCCCGGGGTGGGAAATGCATCTTTGGGTTGGGTTTTCTATGTGGAGAGGGTTCGGGTCAGAGACCGCGCGCCTCGCTTGGCTTCACGCCGTAAGCGTCTTTGTAGCTGCGTGAAAAATGGCTGCTGTTGGAAAAGCCGGTGGCAAAGGCGATCTCGGAAATGGTCAGGGCACTTTGCGTCAAAAGCTTGCGGGCATGTTCAAGCCGGACCTGGCGATAGGTTTCAAGAAACGACGTGCCAAGATGCTGATCAAACAGGCGATCAAGCTGCCGTGTTGAAAGTCTGGCAAAGCGCGCCATTTCGTCGCGGGTTTTCGGATCTTCGATGGTGGTTTCCATCTTTTCCAGAACCCGAAGCAATCCGGCATGATGGACGTTATAGCGTTCGGCAAGCGATGCCCGCTGTGGTCCGCCCGATTGTCCGACTTGCGTATGCAGGTACCAGTCCGACACCCGGGTTGCGAAATCCGCGCCAAGGTTTTCGGCGATCATGGCATGCATCATGTCAAGCGGTGCCACCCCGCCGCCGCAGGTGATGCGATCCCCGTCAATGACAAACCGTGCGCGTTGGGGTTCCAGATCCGGAAAGGCTTCGATCAGGGCAGGGGCATGTTCCCAGTGAATGGTGAATTGACGCTGCCCCAGAAGCCCGGCGGCGGCCAGAACATAAGCCCCACTGGATATACCGCCCATGCGCACACCCCAGCGCGCCAGCTTGCGCAAATCCCCCAGCATGCCCGGTGCCTGCCATTGCGATGGATGACCCCCGGCACAGACAAACAGGGTATGAAGGCTGGTGGGTGCCTGCGACAGCGGGGTGGTCGGCACCATGGTCCCGGACGAGGATGTCACATTCCGGCCTGCTGCGGAATAATTCAGAACCTTGTAGATCGGCTGCCCGGCCAGAAGGTTGGCGGCGCGCAGTGGCTCAATCGCCGAGGCATAGGACATCAACGCAAAATCAGGCAGCAACATGAAACCGATATTCTGGGTCGCCGGGACCGGTTTGGCATCAAGCTGTCCGGTGCGCGCGGTGCGTGTGGTTCTGTTTTGGGGGGCTGAGCGCATGACGCCGGTATCCTGCGTTGGGCGACAATATTATCGCGATGTCGCATTTGTGTTATTGGATGTCTTTAATAGACAAGCTGCAATTGCCGTCTCTGTCAAGATTGATTGGTCCTGACCGCACATAACCGATGCGGGCAACAGCGAAAGATCGATGATGCGTTATTCAGCCCTGTCATTGCTTGGCAATGCGTTTTCCAAGAACAAGAACTGGAAGCCGGCCTGGCGCAATCCGGACCCGAAACCGCATTATGATGTGATCATCATCGGTGGTGGCGGGCATGGATTGGCAACGGCCTATTACCTGTCAAAGGTGTTTGGCGTGCGCAATGTTGCCGTGCTTGAAAAGGGGTATCTTGGATCGGGCAATATCGGGCGAAATACGACGATCATTCGATCCAATTACCTGCTGGAAGGCAATAACCCGTTCTACGAATTTTCGATGAAGCTGTGGGAAGGCCTTGAGCAGGATTTCAATTTCAACGCCATGGTATCCCAGCGCGGTGTGATCAATCTGTTCCATTCCGATGCCCAGCGCGATGCCTATACGCGGCGTGGTAATGCCATGCGCCTGCACGGGGTGGATGCGGAGCTTTTGAACCGTGACCAGTTGCGCGAAAAGCTGCCGTTTCTTGATTATGAGAATGCCCGGTTCCCGATCATGGGCGGGTTGATGCAGGCGCGCGGCGGCACGGTGCGCCATGACGCGGTGGCGTGGGGCTTTGCGCGCGGGGCCGATCAAAACGGTGTTGATATCATCCAGAATTGCGAAGTGACCGGCATTGACCGCGATGGGGATCAGATCACCGGCGTTCAAACCACACGGGGTGCTATCAAATGCAACAAGCTGGCGATGGCGGTGGCGGGCAGTTCAAGCCATGTCGCGAACATGGTCGATATGCGCCTGCCGATTGAAAGCCACGCGCTTCAGGCCTTTGTGTCCGAAGGGTTGAAACCGTTTATCGATACGGTGGTCACCTTTGGCGCGGGGCATTTTTATGTGTCGCAGTCCGATAAGGGCGGTCTGGTGTTTGGCGGGGATATCGAAGGGTATAATTCCTACGCCCAGCGCGGGAACCTTGCGTGCGTGGAACATGTGGCCGAGGCGGGTATGGCGATGATCCCTGCACTGTCGCGGGTGCGTATCCTGCGCAGTTGGGGCGGGATCATGGATATGAGTATGGATGGATCGCCGATCATGGATCGCACGCATTTATCCAACCTCTATTTCAATGGCGGCTGGTGTTATGGCGGGTTCAAGGCGACCCCGGCGTCGGGATATTGCTTTGCCCATTTACTGGCAACCGATGCGCCGCATGAAACCGCAACCGCGTTTCGCATGGACCGTTTTGCGCGCGGGTATCTTCTGGATGAAAAGGGCGTTGGCGCCCAGGCCAACCTGCATTGAGGAAATTTGGAAATGAGTAGTCTTGTCAAATGTCCGCATTGTGGTTTGCGCCCGCGGGAGGAATTTACAATCCGTGGCGAAGTTGCCACCCCGCGCCCGGATGCCGGTGCCGATGAAGCCGTTTGGTTTGATCATGTTTACCTGCGCGATAATCCACGCGGCGAACATCGCGAATACTGGCATCATTCCGGCGGCTGTCGTCGGTGGCTGGTTCTAAGCCGCAATACCGTGACCCATGAAACCACCGAGGTGGTTGATGCCAGTACGCTTAAAACGGAGGCCGGGGTATGACCAGTTTCCGGATTGATGGCGGGACACTGATTGATCGCAATGATGTGCGCCGCTTTACGTTCAATGGCGAGGCACTCACTGGCTTTGGTGGCGATACGGTTGCATCAGGCCTGTTGGCCAATGGCAGGCAACTGGTCGGGCGCAGTTTCAAATATCACCGTCCGCGCGGCATCCTGACCGCCGGTGCGGCGGAACCCAACGCGCTTTTGACCATCGGGCGGGACGGGCGGCGTGATCCCAATACCCGTGCGACCATGGCGGAGCTGTTTGACGGGCTTGAAGCCAGGTCGCAGAACTGCTGGCCGAATGTCAATTTTGATATCGGGGCGATGAACGGGTTGCTGGGGCCGCTTTTGGGGGCCGGGTTCTATTACAAGACATTCATGTGGCCAGCGGCCTTTTGGGAAAAGGTCTATGAGCCGCTGATCCGCAAGGCCGCGGGGCTTGGCCGGGCAAGCTATGATCCCGATCCGGGCTATTACGAAAAATGCTGGGCGCATTGTGATGTTTTGGTGATCGGGGCGGGGCCGGCTGGTTTGGCCGCAGCCCTGACGGCTGGTCGGGCCGGTGCGCGGGTGATTATTGCCGATGAAGGCGCGCAGCTTGGTGGCGGTTTGATCGCCGAGGGCAGCCCGATTGGCGGCAAGCCCGCCGATGCGGTGCTTGGTGATCTTGTTGGTGAATTGCACGCCCTTCCCAATGTCGAGATCAAAAAGCGGACCACGGTTTTTGCCGCCTATGATGATCAGGTGTTTGGCGCGGTTGAGCGCGTGCAAAAACATCTGCCCGACCATGAAATCAATCCCCATCGCGCCATGGAACGGCTGTGGCGGATTGTCGCCAAGCAGGTCGTTCTGGCGACCGGGGCGGAAGAACGGCCGATTGTCTTTGGCGGCAATGATCGTCCGGGCGTGATGATGGCGGGCGCCATGCGGACCTACCTTAATGCATATGGCGTTGCGCCGGGCAAACGGGTGGCGCTGTTTGCCAATAACAATCAGGCTTATCAGACGGCGATTGATTTGGAGGCACGCGGGGTTGAGGTCACGGCGATCATTGATCCGCGCGTCAGCCCGGATGTTGATTATGATGGCAAGGCGCGCCTGATTGCCGGTGCGATGGTGCGTGATACGGCTGGCCGCAAGGCGGTCAAATCCATCACCGTCCAGCACAATGATGGCCGTGACGAGGTGATGGCGGTCGATGCGCTTGCGGTATCGGGGGGCTATAGCCCGATTGTCCATCTGGCCTGTCATCGCGGGGGCAAGCCCGTCTGGTCAGATGACCATGTCGGGTTCATGCCGCCGGAAAATACCGATGGCATGACGCCCTGCGGGGCGGTCGCCGGGAAATCGGGTATTGCCGCCTGCTTCGCCGCCGGTGGTGCGGCGGCGGTGGATGCCTTGGCGAAGCTTGGCCTTTCGGGTGTTGCGGCATCTCTTCCGGGTGTTACGCAAGGTGACGAAAAAGCCGACCCCGTTCAGCCGGTCTGGATGGTGGCATCAAGCAGGGGCAAGGCCTTTGTTGATTATCAGAATGATGTTGCGGCGTCTGACATCACCCTTGCCATGCGCGAAGGGTATGATCATGTCGAACTTGCCAAACGCTATACCACCAATGGCATGGCGACCGATCAGGGCAAGACATCGAATGTAAACGCGATTGGCATCTTGGCCGAGAACAAGGGTGTTTCGCCGGGCGACATCGGGACGACAACCTTCCGCCCGTTTTATACGCCCGTGTCATTTGGGGCGCTGGTGGGGGCATCAAAGGGCTTTGAATTTCAGCCGGTGCGTAAATCCCCGCTGCATGGCTGGGCCGAACGCAATGGTGCGAAGTTTGTCGAAACCGGCCTTTGGTATCGGTCAAGCTGGTTTCCGAAGGATGGGGAAACCTTCTGGCGTGACAGCGTGGATCGTGAAGTCAACACGGTGCGGAGCAAGGTCGGCATCTGTGATGTGTCGACCCTTGGCAAGATCGAGATTTTTGGCGCGGATGCGGCAGAGTTCCTGAACCGGGTTTACTGCAATGCGTTTCTGAAGCTGCCCGTGGGCAAGGCGCGCTATGGCATCATGCTGCGCGAGGATGGCTTTGTGTATGATGACGGCACGACAAGTTGTCTGGGCGAAAATCATTATTTTATGACGACGACAACCGCGCTTGCCGCCGGGGTTTTGACCCATCTGGAATTCTGTGCGCAGGTGTTGTGGCCGGAGTTGGATGTGCGTTTGGCATCGGCAACCGATCAATGGGCGCAGATGGCGATTGCCGGGCCGAAGTCCCGTGATGTTCTGTCCAAGATCATTGATGACGATATTTCGAACGAGGCGTTTCCGTTTTTGGCGGCGCGCGAAGTCTCGATGTTTGGCGGGCGGCTTAAGGGGCGGTTGTTCAGAATTTCGTTCTCGGGCGAGTTGGCCTACGAGATAGCAGTGCCGGCCGGATATGGCGAAAGCGTTGCTGATGCCGTTATGTTGGCGGGCGAAGAATTCGGTATCACGCCATATGGCACAGAGGCACTTGGCGTCATGCGGATTGAAAAGGGCCATGTCACCCACGCGGAAATCAACGGTACGGTCACACCAGCCGATCTTGGCATGGGCAAGATGGTGTCCGCCAAGAAGGATGATTTCATTGGCCGGGTGATGAACCTGCGTGAAGGGCTGATGGATCCATCGCGCCCGGCACTGGTCGGGATCAAACCGAAATCAGCATCTGACAAGTTCGCCACCGGATCGCATATCCTTAATCCCGGTGATGATGTCAGTCTTGCCAATGATCAGGGGTATGTCACCTCGATGTGTCATTCACCAACATTGGGCCATGCGATTGGTTTGGCGCTGGTGAAAAACGGCCCCGAGCGCGTTGGTGAGGAAGTGGTCATCTGGAATGGTTTGGCCGGAACGACTGTCACCGGCATCCTGTGCAATCCTGCCTTTGTCGATCCGGAAAATGAGAAACTCCATGCGTGATTATCCACTCGAAAACCGTAGCGCATTTCTGCCCAACGTCGCGACGGGCGCTGGTGCATCGATCAATCTCGCGCCGGTGACAGGTGGCTTTGTCATCCATGTGCTGGGGGATGCCAAAAGCGATGAAGTTGCCTTAAGCAAGGCAATCAAAACGATTGCCCCGGAGCTTGGCACTGATTTACGCAAATCCGCGCCAAATCAGTGGTTCTGGGTGGGGGATGCTGATGTTTCTTCTGACCGGCTGGTAGAAATTCAGGCGGGGCTCCCCAGCCAATTTGCACTGGCCGATCAGACGCATGGGCGATTACGCATGGTGCTTTCCGGCGCTTCATCGCGGATCGTGTTGGCCAAGGGCACCATGGTCGATCTATCGCCAGAGATGTTTGCAATTGGTAGGTCGGCCATGACCCAGATCGGGCATATCGGCGCAATGATCACCCGGATTGAAGATGACAGTTTCGAGCTGATTGTTTTGCGCAGCTTTGCTGGCAGCCTCTGGGACGAATTGCACCATATGGCGGCCGAGTTCCGCTAAGCCGGTTACTTGGCCAATACAGCCAGAAGCTTGTCGAGGAACACTTCGCAACGGCCCAACTGATCAAGCTCGATGAATTCGTCGGGCTTGTGGGCCTGTTCGATACTGCCCGGGCCACAGACCACGGTCGGGATATCGCCAAGGGCCGAAAATGCGCCGGCCTCTGTGCCGAAGCTGACCTTGCCGGTGGTGTTGGCACCCGTGAGCGCCATGACAAGTTTGGTGACTTCCTCGTCATCGCCGGTGGCAAGGCCCGGCATATCGGAAATCACTTCAACCTCGATACCGACATCGTCGTAAATCTCGCGCATTTCGGGCTGAAGGGTATTTTCGATGTAATCGTAAATCTTGGCTTTAAGCGCTTCGCGGTCATCGTTGGGCAGATTGCGGAATTCGAAATCGACAAAGCAATTCTGCGGAATGATGTTGAGCTGCGTACCGCCCTTGATCACACCGGTATGGAAGGTGGTGTGGTTTGGTTCAAACTCGTCATCATGCGGGCCGTTTTCGCGGCATTCGTGGCCAAGCTTGCGCAGGAACACCACCAATTCGGCGGCAAATTCAACCGCATTGACCCCTTCGCGCGGCAAAGACGAATGCCCCGAACGGCCGGTGAAATGCGCGCGCGCCGAAAACTTGCCCTTGTGCTGGGTGATGACCTTCATCTCGGTCGGTTCGCCAACGATGCACATGGCCGGTTTGTGCGGCAGGTTATTGATCGCCTCAACCAAACTGGGCACACCCAGACAGCCGACTTCCTCGTCATAGGTGAAGGCCAGATGGATCGGTACTCGAAGGTTGGCGTTCTTGAAGGTTTCCGCCTTGGCCAGAAGGCAGGCGAGAAAACCCTTCATGTCACACGATCCGCGGCCGTAAAGCTTGTCGTCGCGGATATCAATCTCGTAGGGATCGGATGCCCAGTTCTGGCCCTCGGTCGGGACCACGTCACTGTGACCTGACAGGATCACACCACCCGCAACGTCCGGGCCGATGGTGGCATAAAGATTGGCCTTGGTATCCGTCGGGTCGCGCACAACCAGCGTGTCATAGCCCAAACCGTCAAGGAACGCCTTTACCTCGTTAATCAGCGCCAGATTGGGCGTCATGCTGACGGATTGGTGACGGATCAGTTTGCGGCACCATTCAATGGTATTTTCTGACGGGGCAAGTGCGGCGGTGGTCATTCGACGAATTGTTCCTTGAGGATACGTTCTTCAAGATTGTGTTCCGGATCAAACAGCAGCTTGATCTTCATGCTGCGGTCTTCGCGGATCTTCACATGGGATACGTCACGGACCTCGGTATAGTCGGCCACGGCAGATACCGGGCGTTTTTCCGGGTTTTCGATCTGAAACACGACTTCGGCCCCGTGCGGCAAAAGCGCACCACGCCAGCGACGCGGGCGAAACGGGCTGATCGGGGTCAGTGCCAGCAATCCGCTTCCCATCGGCAGGATCGGGCCATGTGCCGACAGGTTATAAGCCGTGCTTCCCGCAGGCGTGCATACAAGTGCGCCATCGCAAACAAGCTCGGCCAGGCGTTCCACGCCATCAACCTTGATGCGCAGTTTTGCCGCCTGACGGGTTTCACGCAGAAGCGATACTTCGTTAATCGCAAGCGCACACAGGCTTTCGCCAGAAACAGTATGGGCTTCCATCTGAAGGGGATGCAGCTCAACGGTCTGGGCCTCTGCGATGCGGTCGGTCAAATTCATTTCACGGAATTCATTCATCAGAAATCCGACCGTGCCCCGGTTCATGCCATAGATCGGCACCTTGCGGCCCATATAACGGTGCAGGGTTTCCAGCATGAACCCGTCGCCGCCAAGGGCTACGATCACGTCGGCCTTGTCGGGCGCAATGTGGCCGTATCTGTGTTTTAGCCGGTACATCGCATCCTGTGCGATTTTGGTTTCGGCTGCAACGAAGGCGATGGAATCAAGCTGCATCTTCGATCCAACGGATGTTTGGGGCTCGCCCGAAATGGCATGGCCGAACAATAGAGTACGCTTTGCACTGAATTGCAAGGGGCTGCGTGATGTTCGTCCCCATGCAGATGTTTTGACTAAACACCAGTATGATTGACGGCACGAAAAAAACAGTGGAACCTGAAAGTTACGGGTTCCAATCCCCGGTTCAAATCAAAAAAACAGAACGGCGCGATGTCAAAAGAACCATTCAGCTTCTCTGCCGCCCTTTCCCGCATTTCACGTCCTGATGAAGGTCATGATGATGATGTGCTGGAAGTCGGCGAAAGCATGGAGCTTGATGGTGCGTCCGAAACAGCCCTCGTCCCCAAACGGGTCCGCAACCCGGATGCCACCCGTCAGAAGCTTCTGGACGCTGCGTTTGGCGAAATCCGCCGCGCCGGGTTCGGCGGGGCGTCAATCAGCAACATCCTTGAACAAAGCGGCTGTACGAAAGGTGCGCTTTATCACCACTTTTCCGGCAAGGCCAAGCTGATCAACGCCGTGATCGAGGAATGCTTGCCGGGCTATGTTGATGAGGTCTGGCTGGATGATCTTGAGGGTGCAGAGGATATATTGCCCGTCTTGATGGGGCAGGTGGATCGATTGGGCAGTGAAAATGCACCGGCAATGCTGGCCGGCGGATGCCCCTTGGCGCGTCTGGCATCCGGTGCCGGGGAACTTGATGAAAGCCTGCGCAAGCGTATTGACGGTGTGTATCGCTATTGGCGGCGCGGGCTTGCGTCCCGCATTGGCAAGGCCCAGTTCGACAAAACCGTCCGCACCGATATCGAACCCTCCGCCGTTGCGGAATTCATCATTGCCGCCCTGCACGGGTTCCTGACCCGCCCGCCTGCCTTGCGCAATCTGGAAACCCAGGATTCATTTGCGCGCGAATTTGCCCGCTATCTCAATAATCTTCGGCCCTGATCACGCTTTATCCCTAAAGCCCTTCTTTCTGAATTGCGCGGCACGTACATTCTTGTGTCGTCAGTCGTTAATACAAATAATAAATGTAATATTGATTGCATTGACATTTATTTGTGATGAATTAGGTATATTGCACAAAATCATGATGAATTGATCATTGGAGACAGCCCCATGCGTTCCCTTATCCTTTCTGCCGTTGCGGCGGTCACTTTTGCCTTTGCGGGCAGTGCTGCGCAGGCGGAACGTCTTACCGAAAAGCCGCTGGTTGATGCCAACTGGGTTGCGGACAATCTTGATAACCCGTCGATGGTTGTTGTTGATATCCGCTCGCTTACCAAGGACGGCAACCCTTATGAAGCTGGTCACATTCCGGGTGCGGTCTTTGCGCCTTATGGCAAGTTTGGCTGGCGGGCCAAGGTCAATGATGTGGTTGGCATGCTGCCGCCGGTTGATGTGATTTCCAAACGCATCGGTGCACTTGGCATCGATAATGACAAACAGGTTGTTGTCGTTCCGGCCGGCCAGAACAGCTCGGACTTCGGTTCTGCCACCCGCGTTTACTGGACCTTCAAGGTGCTTGGTCATGACGCGGTTACCATCCTTGATGGTGGTCAGCGCGCTTGGCTGGCGGCTGGCAAGGAAGTCTCAACCGATCCGGTCGTGCCAAAGGCCGTTGCCTTTAATGCCAATTTCCGTCCTGAACTTGTTGCGACCGCCGATGATGTTGCCAAGGCGCGCGCAGAGGGTGTTGCACTTGTCGATGCCCGTCCGATTTCGCAGTACAAAGGCGAAGCAAAAAGCGGTGTTGTCGCCCGTCCGGGTGCTGTTCCGGGGGCGAAAAACATTCCGCAGTCAAAGTTTTACAACGATCAGGATGGCGCCTTTGTTGCCGCTGACGTGATCGAAAACCTTGTCGCAGATGCGGGTGTTTCCAAGGACAGCAAGGAAATCACCTATTGCAACACCGGTCACTGGGCATCGGTCGCATGGTTTGGCCTTTCCGAAGTGATGGGCAACAAGAACACGGCGATGTATGATGGCTCCATGACCGAATGGGCGGCGGATCCGAACCGTGAAATGGTGATCCCGGAATAACCGGATCGCCATACGGCTTCCACCAAGCCGCGAACATTCTGGACGGAACCGGGCAGCCGGTTCCGTTTTCATTTAGATATCTGATTTCAGGTTATTGAGCCTCACCATGTCTGAAACGACCTTAAAAGCAAATCCGGCAACACCGGGTTTCACCTTTGACAAAGGACCGGCTGCCATCACCGCCGTCCTGTTTGTCCTTGTCGGTATTGCGATTTCACAGGCGGTCGATCTTAAACAGGCCGTGCTTTATGGCCTTGGCGGATTGCTGGGCATTGCGCTTTATCATGCGTCCTTCGGGTTCACCGGCGGTTGGCGCCGCTTTTCGGTTGAAAAGCGCGGGCGTGCCTTGCGTGCGCAGCTTTTGATGATCGGGGTTGCGGCGGCGGCCTTTATCCCGTTGCTCTCGCTTGGCAATCCGTTTGGCGGATCGGTCGTTGGGGCGGTTGCGCCTGTCGGCATGTCGGTGCTGATCGGGGCGTTTCTGTTTGGGCTTGGCATGCAGCTTGGCGGGGGCTGTGGTTCTGGCACCTTGTTCACGGTTGGTGGCGGCAGTGCGCGCATGCTGGTCACGCTTGTCTTCTTTATTATTGGTGCGGTGATCGGCACGGCTCATTTGCCGATGTGGCTTGAGCTGCCCTCCTTGCCGCCGATGAGCCTTGGCCGTGAATATGGCATTGGCGGCGGGCTTGCCGTGACGTTTGGTGGTCTGGCGCTGGTGGCGTTGCTGACCGTATTCGTTGAAAAGCGCGCCCATGGCGGGCTGGAAGTTGTTTCAACGGCACCGCGCGAAGGTCTGGCGCGTTTCATCCATGGTCCATGGCCGATGATCTGGACCGGCCTGCTTTTGGCCGGGCTTAATGTTGCGACGCTTCTGATTGCGGGCCATCCGTGGTCGATCACTTTTGGCTTTGGCCTTTGGGGCGCAAAGATCGCGCAGGTGATTGGTGTTCCGGTTGAAACCTGGGAATTCTGGAACTGGGCTGGTCCTGCGCGGGCGCTTGGCAATTCGGTCCTGCAGGATAATACGTCGGTTATGAATTTCGGCATCGTGATCGGGGCGGCGTTTGCCGCAGCCCTTGCTGGCAAGTTCGCACCCAAGGTTTCCGTTCCGGTTGCCTCCCTTATCGCGGCCGCCATTGGCGGGCTTTTGATGGGCTATGGTGCGCGTCTGGCGTTTGGCTGCAATATCGGCGCGTTCTTTAGCGGGATCGCATCAGGAAGTGTGCATGGTTGGCTGTGGTTTGTGCTGGCCTTTGCTGGCAGCTGGATCGGCATTGCGCTGCGTCCTGTCTTTGGAATGGATGGTTTCCGGAAATGAGCGAGAAAAACACACTCCTGTTTGGTGCGGTCTTCCTTGCGGCAACCGGTGCCGTCGCGCTGGATCACTATAGCCACACCGCAAACATCCCAGCCGTTGCCAATCCGGCCCCGGCCAAACTTCCGGCAGCGGGCAGTAACCCGTGCGCTGCCAATCCTTGTGCCGCAAACCCCTGCGGGGCCAACCCGTGTGCCGCGAACCCATGTGCAGCAAACCCGTGTTCAGCCAACCCTTGTGCGGCTGGCTATAACCCGTGCGGTGCGAATCCATGTGGTGCGGGCTATAATCCTTGTGCGGCAAGCCCGTGTGGTGCCAATCCATGCGCAGCCTACAACCCATGTGCGGTAGGCAACCCTTGCAGTCCTTCCAGTCCGTGCGGTGGTTTTAACCCCTGCGGTGTGCGGTCAGCTAACCCATGTGCGGCTTCGCCATGCAGCGCCAATCCCTGCGCCGCATTCAATCCTTGCGACGCTTCCAACCCTTGTGCGGCAGGAAATCCGTGTACCGCTTATAACCCGTGTGCAGCCTTGCCCTGTGCCGCGTCTCCGTGCGCGCCAGCGGCAAGTAACCCATGTGCCTCCAGCAATCCGTGTGCAGCCTATAATCCGTGCGGTGCAGGGAACCCGTGTGCGGCATATTGATGTCGGGAAAGGCAGTATGCATTTGAAATTACAACGGCATGGCAGCGCAATTCTGCCATGCCGTTGTGCGTAAAACGCGGGACTGTCAAAAATAAGCTGTTTGACAAGGGGGTAAAACTCTGCGCATGGTGTGGCTGTTATTTGATCGCTCCAGAAGCGTAGAGGGGAATTGACGCCCCTACTGTCGAGTGGTTAACCCAAGAACGCATTGAAGTATCCAGCTACGCGGGTGCTTCCAGAACTGCAAGGCGCAGACCTGATTACTAATTTTCACCGGGCGAAGTCCCAGCTGTCTGCAGCCTCCAATTTACGAGTTACCCTTATTTGACCCAGTTTTCCGAACTCGGCCTCGCCGAGCCGGTCCTTCGCGCGCTTGCCCAAGAAGGCTACGACGCGCCGACCCCGATCCAGGCACAATCCATTCCCTCTCTTCTAGACGGTAAGGACCTACTTGGTATCGCGCAGACCGGTACCGGCAAGACGGCAGCGTTCGCATTGCCGATCCTTGACCGCCTTTCCAAATCCCAAATCCGCACGCCCAAAGGGGCATGCCGTGTACTTGTTCTTGCGCCGACGCGTGAACTTGCCGCCCAGATTGGCGAAAGTTTCCGTGCCTATGGCCGCTTTCTCAATGTTCGCACGGCTGTCGTTGTTGGTGGTGTTGCCCCTGGTCCGCAGATCAAGGCAATAACCCCCGGCGTCGAGGTTCTTGTCGCAACACCTGGTCGTTTGCTTGACCATGTTGATAGCGGCAAGCTCAGCCTTAAACATGTTGAAGTGGTGGTGCTTGATGAAGCCGACCACATGCTTGATCTTGGCTTCTTGCCGCCGATCAAGCGGATCATCAAGATGTTGCCGCGTGATCGCCAGAACCTGTTTTTCTCTGCCACCATGCCGACCCAGATTGGTCAGCTGGCAGGCGACATGCTGTCTGATCCTGTCAAGGTGTCGGTAACCCCGGTTGCTACCACCCAGGAACGTGTCGAGCAGTCGGTCTATTTGATCGAACGCACGCGCAAGCGTCAGTTGCTGGCAGAGCTTCTTGATAATCCGGCTTTCAAGCGCACCCTGGTCTTTACCCGGACCAAGCGCGGTGCCGACCGTGTCGCGCGCCATCTTGAAGCCAATAAAATCAGTGCGGCTGCCATTCATGGCAACAAAAGCCAGAACCAGCGTGAACGTGCTCTGAACGCCTTTAAGGATGGTCAGATCAACGTGCTTGTCGCAACCGATATCGCCGCGCGCGGTATCGACGTCGATAGCGTGACCCACGTTGTGAACTTCGAACTCCCGAACGTGCCCGAAAGCTATGTTCACCGTATCGGTCGTACGGCCCGCGGTGGTGCCAGCGGATCGGCAATTGCGTTTTGTGATGAAGAAGAACGTGGCCTGCTGCGCGATATCGAAAAAACCACCCGCCAGAGCATTCCGGTGATTGATCGCCGTGATGCAAAGGCCGCAGCCGAGCAGGAAGCACTTTCCGACGAAGCGCGTGAAAGCAACCGTGGCCGCCGCACTAGTGGTGGCAATGGTGGTGGTCAGTCGCGCGGAAATGGTGGACGTGGTGCATCGGGCGGCAATGGTCGCGGTGGTCGTCCGGCCAATGGCCGGAATGCCCGCAATGATCGTTCGGATCGCAGTGATGCGCGCACTTCTGCGCCGCGTCGTGATCGTGACGATGCCCGCAAACAAACGACACAAAGCCGCGATGGCGCAGACAATGCTTCAAGAGCATCGGCTGACAAGGCCCCTTCGAACCCGGCACTGGAAAAATCCAAAAGCCGTTACAAGGGTGGCCTGAAGTCGAAACCTGCCAATGGTCGTGGCGGAAACCCTGAAAATGGCCCCCGTCAGAATGATGGTGGCAAGCGCCCGACGAAACGCGTTGATTCCAATGGAAATCGTCGCGACGGGGCGAAAGCTGACAATTCAATTTCTTCCGGTTTGTCCTTTATGGGCAGTGCCGAGGAACGCCGCGCGACTGGTAACGGGAGCAATAGTGCCCGAAATACCGGACCGCAAGGCAAGCGCGGCGGTGTAAACCGCAATCGCAATCATCGTGGCGCACAGTCCGGCGGGCAGCCGGGTGGTGCGGGCCGCGAAAACACTTCTGGAAAACAGCCGAGGCGTGAACGCGCCTGATTGTTTTTCAAACCCCTATAGGCGCACCCACGCGGGGTGTGTCGAAACGCCAATCAATACTCGATAGGAGATCTAAAGATGGCAACTGGTACCGTTAAATGGTTCAACGCAACTAAAGGTTTTGGTTTCATTCAGCCGGACGAAGGCGGAAATGACGTATTCCTGCACATCAGCGCCGTTGAACGCGCTGGCATGGGCCACCCGCAGGAAGGCGACAAAATCAACTACGAACTGCGCACCGACTCACGTTCGGGCCGCGTTTCGGCAGATGATCTGACCGCTGCCTAATTCGGCTTGTCCTTCCTTGTGAAGGGCACCGTATTAACGAAACCCCCATCCGGGAAACCGGGTGGGGGTTTTGTTTTGCCAAAAAGTTGTGCTTAAGGTCGCAAGAAGGCGATCTTGGCGCGGGTGGCAGCACTCAGGACATGGAAATGCATGGCATCGCGCGCGCCGGATGGATTGTGTTCACGCACATAACGCAAAACTTGCTCGTGCTCGGCAAGCGGGGCGGCAATCGCCTTGCTGTTGGCAAAGGGCAGCATCTGGTTCTCGTGAATGATCTGGGCTGCGGGATGCATGGCCTTGGCAAACATCGGATTGCCTGACGCCAAAAGAAGAACTTCATGAAATTCCGTATCGGCGGTGGCAGCGGCAATCAGGTCATCTGTCTCTAGCGCGTTTCGCATATCGGTGATGCTGGTCTCAAGCGCATCGAGGTGATCCTTGCTGCGCATCTGGGCTGCGAGGCCGGCAACATAGGGCTCGATCGCAAGTCGGAACTGATAAACCTGTCCGGCCTGGCGATTTCGGTCCTGACCAATCGGCGGCAAGTTCTGGCGATCGGTAATGTATACGCCTTTTCCGGCGTGGATGTGGATCAGTCCAAGCGCTTCGAGTGTGGCAAGAGCTTCGCGCAGGCTGGTGCGGCTGATACCCAGTTCGCTCGCCAGATTGCGCTGGGCTGGCAGCGAGTCACCTGCCTTTAGGCCCCTGTTTTTTATCAGGTTCCGGATGTCACGTGCGGCGCGTTCCGGGGCGGTTTCACTGCGTGTCATATATTGTCCCGCATCTGGTCAGACCAGTTGAATGGTTTTTGATATTCAAAAAATGCTGATTTTTAAAGGATTATGATCAATCACATGCTGAATTTACGCTGAAGAAAAAATTATTCATAGACAAAAGATCAAAAAATGTGCAGCGTCAAGATCAGGCTAAAAATAACGCACATAATTTCAGAAACGATTAGACAGACGGGTAGAGGCTCATGAAACAATTCTTCAAAACTGCGATTGCTGCGGTGGCAATGCTTGCTGCACCGCTTGGGGCAGCGTCTGCCAGCGCGCTCGACAGCATCTCCGAGGCCGGTGTTCTCAAGGTTGCCGTGCCGCAGGACTTTCCGCCATTTGGTTCGGTCGGGACCGATATGCAGCCAAAGGGCTATGACATTGATATGGCGGCCCTGATCGCCGAAGAGCTTGGTGTAAAGCTTGAACTGGTACCGGTCACCTCGAGCAACCGCATCCCATATCTCAACACCGGCAAGGTTGATCTGGTGATTTCCAGCCTCGGCAAGAACCCGGACCGTGAAAAGGTGATTGATTTCAGCGATCCCTATGCGCCGTTCTATAACGGCGTCTTTGGCCCGGCTGATTTTTCGGTCGAAAAGGCAGCAGACCTTGCGGGTATGTCGGTTGGCGTGACCCGTGGTGCGATCGAAGATCTTGAACTGACCAAGATTGCGCCGTCTGACGTTGATATCAAACGCTACGAAGACAATAACGGCACGATTTCGGCCTTCCTGTCAGGTCAGGTTGATCTGATCGCGACCGGGAACGTGACGGCAGCCGCCATCATCGAACGCGACCCGCCGCGCAAACCGGAGCCGAAATTCCTGATCAAAAACTCGCCCTGCTATGTCGGCCTGAACAAGGATGAGCCGGAGCTCATGGCCAAGGTCAATGAGATCATTGCCGCTTCAATCGCCGATGGTCGTTTGAATGCGATTGCCGAAAAGTGGCTTGGTATTCCGCTTCCGGAAAAACTCTAGGCTTTTTGGCTGACTGACAGGATCGTTATAGATCAATGGCATATAAATTCGATTTCGGGGCCATCGTGCCGCATTGGCAACTGCTGTTTGACGGGGTCATTCTGACCACGGAGTTAACAGTCATCGGTGCTGTGGTTGGCGTCGGGCTCGGGATCATGGGGGCGTGGGCGCGTGCGTCGCGCGCCCCGGTGATCAGCCAGATTGTCGGTGTGTATGTGGAGCTGATCCGCAACACGCCGTTTCTGGTGCAGTTATTCTTTATTTTCTTCGGGCTTCCCGCACTTGGCGTGAAGCTGACGGAGTTTCAGGCGGCTGTTTTGGCGATGATCGTCAATCTTGGTGCCTATTCAACCGAGATTATCCGGGCTGGCATTCAGGCTATCCCGCAAGGCCAGATCGAAGCAGCGCAAAGTCTTGCAATGAACCGGGTGCAAATTTTCCGCTATGTCGTGATTTTACCGGCACTCAAGAAAATCTGGCCGGCCCTTTCCAGTCAGATTGTGATTGTCATGCTGGGATCGTCGGTCTGTTCACAGATCGCGGCCGAGGAACTGACATTCGGCGCGAACTATATTCAGGCGCTTAATTTCCGGGCATTTGAGGTCTATTTCGTGGTGACGGGTTTGTATCTTGTGATGTCGATCCTGCTTCGGATGGGCTTGAAGGTTCTCGGTAACTTCCTGTTTGAACGGCGGCATCATGTCTGAATTTTCCCTGTGGGATATTGTTTATAACCTGTTGCTTGCCGCGCGCTGGACAGTGTTGCTGTCGCTTACCGCCTTTGTGCTTGGCGGGCTGGTTGGCTTGTTGCTTTTGATGGTGCGCACGGCGGGTAATCCGTGGGTGATCCGACTGGTGCGTGGTTATGTCGAACTGTTTCAGGGCACGCCGCTTTTGATGCAGTTATTCATTGTCTTTTTCGGCTTGCCACTGATCGGGCTGGATGTGTCGCCATGGGTGGCGGCAACCCTTGGCCTGACATTGTTTACCAGTGCGTTTCTGACCGAAATCTGGCGCGGATGTGTTGAATCAATCGGCAAGGGCCAATGGGAAGCATCGGCAAGCCTTGGCATGAATTTTACCCAACAGATGCGCTATATCGTTTTGCCCCAGGCGCTTCGCATTGCCATCCCGCCAACGGTGGGCTTTTCGGTTCAAGTGGTCAAGGGAACAGCCGTGGCATCAATCATCGGCTTTGTTGAACTGACCAAGGCCGGCACCATGATCACCAATGCCACCTATGAACCGTTTACGGTCTATGGCTGTGTGGCGGTGATGTATTTCCTGATTTGTTATCCACTATCGCTTTTTGCCCGTCACCTCGAAGGAAAGTTCCGCCATGTCGCTCGTTGAATTGCATGCCATCCATAAAAGCTTTGGCGAGCTCGAAGTTCTCAAGGGCATTGATCTTTCAATCGACGAGGGGCAGGTCATTGCCCTGATTGGTAAAAGCGGATCGGGCAAAAGTACGCTGTTGCGGGCAATCAACGGGCTTGAGGTCATTGATGATGGTGTAATCATTGTTGACGGCAAAAAGATCAGCGACCGTGATGCGGATCTGCTTGGCCTTCGACTTCAGGTCGGCATGGTGTTTCAACAGTTCAACCTGTTCCCGCATTACACGGCCCTTGAGAACGTCATGCTGTCCCCGCAGGTCGTCAAAAAGCAGTCCAAGGCCGAGGCCAAGCAAATCGCCGAGGAAATGCTGGCCAAGGTCGGCTTGGCGGACAAGATGATGCATTACCCCGATCAATTGTCAGGCGGGCAGCAACAGCGCGTGGCGATCGCCCGTGCACTGGCGATGAAGCCAAAGGTTCTTTTGTGTGACGAAGTGACATCGGCACTTGACCCCGAACTGGTCAACGAGGTGCTGGCGGTTGTCCGCCAACTGGCCGAAGAAGGCATGACGCTTGTCATGGTCACACACGAAATGCGTTTTGCGCGTGAAGTCTGCGACAAGCTGGTCTTTATGCATCAGGGCCGCATTCATGAAACCGGCGATCCGGAAACGGTCTTTGCCAACCCCAAAACCCCGGAGCTTGCAAGTTTCGTCGGCGGCCTTGCCTGATCATCCCTATGTGTTTCGTGATGCTTTTATGACATCTGATGCGCAAGGCGCGGAAATGTTTAACGATTTCAGGTTGAAGCGCTAGAACGGTTCCCGTGATGCCATGACAGGTGAGGGGACGGTTTCGATGCAGGGTGATAGGGCAGGTGATGGCGTAAGCGATGTTGGGTCTGGTCAAAAGGCCGGGTTGTCGCCAATCATGGCGGTTCTCGATCGCTATCCGTTTCTTGTGCTTGGCTTGCTCCTCGTTGGGGCTTTTGCCTCGTCGAGTGCGGCACCCTTGGCCGGGCTTTATGTTGTCGAAGGATTGGGGCAAGCCCCCTGGAAGCTTAGCCTGGTGGCGATTGTCCAGGTGTGTGTGACGCTGATTGTGAACCGCATATTTGGCCGCGCGATTGACCGGGCGGTGCCGATCAAGTTCCTGCTGGTGACCAGTATTCTGTGCTTTGGCATTGGTATGACCCTGCTGGGTCTGTTTCAGATTTACTGGGTTTATCTTTGTATTGCATCGATCCTGCTTGGGATTGGATCCGGTGCGCTTTCGGTGATGTATTCATTCGGGCGCCTATTTGCCGAACAGACCGGGCGTGATGTCGTCAAGTTCAATGGCTTTCTGCGCATCCAGACATCGCTTGGCTGGATGGTTGGGCCGGCGGCGTCTTTATCATTTTACGGTGTCTATGGTTTTGCGCCGACCTATTACGCAATTGCCGGACTTGCCGCGATCTGGTGTGTGACCTGTTTGGTGATTGTGCCGGGCGCATTTAAAACCCATCATCCCAACAGCCTGAAAACCGGGCAGAAAGTACCATTTAACTTTGGCTTGTTGTCGGCCTGCGTGCCGGTGTTTTTCATCGGGGCGGCCAATGTGGTGTTTGTTTCGGCAATGCCGCTTTATTTCTCGATCGAGTTGGGGCTGGTGGCGTCTTCAGCCGGATTTGCCCTGACGGTGAAATGCTTTGTCGAAGTGGTGGTGATCTATTTCTGCGCAACGCTGATCAAACGGGTGGGCGAGCGTAAGGGCATGTTGATCGCAGCCCTTCTGGGGGCGGTGTTCTTTGGCCTGATTTATCACGCCACAACACTTGTCGATGTGCTGGCACTCGCCGCGATCGATGGGCTTTATTACGGTATCTTTGCCGGGATCAGCATGACGTTCGTTCAAAACTTCGCCACCGATCAGCCCGGTGTTGCGACCAGTTACTATGTCAGCACGCTGTTTGTCGGGGGGCTGATCGGCAACCTTTTGACCGGGGTGGTGGCCAGTGCCTTTGATTTCCAGACAACCGTTTTGATGGCATGCAGCTTTGCCTTTGTCGGGGCATTGGTTTTGGCGGTCATGCGCGATGCAAAGCATTCTGCGCCGGTCGGGCAGGGTTCATGATGGCTTGACTTTGATCGCGTCCCGGCGATTATCGCGCCATGAACGAAAATACTGAAAATACCCGTCCACGTTTGTTTGTTGATGCCGATGCCTGCCCGGTCAAGGCAGAGTGCGAACGTGTGGCCGAACGCCACCGGATCGAAATGATCATGGTATCAAACGGCGGCATTCGCCCGTCACGCAATCCGTTGATCAAGATCGTCATTGTCCCGCCGGAACCCGATGCCGCCGATGACTGGATTGCGGAAAACGCGCGCGCGCGTGATGTGATCATCACCAATGATATTCCGCTGGCATCGCGCGGGATTGAAATTGGTGCGCGGGTCCTGAAAGCCAATGGACAGGAATTTACCGAGGCCAATATTGGCAATGCGCTGGCCGGGCGTGAAATTGCCGCCCACATGCGCGAAGTCACCGGCGAGCAGGGGCGCAATGCCGCCTTTACCCAGAAAGACCGATCGAAGTTTTCAAGCGCGTTGGAAGTTCTGGTGCAGGCCGTTCTGCGCGGTTGATCAGACATCCTCCAAAGACACGGGCCGCCAGATATATAATCTGACGGCCCGCACACAGGTCCTGATTTGGTGAGGGAACAGTTCCCACGAAATCAGGCTTCCCCCCTGCGTATCTTCATGAACGGCAAGGCTTAGAACGGATAGTGGCGCTTGCCGCTCTGGATCGTGATCCAGCGCATTTCGGTGAATTCATCAATCGATGCCTGGGATCCGAAACGGCCATAACCCGATGATTTTACACCGCCAAACGGCATCTGTGCCTCGTCCTGAACGGTCGGGCTGTTGATGTGGCAGATGCCGCTTTCAATACGTTTGGCAACTTCCATGGCACGCGGAATGTTGGTCGAGAAGACCGCAGATGACAGACCATATTCGCTGTCATTGGCGATGCGAACGGCCTCGTCCTCGTCGCCTGCACGAATGACGACACAGATCGGGCCAAAGCTTTCCTCGGAATAGATTTTCATCGCCGGGGTGACGTGATCAAGCAGGGTGGCATCCATCAGAACGCCGTCCTTGGCCTTGCCGGAACCGGCAACCAGTTTAGCACCCTTGGAAACGGCGTCTTCGACCAGTTCCTCGATGCGATTGACCGCCTCGATGCTGACAACACCACCAAGGATGTTTTCGGCCTTGGCCGGATCACCGGCGGTCAGCGTTTTGGCTTTGGCGGCCAGTTTGGCGACAAAGTCATCAGCAACCGCATTGTCAACGATCAGGCGTTCGGTCGACATGCAAATCTGGCCCTGGTTCATATAGGCGCCAAAGGCCGCGCCATTGACCGCTTCATCAAGGTCGGCATCATCAAGCACAAGGAATGGTGCCTTGCCACCCAGTTCAAGCAGAACCGGTTTAAGGTGTTCAGCCGCAAGCTTGGCGATGATGCGGCCAACGCGGGTCGAGCCGGTAAAGTTGATGCGGCGCACGGCCGGATGGGCAATCAGGGTTTCGACGATTTCCGGGGCATCTTCCGGGGCATTGGTCACAACGTTAACAACGCCTTCAGGCGCGCCGGCTTCGACCAGGCAATCACCGATCAGGCGATGCAGGGCCGGGCAAAGTTCGGATGCCTTAAGGATGACGGTATTGCCACAGGCCAGCGGCATGGCAATCGCACGCGTGCCAAGGATCACCGGGGCGTTCCAGGGCGCAATGCCCAGAACCACACCAACAGGCTGACGAATGCCCATGGCCATCAGGCCGGGCGTGTCAGACGGAATGACATCGCCCTGAATTTGCGTCGTCATGCCACCGGCTTCACGCAGCATATTGGCGGCAAGATGGGCGTTAAATCCACCCCACATGCGCGTGCTGCCGGTTTCATCAAGCACCAGCTGGCCGAACTGATCGCCCTTGGCTTCCATGATGTCGGCGGCCTTCAGCAGGATCTTGCGCCGTGCGCCCGGACCCATTTTTGACCATTCCGGAAAGGCCGCGGCAGCTGCATCGGCGGCCTTGCGGGCATCGGCGGCATTGGCGGCCGCCGCCACGGTTGCGACTTCGCCAGTGACCGGGTTCTTGCGTTCAAAAGTGCGGTTGCTTGACGCACTTACGTCCTGATTGTTGATCAAAAGTTGGGCCTGATTCATGACGTTTCTCCTGAATTTTCATTATCTGCCGGCCTGCGACGAAGCAAAATGTTGCGCATGACCAAGTGGTCAAGCGTCGCCTGACGCAGCAGGGTGATGACCCGGACCTTGGCCCGGTTGATGTGTTTTCGGAGGATACGGTCGCATTTTTACCAAGATACTTCGCATAACGAAGTAAAATTGGTGGTTATCCTCCCCACTGTTGTTTTGATGTTTCAAAATAACAGGTTTGTATTCGTTACATTTTTTTTGTTTTTGACGGTTTCTTTGACCTTTTTTCCAGTAAGCAATGGAACGGTTCCAATGTAAAGGTGCCTAAATTGACAATTTAAGACGAAAAATTGTACATTTATACCTATAACTATTTGGGAATAGATGGGCGATAAAAAGGCATGATTGATCGACAAGGTCATCCGTTTTCGGCCTCCGACCGGGGCGAAGGTACCAAAAGCCCGTTTACGGATCTTGTCCCTGTCGCAGCACAGGCAATGATGGATCGTTTCGATCACCCGTTGTCGCAACAGGCCTGGGTGATGAACGATCCGGCACGGCGAGATCGCTGTTATGCTGTATTGCTGCAAAGTGGCCGGGCCGAGGTTGGCTTGCGGCATGGCACGATCAGGTGTACGGCCCCAGCCCTTGTCTGGTTGCCACTTGGTGAAACGCAGCGCTTCAGCGTTGGTCCCGGCAGTGACGGTTATTTGCTTTCGGTTGCCGAGGATCTGGTGGCACGCCATTGCGGTGATGGCAGTTCAGTGGCAGGTGGTCTCGCCGGGAACGGCTTGCCTTTGCGCCTTGCCGCAGACACCGTTCATAACGTTACCCCGCAAGAGGGCAGTGGCAATCTGGTGTTGCTTGAACGCAGCTTTGAAGCCATCCGATCTGAGCTGATGGGAAATGCGCTTGGTGCCAGTCTTGTGGTTGGCGCGCATTTACAGATTATTCTGACCATGGTTCTGCGTCTGGCGGAAGGCGTGATGGCGCAACGTAACCAGCACGGTCCGGGCTCAATCACCTTTCAGCGATTTTTGCAGGTGCTGGAGCTGCATTTTCGTGAACATTGGAATGTTGCCGATTATGCAAAGGCCCTTGGTGTCAGCGAACGCAGATTGGGGTCTGCTGTGTTGCGCGCAACCGGCAAGCCGCCCTTAACGATTATCCATGAACGTGTCCTGCGCGAGGCCTGCATGCGTCTGGAACAATCCCCGCTTGGTGTGGCGCAGATTGCCTATGGTTTGGGCTTTCGCGATCCGGCTTATTTCAGCCGGTTCTTCAAACGTTATATGGGGGAGGCGCCCGGTGGCTATCGCCGGTTGCGGCGCGCACACGAGCGTGTGCGTGATGATACTTTTGCGGCCTGGCCATAGGCCCGGTTTCGCCACTTCAGGTGGAATGCCGCCGAATTCCCCTCAGAATAGAAGGTTGCGTTGCCTTTTTTTGATCCTACTTGTCTGCTTTAACCGTAACAATAAAGTCATGACCTGTTAGTTTGATTGGATCGACCTTGCGTAAAGGCAAAACCCTGTTTCTTGGTCTTTTGGCCGTTCTTGTCCTGCCATTTGGCATCAGCCTGGCAGAAGACCCACCGGGCGAAAAAGCCAAGGAACGCTATACGTGGCGCAATGCGCCGCGCCATTCTTCGGGTGTGGCGCCTGATGCTGTCGCCAACCGGGATCAGGCGATTGTCATGGTGATGGCGGCCGAAACATTTGGCTGGCGGGCCTATTTCGCAGTTCATCCATGGATCATCTATAAGCGTGCCGGTGAAACCCGTTATACCCGCTATGACGTGGTGGGGTGGGGCAGCGGCAATGTTGTGCGCCAGAATTACGCGATCCCGGATGGTCTTTGGTATGGCTCGAAGCCGGAACTTCTGGCGGCCCATCGGGGCGAGTCGGCCGAAAAGCTGATCCCCGAGATCGAACAGGCGATCAAATCCTATCCGTTCCCGCGCGAATATCGCAGTTATCCGGGCCCGAACAGCAACACTTTTATCGCCCATATCGGCCGGGAAGTGCCGGGGTTGAACCTTGATATGCCGGCCAATGCAATCGGCAAGGATTATCGCCCGATCACAAATCCGGTTGGGCTTTCTTCAAGCGGACAGGGCGTGCAGGCGAACCTGCTGGGCGTTCTTGGTATGTCGCTTGGTCTGGAAGAGGGGATCGAGCTTAACCTGCTGGGGCTGAACTTCGGGATTGATTTCAACCGTCCGGCACTGCGTTTGCCCTCCATCGGTCGATTGGGCATGGATAGTGTTGCGCAAACAACTGATGCTGCGGATCCCAAAAGTGATCGTGCGGCCACCGAAACCGCAACTGATGTCCCCGCAGAACCAAGCAGTTAATTAAGCTGCCAGATCGCGGCATTAAGCAGGGTGGCAAAAGCCACCCAAAGGGCGTAGGGCACCAATAGCATCCCGGCCAGACGGTCAATCTTCCAGAATGCAACCATGTTGGCGATGATCAGGCCAAGCAGGATGACGATATCGATCAGGCCCAATAGGGGCGACTGCGCGCCAAAGAATAAAAACGACCATGCAAGGTTAAGCGTCAATTGGCCTGCATAAAGGCCAAAGGCGCCTTTGGCATTGGCAATGCCCACCTTAAGCCAGGCGCGCCAGCCGCTAAAGGCGATCATGAAATAAATGACGGTCCATACCGGGCCAAAAACCCAGTTGGGCGGGCGGAAGAACGGCTTGTTCAGTTCCGCATACCAGTCATTGACGCTGGTGGCTGTCACCGCCCCGCCAAATGCCGATATGATCAGGCACAACACCATAAACGCAATCAGGGCAAAGACACGGGTGCGATGGTTGGGGTGATGAATGTGTTCTGCACTCATCGTTTCCTGTTCGCTGTTGGTCATGGTGTTGCCGGGTCCTTTGGCCTAGTTGGTGACGTCGCCGATTGCGTCGATCAAGGCATCAAAATAGGGGTTCCATGTCAGGCGGGCATGATACTTGCCCGGTTCCATATATCCCCATGCACTGCGCCAGAGTTGTGCCCGATCCGTCGGTCGTTCGATGTCTTCCTGACCGTTCTCTATGAAGACAAAGCTTCCCTTTGCACCGTAATACGGATTGTCGGGCGAGAACAGGGCGCTCAGATGTGAGAAACTGCTGATCTGTTGATCTGGCAAATTGCTGTTGAGGTTCTCAATCCGGCTGTCGTTGCTTGGTGCGTTGACTTCATCATACCAGACCAGGCGTGAAGCCGGGTTGGTGAAATGCGTCTCAAAGCGACGAAGCATTGCAATTGGATCGAGCACGCTGTCATCCGCGCTCATGGTCACAAGGGCGGGGCGGTCAAACGGCTTTGCGTCAAGCGCATCATCAACGTCGGTGACGCTGCGGTAATAAAGTGCCGATGCCTTGGTCGACAGGGATTGATAGTTGATCACATTGTCTTCCGGATCGGCATCGACCCAATCCCACAGATACTGGACCAGTGGTGTCAGGAATAACAGATCACTGCCCGGCTCGATGCCCGGCGAAAACAGCAACAACCCGTCAATTTCCGGGTTCCGGGCCGCGTAACTGGTGACAAGGTTACCACCGGTTGAAAAGCCGCCCAGCCAGACTTCATCCACCTCGCGTTCCAGAAGCGCAACCTGATGCGCGACCGATCCAGTCCAGTCGTCATAATCGGGCAGGCTGAGATCCCCCGGGCGGGTGCCGTGGCCAGGCAGCAACATCGACCGTGCAAGCCAGCCGTCCCTGGCCATCGCCACTGCAATATCTTGGAAGTACCAAGGGCTTGATCCCAGACCATGCACAAACAGAACGCCGCGGCTGGGCCGGTTCGCAGCCATTGTATCTGGTGTATCCGGACGAACTTCAAACGGAATGTTGCGCGCAATTTCCATTTCGTGGTCATCGGTCAGAAAAACCCGATGGGTGGCGATCCAGTCACGCGTTTCAGATACGTAATCGTCGAAATTATCCTGCATGTAGGGCGGGATACCCGGTGACTGATCATAAAGCGCGTTTTCTGGCGGGAATGCACAGGCCGCAAGCAGGCTTGCCGGGATCAGGGCCAACAGGATTGTGCGAAGTGGGCGCATGAGGTGTCCTTTGGCCGTGATGCTGAGAAACTGTTTCGTTTTGATGTAAATCACTGAAATGACTACGTCAAACGTCGCACGACAGATCACTTGTTTGGGGTGTCTTATCGTGCGTTGGTGTGCCCGGATAGCGATAGGAAGATTACCGGATGCCAAGCTGAAATGGCAAGCAACTGTGATGGCCGTCACAGCAAAGAGATAATGCATAATATATGCGATTCAATTGGTATGATGATTTGTGACATGGTCACGGGCTGCCGACTTCAGTGTTTGTGAAGTGGTTCTAAAACAGAAAACCTTGCCGCTACCTTGGCAAGGAATATCCAAGGGGAAGGGGAATGCCATGTTGTCACTGAGTTCGGTGAAAATCGGCACACGTATGCTGATTATTGTCGCGGGCGCGGTTCTTGCGGTGTTGCTGGTTGGGGCGTTCGGCCTGACCGAATTGCGCCAAAACATGCTTGAGGATCGCAAGACAAAAACGAAGAACCTTGTTGAATCCACAATCAATTTGATTGGTCATTATCATGCGCTGGAACAGTCCGGCGAAATGACCACCGAAGAGGCGCAAAATGCCGCCAAAGGCGCTGTTGCAGCCCTTCGTTATGATGAGAAGAACTATTTCTTTGTGTTTGATCACACGCCGGTTCTTCTGATCCATGACATCAAGAAGGATCTTGTCGGCAAGAACTTGACCGACAATGTCGATGGATCGGGCAAATTCCTTTATCGCGAGTTCGTGCGCGTCGCCGAAGAGAAGGGCGAGGGTTTTGTCGATTATACCTACAAGGTGCCGAATTCGGATGATCTTCGTCCGAAGCTTTCATTCGTCAAGGATTTCAAGCCATGGGGCTGGATCGTTGCCACCGGTATTTACATTGATGATGTAAACGCTGTTTTCATGCAAATCATGCTGGTGATGGGTGGTGTTGCCTTGGCAATTCTGGTCGCGGTTGTCGGCGTCTCGTTGATGATCAGCCGCGGGATTACCCGCCCGCTTTTCGATATTTCGGAAAACATGCTGCGTCTGTCGCAGGGTGATCACAATATCGAGGTTAATTACACCCACCAGAAAAGCGAGATCGGCGATCTGGCGCGGGCGATGGATATCTTCAAATCGAAAACCATCGAAATGGAAGAAATGCGCACCCAACGTGAAGAGCAGGAACGCATCGCCGAAGAAGACAAACGTGCGGCCCTTCGCAAAATGGCCGACAGTTTCGAAGCCAGTGTCGGGCAGGTTGTCGCCCAGGTGATCGAGGCATCGGGCAATATCCAAAGCTCTGCCAATGCGATGACCGATACCTCCAAGCAGGTCGGCGAACGTTCAACGGTTGTCTCGGCAGCATCGCAGGAAATGTCGACCAACGTGGAAACGGTTGCCTCGGCGGCAGAGGAACTGAGCACGTCTATTGCCGAAATCAGCAATCAGGTCGCACAGTCCGCAACCATCGCCAAAGGTGCGGTTCAAACCTCGGAAGAAACGCATCAGAAGATCGAATTGCTGGCAGAGGCGGCAAACCAGATCGGTGAAGTTGTGTCGCTGATCACCGACATTGCCGAACAGACGAACCTTCTGGCCCTGAACGCAACGATCGAGGCCGCGCGTGCTGGTGATGCCGGCAAGGGCTTTGCCGTGGTCGCCAACGAGGTCAAGAACCTTGCAAACCAGACGGCAAAGGCAACCGAGGATATCCGCTCCCAGGTCAGCGACATTCAGGTCGCCACATCCAATGCCGTGAATGCGATTGCCGAAATCGCCGAAACTATCCGAAGCCTCGACGGGGCGACGACGACAATTGCGTCCGCCGTTGAAGAGCAGGGGGCCGCAACTCAGGAAATCGCGCGCAACGTCGAACAGGCATCACACGGCAGCCGCGATGTATCTGAAAATATCTCGGGCGTGTCGACGGCGGCAAATGATGCCGAAAAGCTTTCGGGCGAGGTGCTTGGCCTTGCCGAAGGGCTTGGACGGCAGGCGGCTGTTCTGAACGAAGCTGTTGAATCGTTCCTGGCCGAAGTGCGTAACGCCTAAGCCTGAGACGTTCGCGCAAAACAGAACCGCCAGTCCTCTAGCAGGGCTGGCGGTTTTTTCATGATCTTGTGGCTTATTCCATCTGGTCAGGATTTCTGGGTGCTTTTCGCCGTCTGACCAAACAGGACCTTTTTGTCTTCTTCACTCATTTCGCCAGCGCGCAGACCTTCGCCCGCCTTATAGGCGGCAATCGTTGCCGGACGGGATTGTATGGCTTCGAACCAGCGTTTCAGGTTCGGGAATTCATTGAGGTCCTGCTGCTGTTTTTCGTGGCTGACGATCCATGGATAGCAGGCCATATCGGCAATCGTGTAGTCATCACCGGCAATGAATTTTCGGCCCTCAAGACGCTTGTTCAGCACACCATAAAGACGGTTGGTCTCGTTGACATAACGGGTAATCGCATACGGTATCTTTTCCGGTGCGTAGGTGCCGAAATGATGGTTCTGACCGGCCATGGGGCCAAGGCCGCCCATCTGCCAGAACAACCATTCCATCACCGTCTTGCGCCCGCGCACATCACTCGGGATGAACTTTCCGGTTTTCTCGGCCAGATATTGCAAGATGGCACCAGACTCAAACACCGTGATGTCCTCACCGCCATCGGCCGGATCGTGATCGATGATCGCGGGCATACGGTTGTTGGGCGAAAAGGCCAGGAATTCCGGTTTGAACTGATCGCCCGTGCCGATATTGACCGGCACGATCTTGTAGTCCAGTCCGGCTTCTTCAAGGAACAGTGTGATTTTATGGCCGTTCGGGGTTGGCCAGTAATACAGATCAATCATGGGCCAAAGGCTCCTTTAAACTATTCGTGATGGCGAATTCGATAATCGAAGCTTGCCAATCAGGTTGTTATCGGTCAATTTAAAACGATCATTCCAAAATGCAAGAGCCGGTCACGCCATTGTGTAACGGCAATACCTGGCAAGGAGACGTGTCATGATCCGCTTCTATTACCATCCCACACCCAACCCGCAGAAAATCTCGATGATGCTTGAGGCGTGCGGTTTGCCGTATGAGGTCCTGCCGGTTGATACCCGCAAAGGTCAGCAGCATGACCCGGCCTTCCGCGCGATCAACCCGAATGGCAAGGTCCCGGCGATCGTCGATACCGACGGACCAGGGGGCAAGGAAGTGCGCGTGTTTGATTCAAACGCGATCCTGCTGTACCTCGCCGAAAAGTCCGGCAAGTTCCTGGGCAAGCCCGAAGATCGCGGTGAATTCCTGTCGTGGCTGATGTTCATTGCCACCGGTCTGGGGCCGTTTTCAGGGCAGGCAGTGCATTTCCAGCATGTCGCACCTGAGGGCAGTGACTATGGCGTAAACCGTTATCGCAACGAGATCGCCCGCCACTATCAGGTGCTGGAAGACCATATGGAAGGTCGCCAATTCATCGTCGGCGATGAACTGACGATTGTTGATATCTCTGCCTGGGGCTGGATCGACAAGGCCCCTTTCGTGCACAAGAACCCGGATGTCTGGGACAAGTATCCCAATATCAAACGCTGGTTTGATGCGATCAATCGCCTGCCGGCAGCCGTCAGTGCGCGCGAGGTTGGCAAGGACCACACCTTTAAGACGGAAATGGACGAAGACGCAAAACGCGCCATGTTCCCGTCGAACTACGCATAAGCCGACGAAACGGCTCAGCAAACGAAAACACCCCGGCCAGATTGGCCGGGGTGTTTGCTTTGATGTGTATGTCTTGGCAATCAGTCGGTGGTTTTTGCCCCGAACTGCTTGTTGAATTGCAACACCAGCAGGGTGACAACCGCGCCCGAAAGCAGGTAGGCACCAACACCGGCAAGACCGAACTTGTCACACAGATAAAGTGCAATCAGCGGTGCGAAACCAGCACCCAGCAACCATGCAAGGTCGGATGTCAGGGCCGATCCGGTATAGCGATATTCACGCTTGAAGTTCGATGCCAGCGTACCGGCTGCCTGACCAAAGCACAGGCCAAGAACCGCAAAGCCACCCAGAACAATCATGCCTTCATTGATGATGTTATAGGTGTAAAGCAGCGGTGTCAGGATCGCACCCAGAAGGATGATCCCCGCACTGTAACCAAGCAGACGACGACGGCCGAGCTGATCGGCAATGAAGCCCGATGCAATGATGCCAAAGGCACACAGCACCGCACCAACACCCTGGGTCAGAAGGAACTGCCCCGGATTGCCGTTGGCATAAAGATAGACCCAAGTCAGCGCAAAGACCGTTACCAGATGGAACAGCGCGTAGCTGACCATCGGGACCAGCGCACCCAGCACAACGGTACGACCGTTATGTTTGAGCGTGTCGATGACACGGGCTGCCTCAAGCTCGTTCTTGTCAAGCAGATGGCCGAATTCGGACGTTGCCACCAGACGCAGGCGGGCAAACAGCGCAACAACGTTGATTGCAAAGGCAACGAAGAACGCATAGCGCCAGCCAAAGGCCAGGAAGTCGTCGGGATGGAGTGTCAGCAGCAAATAAGCAAACAGCGAAGATGCCAGCATGAAGCCAAGCGGCGCGCCCAGCTGCGGGATCATCGCGTACCAGCCCTTGCGGTTATCGGGTGCGTTCAGTGCCAGAAGCGACGCAAGGCCATCCCATGCGCCACCCCATGCAAGACCCTGCAGGAAGCGGAAGGCACACAGAAGGTAAATCGCAAGGATCCCGGCCGAAGCCGTACTTGGCAGGAATGCCATCGCAGCGGTTGAACCGCCCAGCAGGAACATGGCAATCGTCAGTTTCACGCCGCGTCCGTATTGCCGGTCAACGGTCATAAAGACAAGCGACCCGACAGGGCGGGCGATAAAGGCCAGAGAGAAGATGGCAAAGGAATACATGGTGCCCATCAGTGCAGTTTCACCCGGAAACAGCAATTGTGGGAAAACCAGTACCGATGCGATGCAATAGACGAAGAAGTCAAAAAACTCTGATGTCCGGCCGATGATCACGCCAAGCGCGATTTGTCCCGGATCATTGGTGGCGTCGGCATTGTGATGCCGCGCATCGCGTTCCAAACCCGAAGAGGTGGCGGTCGCGTAGTGTTCTGTTGTTTGGGTCACGCCGTTCTCCCTTATTCACTGGTCGGGCCTTTTGGCCCTAACTGCTTTTGATTGGATCACAAATTCGGATCAAAGGACGATACGACTTTGGATCGAGTCTAATTATAGACATGTGAATTGCAAACGTCAGTGTCAATTATTGTGATGCACCGCACAACGCGTGGTTTACATCCGAATGATAATTGTCATTACGACCCTGCTATGCGCCGCGGGTAGCTTGACATTGCTGCAACGCAGCTATAGCAATTCCCGCGAATTTCCGATTTGGCATTTTTTTGAAAAAAAATTGCTTTCTTTGTGCCCTTTCCGTGGATGTCTGGAATTATAATTCCTATATGCGTGTGCGGCAGGGTACGACGCGTGGCGATCTTTGGTGGGTCGCTATGCGGCTCGCAGGCATATGGTTGTCTGTGAGAACATCTTCCAGAGACTGAGGAAGTATGAAGCGCATGCTTTCAAAACTTGTACGTGGCGTCGCCTTGACCTCGATGTTCTCGCTTCTGGCCGGTTGCAACCTGGTTGTGATCGATCCGTCGGGTGATATTGCGTCCCAGCAGGCCGACCTCATTATCGTTTCGACCATCCTGATGTTGCTGATCATCGTTCCGGTCATGGCACTGACGGTATTCTTTGCCTGGAAATACCGCCAGGGTAACAAGGATGCAGAATACGATCCCGAATGGCACCATTCCACCAAGCTGGAAGTTGTCATCTGGTCCGCGCCGCTGGTGATCATTATTGCTCTTGGGGCGATTACCTGGGTCACGACCCATACGCTTGATCCGTATCGTCCGCTCGACCGTATTGATGCTGAACGTCCATTGCCCAAAGATCATGAGCCGATGGTGGTTGAAGTCGTTTCCCTCGATTGGAAATGGTTGTTCATCTACCCGGAACAGGGCATTGCGACGGTCAACGAGCTTGCAGCTCCTGTCGATACGCCGATCCAGTTCAAGATTACATCTTCGGGCATCATGAACTCGTTCTTCATTCCGGCCCTTGCGGGGCAGATCTATTCGATGGCGGGTATGGAAACCAAGCTCCATGCCGTGATCAACGAAGAAGGCGTGTATGACGGGTTCTCCGGGAACTATAGCGGTGAGGGCTTCTCTCACATGCGCTTCAAGTTCCATGGTCTGAGCCAGGACGGCTTTGATGCCTGGGTCAATGATGTGAAGTCCGACGAGAACTTCCTGGGCCGTTCGCAATATCTCGAACTTGAAAAGCCGAGTGTGAAGGAACCGGTCCGCTATTACAGCTCTGTGGACCCGGAACTCTATCAGGCCATTCTCAACATGTGCGTTGACCAGTCGAAAATGTGCATGAACGAGATGATGCACATTGACGAAAATGGCGGTGGCGGTCTTGCCGGTGTCTACAACGTCATGTCACTGACCTATGACGTTCCGCAGATGCGCGGCAGTCAGCCGTTGCCTGATAGCAAGTCGTTCGTTGCGACGCTGTGCACCACCCCGGAGGGTGGCTTGTCTGGCGAAATCGCGAACCTTCCGTTGTTTGACAACGGGCCGGTCTCGCGCGCGATGAGTGTTGCACCCGCAGGTGTTTCGACAGGGTTCTAAAAGCAGTGCCGGTTGGTGAATGCCAACCGGCCCTTCGCAGTTTCGGCATCGGTTGCGGTGCCATTCTGCATTTGAAAGAAGAGTAATCCGATGTTCTCCAATCCGGACCTTTTACATTTTATATTTGGCCGGCTGTCCCTCGACTCCTTCCCGTTTCTCCATGATCCGATCATTCTTGTGACGTTTCTGGGTGTGGTTGTGGGTGGCATCGCCGTTGTCGGTGGTCTGACCTACTTCCGTCTGTGGGGATACCTCTGGCGCGAGTGGATCACGTCGATCGACCATAAAAAGATCGGCATCATGTACATCATTCTGGCAATTATCATGCTTCTGCGTGGCTTTGCCGATGCCCTCATGATGCGTGCCCAGCAAGCCATCGCATTCAACGGTGCCGAAGGTTTCCTTCCGCCGCACCACTACGACCAGATCTTTACCGCCCATGGCGTGATCATGATCTTCTTCGTTGCGATGCCACTGGTGACCGGTCTGATGAACTTCGTTGTGCCGCTGCAGATCGGTGCGCGCGACGTTGCCTTCCCGTTCCTGAACAATTTCAGCTTCTGGATGACCACCTGTGGTGCCGCGCTGATCATGGCGTCGCTGTTTGTCGGCGAATTCGCAATGACCGGTTGGCTGGCCTATCCGCCGCTGTCTGACATTGTCTACAGTCCGGGGGTCGGGGTTGATTACTATATCTGGGCCTTGCAGATTGCCGGTGTCGGTACGCTTCTTTCGGGTGTGAACCTGATTGTGACCATCGTAAAGATGCGCGCACCGGGCATGTCGATGATGAAGATGCCGGTCTTTACCTGGACCGCACTTTGCACCAACATCCTGATTGTTGCAGCCTTCCCGGTTCTGACCGCGGTTCTGGTTCTGCTCGGTCTTGACCGTTACGCAGACACCAACTTCTTCACCAACGATCTTGGCGGTAACGCCATGATGTACATCAACCTGATCTGGATCTGGGGTCACCCGGAAGTGTACATCCTGATCCTGCCGGCGTTTGGTGTGTTTTCCGAAGTTGTGTCGACCTTCTGCCGCAAGCGTCTGTTTGGTTACAGCTCGATGGTTTATGCCACCGTGGTTATTACCATCCTGTCCTACATCGTCTGGCTGCACCACTTCTTCACCATGGGGTCGGGTGCAAGTGTGAACGCCTTCTTTGGCATCACGACCATGATCATTTCGATCCCGACGGGGGCCAAGGTCTTCAACTGGCTGTTCACCATGTATAAGGGCCGCATCAGCTTTGATGTCCCGATGCTGTGGACGATCGGTTTCATGCTGACCTTCGTGATCGGTGGCATGACCGGTGTTATGCTTGCTGTTCCGCCGGCCGACTTCGTGCTCCATAACAGCCTGTTCCTGATTGCCCACTTCCATAACGTGATTATCGGTGGTGTTGTCTTCGGGATGTTTGCCGGTATCGTTTACTGGTTCCCGAAAGCCTTCGGCTTCAAGCTCGACGAGTTCTGGGGCAAGATGTCCTTCTGGCTCTGGACGATCGGTTTCTACTTTGCCTTCATGCCGCTTTATGTTCTCGGCCTGATGGGCGTCACCCGCCGTATGAGCCAGTTTGACGATCCGTCGCTTCAGATCTGGTTCATCATTGCGGCCTTTGGTGCGCTTCTGATTGCCGGTGGTATCGGTTCGTTCATCATGTCGATCGTTGTTGCGGTGATCAAACGCGACAAGCTGCGTGATGAAACCGGTGACCCGTGGGGTGGTCGTACGCTGGAATGGTCGACGTCCTCGCCGCCCCCGGCCTACAACTTCGCCTTTACCCCGGTTGTCCATGATCTGGACGCCTGGGCAGACATGAAGAAACGTGGTTACGTCCGTCCGACGTCGGGCTTCCTGGATATCCATATGCCGAAAAACACCGGCGCTGGCTTTATCCTGGCTGCGATCTCGCTCGTTCTTGGCTTTGCACTGGTCTGGCATATCTGGTGGCTTGTTGCGGCAAGCTTCATCGTTCTGATTGCCGGTTCCATTGCCCACACCTTCAACTATGACCGCGATTATCACATCCCGGCATCTGAAGTTGTGAAGACCGAAGAAGAACGTACCGCCCTTCTGGCAAAACAGCAGGCGTAAAGGAATGACAATGGCGAATACAAATGCCTCTCAGACCGAAGCGCCGGTCTTCTACCTGAAAGAAGAGCATCACCCGGAAACGGGTACGATGCTCGGCTTCTGGATCTATCTGATGAGCGATTGCCTCATCTTTGCGATCCTGTTTGCAACCTATGCCGTTCTTGGTCAGAACTATGCTGCTGGTCCCGCACCGGCAGATCTGTTCGACCTTGAACTGGTCGCGATCAACACGTCCATGCTGCTGTTCTCGTCCATCACCTATGGCTTTGCCATGCTGGCGATGGAAAAGGGCAATCTCGCAGGTACGCAGCTGTGGCTGGCGATTACCGGTCTGTTTGGTATCGCCTTCGTGGGGCTGGAAATTTACGAGTTCCATCACCTCTGGAGCCTGGGTGCGACCCCGATGCGCAGTGGTTTCCTGTCGGCGTTCTACACGCTGGTGGCGACCCACGGTCTGCACGTGACGTTTGGCATCATCTGGCTTGTAACTCTTATGGTTCAGGTGGCCCAGCGCGGCCTGATCGTCGAGAACAAGCGTCGTCTGATGTGCCTGTCGATGTTCTGGCACTTCCTTGACGTCGTCTGGATCGGTGTCTTCTCCGTTGTTTATCTGCTGGGAGTTCTGGGATGAGCGCACATTCACACGCACATGATGACCATCATGATGGTGGGGCCTCACATGGCACCTATAAAAGCTATGTGATCGGGTTTGTCCTCTCGGTCATTCTGACCGCGATCCCGTTCTGGCTTGTCATGGATGGTGTTCTTGACAGCAAGGTTGCAACAGCCCTTTGGGTGATGGGTCTTGGGGTTATTCAGATCATTGTTCATATGGTCTATTTCCTGCACATGAACACCAAATCCGAAGGTGGCTGGAACTTCCTGGCGCTGATCTTTACCCTTGTGATCGTGGCAATCGCCATCGCCGGTTCACTGTGGGTTATGTATCACCTCAACACCAACATGATGCCGCAGATGGATCACGACATGATCCCGAGCTTCGGCTAGGGACTGCTTGATATGTGAAGGGGGCGCGATACCTTTAGGGGGATCGCGCCCTTTTTGTTTCACCAGATTGCTTTTTGAAAGAACCCGGCATGTCCGACGACCATGTTTCCGCTCAAGCAACTGATAACCCGAAAAAAGGCCCCTCCATAACAACCCGGATTGTTGTCCTGATGCTGACCGCCATATTGTTTTCGGGGTTCTGTGCCCTTGGATATTGGCAGGTCGAACGTCGGGCCTGGAAGCTTGATCTGATCGAACGGGTCGATGCGCGCGTGCATGGCGATGCGGTTGCCGCACCCGCGCGTGATGACTGGGAAAATGTAACCCGCGCACGCGATGAATATCGCAAGGTGAGTGTGACGGGCACCTATCGCAACGATCTTGAAAGTCAGGTCTATACTGCCACTGATTACGGGGCAGGATACTGGGTTTTGACCCCGCTGTTGCGGGATGATGACACGATTGTCATGATCAACCGCGGTTTTGTTCCCACCGAAAAGCGCGACCCTGATACCCGGGCTGAAGGCATGGTCGAGGGCGAAGTCACTGTCACCGGCCTGCTTCGCATCAACGAGCCGGTCGGCACCTTCATGCGCGATAATGTGCCGTCCGACGAACGCTGGTATTCGCGCGATGTAAAGGCGATGGCGACCAAGCGGGGGCTGGATGCCACCAATGTTGCACCATACTTTATTGACGGTGATGGGGCAGAAAACCCGGCCAAGCTGCCACTGGGTGGCCTGACCAAAATTCGCTTCCCCAACAACCACCTGACCTATGCCCTGACATGGTTTGGTTTGGCATTGCTGACACTTGTCGCGGCTTGGATTGTACTACGCCCGCGCAAGAGATCAGATGGCGACGATTGATCCGCCGATTATTCCAGGGTCGATTGATCGGGCCATGGAATGTCCTTGCGCATGGTCGCACCGCTCCAGTTGATGATGTTGGGCGTACGTTTACCGGCATAATGGGCCTTAAGCACCGCATTCAGGTTCGATGGGCGATAAAGGATACGTTCGATTGATCCTTCGTCTGAGTTATCGTGGAGAACACCGGTCGAGATGTTCCAGCGTTCCAACGCACTCACATGAATGGCCTCATTAATCGTCTCAAGACCTTTGGGAATGATGTTGCGGCGATCAAGTTTCGGGCATTTTAGACGCAATTTATCAAGATAGCCTTTTCCTTCTGGCGCGATCTGATTGATCAGCCGCTGGTAGGGATAGATGTGTGATGAAAAGTACATCTTGGTCCGGCTTTCGTAACCACGTCCATCAACGGCTGGTGAAATCTGTGATTTGAGCGCCGCATTATCAAGCTTGAGACCGGTATGCTTGGCTACCCGCTTTGCCATCCAGTCAAGTGTGATATCTGAAAGTCCGCAATCATCATAAGATCCACCGACATTGCTATGGACACCGGGGAACCAGACTTGTTCGACAATCTGGTTTTGGGGCGGCGCTTCGCCGATCTTCTTAACCCACAAGGTCGGAGAGAAGGCGCTGCGTTTTTCATCAATTGCCATTGCATGCAATGCGACGCGAATGTGCTTGCCCAGTTCCACGTCATGAAAATGATAGTTCTTGGGGATAACCAAACGCCCCCAATCGCCTGGGATGCCGAGCGAACCAACGGTATCCCATACGGCAACACATTCGATGGGGATGTCCTTCTGGGCTTTGACCGGTAATGCGTCGACGCGAGCTTTCTTTTCCTCAGATGACAGGTCGGACCCGACAATACTCGCTACATCCTTTTGAAGTGGATGGCCGAGATAAGGCGGAGTCAAAAGACCGCACAAACCGATCAGTCCGGCCAGACTGCGCGCGGTAAAGGCGCCGCGCGAAAACCCAAAAATGTAGATTTCATCGCCCTTTTGGTAATTGTTGGCCAAAAAACGATAGCCATCAATGACGTTTTCCTGCAAGCCGCTGCCAAAGGCGCCACCAACAAGTTTGTTAATGTAGCCCCCGGTCCCGACCCCGCGATCATAAAACACGATTTGCGAAACATCCTTGTCGCTGCTCGGCACCGCGCGCAGAAGTTTGACGACGTTGGTCGGTTCAGGCGTGTTGGCGGGTTCCTGCCAGGTGCCGTCGAAAAATACAATCAGTCTGCGTTTGGCCATGTGAAGTCCCCTGTGTGATGTGATGCTGGGCGACCTTCTTTGGATCGTTTCGGGTGCTACTATACAACTCAGGGGTGATTTTATTAAGGAATATTAAATATAATAAAATGCTGCTGATGTGGTGTGGTGGTCAATTTGAGGGTGGATATCCTACTGACATACAGCTGTCAGGAACCTGTCTTTCATGTGGTTTACATTGTTGGGAAACAAGGGGAAATTGCCGCCGGGTTTCAAACATAATCATACGTGCAAACGCAGGAGCCTTAAGAATGCCATCACAGCGGAACTTGACCTTTTATCACGCCGTACCATCACGAAGCGGTACGGTACATTGGATGTTGCAGGAATTGGGCATTCCGTTTGATGTCAAACTTGTCGACATCCGGGGTGGCGAAGGGCAAACGCCGGAATTCCTGGCACTCAATCCGCTTGGCAAGGTGCCAACCATTGTGCATGGCGACACGGTCGTAACCGAGGCTGCCGCCATTTGCTGCTATCTGGCCGATCTGTATCCCGAGGCCGGCCTGGCCCCGGCATTGGATGATCCGAAACGCGGTGAATATCTGCGCTGGTTGTTCTTTTCACCGTCCACCATCGAACCGGCCATGATCGACCGCGTGCGTCAGTACACGGCAGAAGACAGCAGCCAGAATTCCTATCGCGACTGGGAAACGCTGGTGCCCATTCTGGTCGATTTTGTTGGCAAGGCCGACCCGTGGCTGATGGGGAAGAACTTCACCACCGTTGATGTGGTGTTTGGTTCGACCATTCGGTTTGGCTGCATGTTTGGCATTCTTCCGAAGTATCCGGAATTCGAGGCCTACATCGCCCGGATTGATGCCCGCCCGGCCTATCAGCGTGCACAGGAACTGGATGCACCGCATTTTGCCGCTGCAATGGCGGGTTAATCGAATCAATCCAATTGTATGAAGAATAAAAGGGCCGGTTCCTGCGCCTTGGAACCGGCCCTTTGGCATTTTATCGGCTTTTGGTCGTGGGTTTAGGGATTGGTATGATCAATCACTTCGCCGCGTGCCGGATAGTTTTTGGCTATCACGAAATCCAGCGCGCCAAGGATCTGATCGAATGCCGGACGGGCAAACGGCATGGTCTGAACAGTCCCGAAATAAAGCGTGCCATCCGGACGCACCAAAAACAGACCAGGTTCCGAGAAAACAGCAGGTTCTTCATAGCCACTCGACGTCACACCGTTCGAGGTCGAGATATAAAGACCCCACTCGCGCGCGTTATCAAGATCAAGGCCATAGCCAAGGTCAATATTCTCAAGCTCCCACTTCGCCTTGGCTTCGGTCGCGCGATCTTCGCCATCGGACGAGACGACAACGACGTTCACACCGCGCTTGGCAAAGTCTGCCAGCTTGGTATCGAGGTCCTTGAGGTATTTGCCGCAGATCGGGCAATGCAGGCCGCGATAGAAAACGACCATGGTGAAGTTTTCCGGACTTTGGTCGGCAAGCGACCATGTGCCGCCACCAACAAGCGGGACGGACAGGGATGGCACCTTTTGGCGCGGCATCAGCGGGGTAATTGCAGACATTTCGTTCCTCATGACTTGGGTCAGGTTTAATTGAGATCAATTATGGAACGATCATTCTATAAATCAACAACAAAGAACCGTCATCACTGAACCGTGATGGAGGATGTTGTCTCGGGAAGTGTTGTTATACCCGTTTGGCGACGATGAAACGTGATCCTGTGCTGGCCGGATAGGAGCCGGTTTCGATCACCAAAAATCCGGCAGATTGGATCATGCCCTCAAGGCGGGCATAATTCAGAAAATGAACGCGCGGCGCCTTGCCAAGTTTCTGCATGACCCAGATCAGGGGCTTGAGATACCAAAGCTTTTCACCAAGGCAGGGTGTTTTGGTGATGAACATGCCACCCGGCTTGATGACCTTATGTAGCGCGGCAATGGCAACTTTCGGCTGATCAAGCAGATGCAGGATGTTAAAGCCAAGCACCACGTCAAAGCGCTCTGACCCTTGGGCGATGTCATCAATCGTCTTTTGGGCAAAGGTGACATTGTTGGTCGCCTGATCTTTGGCCTTGCCCTGGGCAATTTCGATCATGCGTGCGGAAATATCGGTGGCGGTCAGCTGCCCGACACTATGGGCAAGTTTCAGGGCCGTGGTGCCAGTGCCACACCCGATTTCCAGGACGTTCTGATCCGGGGAAAGATAGGCGCGCGTGCGATCAAGGGTTTGCGCATAGGCGGCTTCATTGCCGATCGGTTTGCGGGCGTATTTGTCGGCGGCCGAGTCCCAGAACGTGTCGCTGCGTATCATGATATATCCGGCTTTTGCACCCGATGTGTGGGCATTGAAACAAGCGCGTGACTATCAAGGAGTGCAGGAAAATGCGCAACCAGAAACGGTTACGAAAAATCGCGCAGGTTTAGTCGAGTGCTGCCAGAATGGTTTCGCAATAGTCGTTCAAGGTTTCCTGATCCGCACCACGGCGCGACATCAGTTGAACCCCCTGAAACGATCCAGCCAAGAAGCGCGCAAGGGCGCGGACATTCTTGCCTTTGGCAATTTTGCCCTGACCAACTGCGCGGTTCAGTGCGGCGGCAAAGGTATCCTCAGCCCGACGGAATGCCTGATGGGCGATGGCGGCGGTTTCCGGATCGTGCGGGGCAAGCTCCATGCCTGAATTCACCATCAGGCAGCCTTTGTGCCGTCCTTCTGCGGTGCCGGTTTTGGCCGCGTCACGGAATGTCTTTTCAATCGCGGCGCGACCATCTTCGATATTGCGCAGATCGGCAAAGCGTTCAGTGCTGATTTTCTGGCTGTAATGATCAAGGACACGCAGGAACAGCGCCTTCTTGTCGCCAAAGCTTGCATACATGCTCGCCCGGTTCAGGCCGGTTTCATTGACCAGATCCTGAATAGAGGTCGCTTCAAACCCCTTGCTCCAGAAGATGTTCATGGCGTTATCAAGAACGCTTTCTTCATCAAACGCACGTGGCCGTGGCATTGGCAGTTCCTTCGATCAGATCCGTACTTTGGAACGAATGTTCTGTAATTGCTTTGAAGATGGGCTGACCTGGCCGCAAAATCAATAAGAGCTTGTGATTTGCCCGTAATCTTGGGGTTGCGACGCGATCCGATCCAGGGTTACAAAGCTGTAATCCGGGCCGTCAGGATTATCGATCTTCTGACGCTTGGTTTCGCGCCATTGATCGGCGGGCAGCGGATCAAGGAAGGTGTCGCCCTCAATTTCGGCATGGACTTCGGTCAGCTCGTAACGGGTCGTGAACGGCAGGGCGAGGTGATAGATTTGCGCACCCCCACCAATGATCACTTCATTGACGCCATCCCGCACCGCGATTTCGTCTGCCAATTCAATGGCTTCTTCGATATTGTTACAAACCCTCACATTTTCGTGGTCAAAGGACCAGTCGGTGTCGCGGGTGACAACAATCGATGTGCGTTTCGGAAGGGGGCGACCGATCGCCTCGAACGTTACGCGCCCGATGATCATTGGTTTGCCAAGGGTGAGCGCCTTGAACCGTTTGAGGTCTTCGGGCAGTTCCCACGGCATCCAGCCATCCTTGCCAATTGCGCCATTGGCGGCCGCCGCAACCACGGCAACCCGTTCAATCTTCGGACCCGACATCAGACAGCAACCTTGCCAGCAATGTGCGGATGCGGGTCATAGCCGGTCAGTTCGAAATCATCATACTTGAAATCAAAGATCGATTTGACGGCGGGATTGATCTTCATGGTCGGAAGCGGGCGGGTATCACGCGACAGCTGTTCTTCGACCTGATCAAGGTGGTTGGTGTAGAGGTGCGCATCGCCAAGGGTATGGACAAAATCACCCACGTCCAGATCACAGACCTGCGCAATCATCATGGTCAGCAGCGCATAGGATGCAATGTTGAACGGCACACCCAGGAAAATATCCGCACTGCGCTGATAGAGCTGGCAGGACAATTTGCCATCAGCAACATAGAACTGGAACAGGCAGTGACATGGTGGCAGCGCCATGTTGGGCACGTCTGCAACGTTCCAGGCCGATACGATCAGGCGGCGGGAATCGGGATTGTTTTTGATCTGGTCAATTAGGCCGGTGATCTGGTCGATGGTTTCGCCGTTCGCGCCGCGCCATGAACGCCACTGGCCACCATAAACCGGGCCAAGGTCGCCATTTTCATCGGCCCATTCGTTCCAGATGCGCACACCATTATCCTGCAGGTATTTGACGTTGGTGTCGCCATCAAGGAACCACAGCAATTCATGAATGATCGACTTCAGATGCAGCTTTTTGGTGGTGACCAGCGGGAAGCCCTTGGAAAGGTCAAAGCGCATCTGGTGACCAAAGATCGAAACCGTGCCAGTACCCGTCCGGTCTTCCTTGCGCGTGCCGGTGTCACGCACCAGACGCATCAGATCAAGATATTGCTGCATGCTCAGTCCTGCATTTTAAGAATCACTTTTGTCGCAGCATAGTCAGGTCGATGGTCACGGGCAAGCGACGCCATCCGATCTTTGCCGGACCGTTATTTGAACTGTTTCTGCTGACAGGAGGTGTCAGGAGTGGTCAGGTAAACTTGGGAACAGTGGATATACTCAACTATCTGAATTTTGGGCACGTTTGCCGTATGGGAGTGTTGATTTTGCAAAAAACTGTTCAGTGGGTTGATTGGGATGGAAACGGTCTTGAGCACTGTGTCTGTCAGTCTGATCCGGACGGGATAGAGCTTGAAGGAGTCGTGGTCGGGACGCGACATGGTCATTATGGCGGGTCTTACCTTGTGGTGACGGATGCTGCGTTCGCGACACGCGAGGTCAAGGTAAGTTATATCGGCGGGGCGCAGATGCATGTGACCTCGGATGGGAAGGGAAACTGGTTTGACTGCATTGCAAAGCGGGAATTGCCGTCTTTGGCGGGGTGCTTTGATGTCGATATCGGCATAACGCCTGCGACAAACATGCTTCCTATCAAACGATTAAAACTGGTCGAGGGCGAGGCGCGGGAAATTTCGGCGGCCTATGTCCCGCTTCCAAGCCAGATAGAGGGCGATTTCCTGCCACGTAGTGCGCCACAACGTTACACCTGTCTGATCCCGGATCGTCGTTACCGCTATGAGGGGCTGTTTCGCAATTTCTCTGCCGAGCTTGAGATCGATGATGCGGGGCTTGTGATCGATTATCCCGATACCTTCCGTCGGGTGTGATATCGCGTAAAACGGGCAATCGGACTTTGCCCGACCCTAAAATGTTCCCTTAAAAATCAAAAAAAGATTTCCCGATTCCCCTTGTGAAAAGGGGGGCGTTTGCCCTATATAGGGGCTGTCGGGGCAACCCGACTACGGCGCTAAACTGCGTGACAGAATAGGCTTTACGGACCCGGGGGCGGTACCCGGCGGCTCCACCAAATTTATCGGTTGTCCGACTCAGACAATCTTCGTGGGGCCGAAATAGGATCGACGTGAGCAGTAAAAGTCAATGTGGGCGCTCGGCATGGTACCACCGCATCGGGCCAATGTTTGTAAATGCAAACGACAACAATGCTCCGGTTGCTGTTGCCGCCTAAGCGGTACTAGCACCAAAGCGAAATTCCGGTTGCCGGGAGCGGTAATTTGGTGGGGGACGGGGCACCTAGCAACAGAACGCCCCACTCTTGTATTTCTTTCCCGCTTCGTTATGAATAGAGTGATTATCAAACACGCCAAGATGTAATTGGCGTGCAGAGATGCTATATGACAATGACGGGACGCGCTGGACATTGCCGGTGGTTCCGCCAGATACAGGATTACTGATGCAAGAACCGGAAGAATTCCGCTACGATCTTATGGTCGACCAGGCGCTGCGCGGTGTGGTGAAAGATATCCTCGCGCGTGTGGCCGAAGAGGGCCTTTTCGGAGAGCATCACTATTACATCACGTTCCAGACCAACCATCCCGGTGTGGCCCTGCCTGAAAGTCAGCGCAAGGCGCATCCAGACAACATCACGGTTGTCTTGCAACACCGGTTCTGGGATCTGAAATCCGAAGATGATCACTTCTCGGTCGGAATGAGCTTTGATGGCATGCCGACCACGGTTGTCGTGCCCTATGACGCGATGCTGGCCTTTGTCGATCCGTCCGCCAACTTCATGCTGACATTCAGCGTCGAAGAAGAAATGGATGACGCAGATTTCGATTATGACGAAGATGATGATCTTGATGCCGATCTGATTGAGGGCGAAGACGGTGCGCCGACGCTCGTGACCGAGCCATCCAAATCGCGCAAAAAACCCAAGCCGGATGCCAATGAAACCGGCGAGGTCATCGCACTTGATGCGTTCCGCAAGAAATAGAAGATATACAGGGCGGGCTTGATCCGCCCTTTTTCTTTGCCTGATCCCCGTTGATGTTTCCCGCGTCCGGGGCAGGGCGTGTTACGCTAATGTATCGTGGCAATTTGATCCATTTGGCGCTAAAACCAGCCACACAAAGAACAAACCCACCTTGTTTTTGAGAGAGACGAGAACCTTCCGATGAGTGATTTTGTCTATAAACCCATGTTTGAGCAGGGGAAGGACACCACCCCTTACCGCAAGATCGGGGACGAGGGTGTTTCGACCGTTGACGTCAATGGCGAGACCTATTTGAAAGTCGAACCCGAAGCGATCGAGAAACTGACCCTTCAGGCTTTCTTTGATTGCTCGCACCTTTTGCGTCCGGGGCATCTCGAACAGTTGCGCAAAATCCTTGATGACGAAGAAGCCACCCCGAACGACAAGTTCGTGGCGATGGATCTTTTGAAGAACGCCTCCATCGCATCGGGCGGCGTTTTGCCGATGTGTCAGGATACCGGTACGGCCATCGTCATGGGCAAACGCGGTGGCAAAGTCATCACCGATGGTTCCGATGAAGAAGCCCTGTCCAAGGGCATCTGGCAGGCCTATCAGAAACACAATCTGCGTTTCTCGCAGGTATCGCCGAAAAATATGTTCGAGGAAAAGAATACCGGCTCGAACCTTCCGGCTCAGATTGACCTCTATGCGACCAAGGGCGATGAATACAAATTCATGTTCATGGCCAAGGGCGGCGGGTCTGCCAACAAGACCTTCCTGTTCCAGCAGACCAAGGCGCTTCTGAACCCGGAAAGCCTGCGCAAGTTTTTGGATGAAAAAATCCGTACGCTCGGCACCTCTGCCTGCCCGCCATACCATCTGGCGGTCGTTATTGGCGGGACGTCGGCTGAGGCGTGCCTTAAGACCGTGAAAATGGCGTCAGCCCGTTATTACGATAACCTTCCGACCGAAGGTGGCGATCATGGTCAGGCCTATCGCGATCTGGAATGGGAACAGAAGATCCTTGAGATGACCCGCGAAATGGGCATCGGCGCGCAGTTCGGCGGCAAGTATTTCTGCCACGATGTGCGCGTGATCCGTCTGCCGCGTCATGGCGCAAGCTGCCCGGTTGGTCTGGGTGTGTCGTGCTCTGCCGACCGTCAGATTCTGGGTAAAATCACCAAGGACGGTATCTTTATCGAGGATCTCGAACATGATCCGGCGAAATATCTGCCGCAGGTCACCGACGAGCATCTTGATGACGAAGTGGTCAAGGTTGACCTGAACCGTCCGATGGATGAAATCCGCAAGCAGCTGTCGCAATATCCGGTCAAAACCCGTCTGTCGCTGACCGGGACCGTGATCGTGGCCCGTGATATCGCGCATGCCAAAATCAAGGAACGTCTTGATGCCGGCGAAGAGATGCCGGAATACCTTAAAAACCATCCAGTTTACTATGCGGGCCCGGCAAAAACGCCCGAAGGCATGCCTTCAGGTTCGTTCGGTCCGACCACGGCCGGTCGTATGGATGCCTATGTTGAACAGTTCCAGGCCGCTGGCGGCTCGTTCGTGATGCTTGCCAAGGGTAACCGTTCAAAGGCGGTCAAGGATGCCTGCGCCAAATATGGCGGGTTCTATCTTGGCTCTATCGGTGGTCCGGCAGCCCGTCTGGCACAGGATTGCATCAAGAAAGTCGACGTTCACGAATATCCGGAACTTGGCATGGAAGCCGTCTGGAAGATCGAAGTCGAAGACTTCCCGGCCTTCATCGTCATTGATGACAAGGGCAACGATTTCTTCGCCGAATTCGGCATCTGATCAGAAATCAGTTCACTGAACATGCAAACGGCGCGGGGGAAACCTCGCGCCGTTTTTGCTTTGCATAGCTGACCCCAGGTCAAAGGGGTTGCTGCGGTGCGCAAGAAATGCTCTGATTTGGGCAAAATCAACCCCTTACTGGATAACCTGTTATGTCTGAAACTTCCGCGCTCTCTGCCACCGGTGCGACGGAAAGCCGATTGGTTGGTGTGACCGCCGCGCTTGCGACGGTTTGCATCTGGGCCGGTTGGCTGATTGCCACCCGCTATGCCATGACGTCAAGCTTTACTGCCGTTGATATTGGCCTGATGCGTTTTGTTGTGCCTTTTGTCCTGCTTGCCCCGATCTGGATAAGAAAAGGCATCTGGCCCAAGGGCCTTTCAATGACCAATGGCCTTTTGATGATCGTTGGTTCCGGTGCGTTTTACACCCTGATGGTTGCAAGCGCCCTTGAGTTTGTCCCGGCAAGTCATGTTGGCATTCTTTTGCCCGGTGTGATGGCCGTGTGGGCGGTTCTGATCGCCATGCTTTTGTTTGGTGAACGTCCGGGCAAGGTCCGCATCGTTGGCTATGCCGCCGTGGTGATTGGTGTGGCTTCGCTTGTGGCGCTGAAACCCGCCGGTGTGATCAGTGATGACATGCTGATGGGCTATGGTCTTGTATCGGCCGGGGCCTTTATGTGGGCGTGTTATACGCATGCGATGCGTCAAAGTGGCCTTGGCGCGCTTGAAGCCGCATCCTTTGTCGGTTTCTGGTCGTTTGTCGTGATGGCGATTATCGCGCTGTTTACCGGCACCACCATTGGCGATGCGCCGATGGGGGATATCATGATGTTGCTAACCGCCCAGGGGCTTCTGGCCGGATGTGTTGCGGTGATTACCTATGGCCTAGCCGTACGCCATATCGGATCGACCGGGGCATCGGCCTTCGGCGCGATGACCCCGGCCCTGACCGCACTTGGCGGTGTGATCCTGTTGGGGGAACCGGGCAACCTGGCACTGGTTCTGGCAGTGGTTCTGGTGATCCTTGGCGTTATGACGGCGTCGGGCGTATTTCGCCGCATTCGGGTTTAAGCCTGATACAGTTTATTGCCCGGCGTTCTGACCTGTCAAATGGGCGGTGCGCCGGGCGACCAGCCGTGCCAGGGGCGGCCCAAAGGCCAGCACCATGAAAAAGCGTGTTGCCTGCAGCACGAGTATGAAGGACAGGTCGACATTCGTGCTGGCCGCGATAATGGCAACAGAATCAAGGCCGCCCGGACTGGTGGCGAGATAGGCGGTAAGTGGATCGACATCCATGAAATACACCAAAAGCCCCGAAATTCCGGCACAGAAGCCGATCAGTACAAAGATCGATAACAGGATTTTGGGAAGTGCGTGTGCTGCGTGGCGCAGGACCGGTGGGGTGAATTTCAAACCGATTACCCAGCCGATCATGGCGTAGGTCAGGCCGAGAAACCATTCCGGCAGGACGACATCGAAAAAACCGCTGACATGCAGGATCATGGTAACAATGATCGGCACCAGAAGCGGACCGGATGGCAGACGTACTTTTTGACCGACAAAGCAGCAGGCAACCACCAGACTGAGTGTCAGGGCAAAACCGGCCGGGTCAAAAGCCGGGAACCAGTCATGGGGCCCCATGGCTGCCAGCGTTTCCGGATCAACCCAGAAATTGGCGACACTGGACGCGACACCGACAACGATCACCACACGCACATACTGCATGAAGGCCACCAGCCTTGCATCCGCGCCAAAGGCGTCTGCCATGATGACCATGGCCGATGCCGCACCCGGCGTTGATCCCCAGATGCCTGCGGTTCCGGGCAGGACCTGTTTGACGCACAGGATCCAGCCCAAGAAGCTGCTGGCAAGCAAAGTGACGCCGGTAACGCCAAGGATCATCGGCCAGTCGGTGGCAAAGGATGTCAAAATCCCGATGGTCATTGAGCCACCGATCATCACGCCCAACACCGATTGCGCGCCAAGATAAAGTTGCTTGGGGGCGGCAATGGTTGCGCCATTGGTGCCCATCAGAATGCCGATGATCATCGGCCCCACCAGAAGTGAGGCAGGGACTTGCCAATGATGGAGCAGAACCGAAAACACGACGGAGGTCGAAATCAGCAATAACCACTGAACCGGTTTCGTTAGACGGCCAAGCCGTTCTTTGGGGGGATTTATGATCGGTGACGTTGGTTCGGATGACACGATGCGGCCTTTGTCATGGATGGAAGGCATCTGATCGCGGGTGGCGCGATGTGATGGCGTGCTGGCGCCTGTGGGGGGCGTCAAGGTGAGGATCGCAATTATAGCCAGCTTGTGCGATGGATGCGAGTATTTGCGTGATCCCGCCGGATGAAGGCCATGTCGGACTTGGAGAATATCGGCGGGTTCTGTATGACGTTAAGCAACATACGGCAGTCAGTAGGGAACCTGTTTTGAGCACCGATCCAATCCATTTCCAGTTTGATGGTGATAAGAATGCTGCCCGAACGATTGTTCTGGCCCATGGGGCCGGGGCCGCTATGGATAGCCCGTTCATGAACGAAATGGTGGGCGAACTGGCCAAGTCGGGTTTACGCGTTGCACGCTTTGAGTTCCCCTATATGGCGAAACGCCGGACTGATGGCAAAAAGCGTGGGCCGGATCGGGCACCGGTTTTGATCGAGTATTACGGTGAAGTTGTTCGCGCACTCGGTGGGCCAGAGAAGTTGATCATCGGTGGAAAATCCATGGGCGGACGGATCGCCAGCATGGTGGCAGATGATCTTGGTGTCGCCGGCCTTGTCTGCCTTGGCTATCCATTCCATCCACCGGGCAAGCCTGAAAACCTGCGGACAGAACACCTTAAAACCCTGAAAACGCCGAGCTTGATTTGTCATGGTACGCGCGACCCGTTTGGCAGTCCCGATGAGATTGCAGGTTACGGGCTTTCGGATCGTATTGCCCTTCACTGGGTTGAAGACGGCGAACATGACTTCAAGCCGCGCAAAAGTTCCGGACGTACCCAAAGCCAGAACATTGCCGATGCCGCGACGGCGATATCCCGGTTTGCAAAGATGCTCGGTTAGGGGAAACGGCCCGCCACTTGGGCAGGCCGTTGGCAGAAAGTATGCGGGGCTTGGTGCGCGAGGGAGGTCAGGCAAGTACGCCTTCGCCGGTTTCCTTGAACTGCTGGGCATATTCCGGGGAAAGTTCGGCGGTGGCACTTGCGATGTCGATGCGCACGCCATTGGGGTCAAGAAGGGCAAAATGGCGCTGGCCCCATGGTTCATCGCGAAGATCAAGGGCGAATTCAAACCCGGCTTCACGCAATTCATCCGCTGCATCGCGGGCTTCTTCGACTTCCAGCGTAAGAACCGTTCCTTCGCCGATGGTGGCCGCCTGGAACATGGCGGGCTGGGTTTCGTGACCTTGCTTCATCAGGCCAAGCTGAACGGATGGTGCGGACGGCCAGACAAGCTGGCAATACCAGTCACCGTCAAAGACCGGTGTGAAGCCGAGCTTTTTGTAAAAGGCGCGGCTTTGGGTGAATTTTTCGGTGATGATGATCTGATAGGCGTTGGTGACTTTCATCGTCATGCTCCTGACGTTGGGGGTAAATCCTGTCCCGATTTGTCAATAGTTGCACATCCCTCCTGACAGGAGCCTGTCAGGAGCGGTATGATAATTTTTGGGGCAGGATGACAAAGGAGTGATCATGAGACGGGCTGACCGATTATTTCGCCTTGTTCAAATCTTGCGCCGACGCAAATTGTGCCGCGCATGTGACCTGGCCGAGGAACTTGAAGTTTCCGAACGCACCATTTACCGCGACATTCGCGACCTTGCCGCATCGGGTGTTCCGGTCGAAGGGGAGGCGGGCGTGGGCTATATCCTGCGCGATGGGTATGACTTGCCGCCGCTTATGTTTGATGCCGACGAGATTGAGGCGCTTGTTGTTGCGGCCCGCATGGTTCAAAGCTGGACCGATCCGCAGATGGCGCGTGCCGCTGGTGATGCCCTGACCAAGATCGAGGCTGTGTTGCCGGAAAAAATCCGTGGTCTGGTCGGGGGTGTCCCGATTGCGATTGCCGAAATTGCGCAGGAACCGATTGCCATTTCGATGCCGGACCTCAGGCGGGCCATCCGCGAACGGTTTCTGATTGATATCGATTATACCGATGCAAAGGGTGACAATACCCGTCGCCGGGTCTGGCCGCTTGGCATGTTGTTTTTCGGCAGTACGTGGCTTCTGGCCAGCTGGTGCGAGTTGCGCGAGGCCTTTCGCGTTTTTCGGGCCGACCGGATTGCGCATATGGAGATATCGACATCGCGCTTTCGCCCGGTCCCGGGGCGGTCATTGCGTGATTATCTGATTTCCGAAGGTGTGGAAGGCGAGATCCTTAATGGCATCGGTCGATAACGAGTTCGTTCTGCTGGTGTCAGAGCTTCTGGCACCTTTGGGGCATATCAGGCCCAGACGGATGTTTGGCGCCGTCGGGCTTTATTGTGACGGCGCCTTCTTTGCGATCATTTCCGATGATGTCCTGTATCTCAAAGGAGACGCACAGACCAAGGGCCGGTTTGATGCGATGGGGATGCAGCCATTTGCCGTGCCGTCGGGAAGGCCGGTGACCCTGTCTTATTTCGAAGTGCCCGGTGAATGGCTTGATAACGAAGAACAACTTCTTGAATTTGCCACGTTGGCGCTTGCGGCTGCGCGCCGTTCACAGGCGCAGAAGGGTCGGACAGCCAAGAAGTAACCAAGCCTTCGCCAAAACAAACAGATCCCGGATATTCTAGGCCGGTGTATTTAGACGCCGCTTGCAATCAGTGATGTTCGGTCGCACTTTTCCTGTATAGTATTTTTTCGGGATAAAGAACGCGTTAGGTCTGGGACAAGTGGCAGCCGGTAGTTTCTGGCAAGGTTTTGCCGACACGTTAAAAATTCGGACAGACAAGCCGGAACTGTTGCGCGCGCAGGTTGGTGCGCTTTCGCGTCAGATACCTGTCCTTTACATGCTGCTGCTGGCCAACGCGGTGGCCCTTGCTTACACCCATTATGGAACAGCACCCGACTGGATGACAGTCCATGCTGTGATTGTTCTCGGTGTGATTTGTATTTTTCGTGCGGTTGCCTGGAATCGCGCCCGCGTTGATATCGATGACATTGATGTCTGTATCAAACATCTGAAGCGCATCAGGGTGCTGGCAGTCGTGATATCCGTCCTGTTCACCCTTTGGGCGATCACGATGTTTGATTATGGCGACGCCTATCAGCGCGGCCACGTTGCCTATTTCATATCGATCACCGTTGTTGGCTGTATTTTCTGTCTGGTGAATTTCCCGCCTGCGGCATTGCTGGTTGTTGCGATTGTGCTGGGCACCTTCGTGTTCTTCTTCGGGACCAGCGGCAACGAAGTTTATGTCGCGATCGCGGTAAACATGGCGCTTGTGTCGTTGATGATCATTCAGATCATCCGAAGCTTTTATGCCAATTTTTCTGGCCTGATCCAGACCCAGAACGACCTTGAAGCACAGCACCAGACGATGATCGAACTGTCGTGCCAGAACGAGGCATTGGCGCTGATTGATCCGTTGACCGGTTTATCCAACCGCCGGGCCTTTTTTTCCGTGCTGGAAGATACGGTGAATGCTGCCGCCGAGAATGAAACATTCGCGGTGGCGATGATTGATCTGGACGGTTTCAAACCGGTCAATGACGTGCACGGGCATCCGTCGGGCGATGAACTGTTGCAGCAGGCGGGCAGGCGGCTTCGCAAAGTCCTTGGTCAGGAGACGCTTCTGGCGCGCTTGGGCGGGGATGAGTTCGGATTGTTGCTTAAGGGCTATGACGATGCACTCGAACTGATTGCCCTTGGCAAGGAGCTTTGTGATGCGCTCAATCGTCCGTTTGTGCTGAATGGTGTGACCGTGCAGGTTTCGGCATCACTGGGGTTTGCGACTTATCCCACAGTGGCGCGCAGTCCAAACGGCCTGTTCGAGCGGGCTGACTTTGCACTTTATCATGCGAAAAAGAATGCGCGCGGCGAGGCGGTTTTGTTTGCCGCCCACCACGAAACATTGATCCGCCATGACTCCCAGATCGAACAGGCGCTGCGCAAGGCGGATTTATCGACTGAGCTCAGCCTGCATTACCAACCGGTATTTGACATTCGATCCGGGCAGGTAAGCTCGCTTGAGGCGCTTGCGCGTTGGGAAAGTTCCCAGATGGGGGCGGTTTCGCCAGGCACGTTCTTTCCAGTAGCAGAAAAGACGGGCCAAGTCGGTTTTCTGACACGGGTACTGTTCGAAAAGCTGATGGTCGATATGCAGGACTGGCCGGAAAACCTGCCCGTATCGTTTAACCTTTCGGCGCGCGATATTGTTCTGTCCGATACGGTCGAGTGGCTGATCGACGAGATCAAAAAGCATCGCATCGACCCGGGAAGATTGACCTTTGAAGTCACTGAAACGGCGTTCTTGCGTGATTTTGAGGCCGCCCGGACCAGCATTCGGTATTTGCGCAATCATGGGGCGCGCATCGCGCTTGATGATTTCGGCATCGGTTATTCCAGCCTGCGCTATGTCCACGAACTTGAATTTGACGTGCTCAAGGTTGATCGCAGCTTTGTCGCCCCGCTGTCACACAACGAACGCAGCCGCCGTATCGTCAAGACGGTGATTGATATGTGCCGGAACCTTGGCATTGATTGCGTGCTGGAAGGGATCGAAAACGACAACCAGCGCGATGTGATCATCACGTTGGGTGGTCGGCTGATGCAGGGGTATTTCTTTGCCCGCCCGGTTCGCGAAGTCAAACTTGATGCGTTGGTCGAAGGTGTTGGCAAGTGACGTCGGGCCAAGTGCCGTAAACCTCGGCCCTTGGACGCGATAAGCTGCGACTCGGTTAATCTTCCTGCAACCAGATGGCGCTACTCTGTCCAAAGCGGGAACGGTACTTTGTGAAATGACACAACCACCGGTCCCGATTTTTGGCGGGAACGAGGCCGTTGACCATGTCGTCGCAGACAGAGATTTTGCAAACATCCGCAATGGCGATTACGGGCGATATCGAACTTGCCCCAGAAATCCGCACCCGTCTGCGCGGTCTGATCGACAGTCTTCCCGACCAGCCCGCCCGCCTTCGTGTGCTGGGCCATGTTCTGCTAGATCTTGGTCTTTGTGATCTTGCGCTGAATGCGTTTGGCCGGGCATTGCTGATTGATGACCTTGATGGGGCGACGCATCTGGGCCTGACAAGGGTTTATATCCAGACCGGCCGCCGTGATCTTGGGCTTGAACATCTTGAAATCGCCATCAGCCTGCGTCCCGATGCGCGGGAGTTGCGTGTGCTTGCGGCTGACTTGCTGGGATGCCGGGACAAGATGCGCGCACTTGATCAACTTGGTGCTGTTCTTGCCGCTGAACCCTATCATGCCGGCGCGCGCAAGGGGCTTGCCAACCTGATACGCACCGTGGTTGCAAGCCGTATGCATACCGTTTCGCATGATGACCGCGAGACCCGACCGCAATCGACATTTGATCACACACAGGTCATATGGGGTGATGTCGAGCCGTTCGGCGACCTGATCCGATCCACCATCGGTCGTGGGGGCGGCGTTTCCTGATCATGTAGGGGGCTAGCCAGCAGACGGGATATTTGCTGCTTGCAGGGAAACGATCGTGAAATCATCATCAAGCTTTGCCGGTGCACGGTCCATGAACTGATCGGCAATCTGTGCGGCAAGGTCAATGTCACGACCGCCTTCCAGAACGGTGTCTTGCAACATCTTGAGCAAGCCTGCCTCACAGAGAAACTGACCATTGTCCAAGGTTGTTTCGATCAGTGCGTCGCTGTAAAGCAGCAGGAAGCTGTCCTTGTCGAACGGGACTTCTCGGGTTTCATAGCGGGCGTCCCTGATAACACCAAGTGGCACCCCGGAACCATCAAGATAGCGTGCCTCGCCAGTCGCAGTGTTGCCCAGAACAGGTGACGTACAGGCGGCACTGGCATAGGCAAATGTGTTGTTCTGTCGATCAACGATGCCATACAGCATTGTCGCATATTGCCCGACAGGTAAAAGCCCCTTGAGATGACGATTAAGCCGCTGCAAATACACATCGGGCGTTTGATCGTCGACTTGTTCGGACCATATCAGGGAATGCAGGCGGAATGTGTTGAGTGCCGCACCAAGCCCGTGACCTGCGAAATCAACGATATAAACGCCAAGCCGATGGGCATCAATTGGCACCAGCCCCCACATGTCGCCACCAAGTTCCGAGGACATCTGGAATGTCGCACTGATCCGCATGCCGTAATCCATGCCGACCCCACGATAGTGTTCCGGTGTCGGGTTCAGGTTTTCCTGCATGTTGCGCGCAAGTTCCAGTTCCGACTGGGTGCGTGCCTGATAGGCCTGAAGTTGCTGAACCAGCAGCCGGTTTTCGAGATGGATCTTGGTGCGTGCAATCAGCTCTGCCTTGTTGAGCGGTTTGAGGATAAGGTCGGTTGCCCCGTCATCGAAAATGCGCGTGCGCCCTTCGTTCTCCTCAAGGGCGGTTTGGGCGATGATCGGGGTTTTTGCAAATGCAGGATCAGCACGGACGGCCTTGCACACGGCATAACCATCCAGTTTCGGCATGATGATATCAAGAATGATCAGATCGGGGTTATGCGCCTTGATCTGGGCAATCGCATCTTCGCCATCCTTGGCAAAAACCAGATTGGTAAACCCGTCAGCCCGAAGGTAGGACGCAATGATTTCACGCGACAAAAGGGTGTCGTCGGCAATCAGGATCGTTGCGTTCTGCGCAATGCGCAGTGCGTCGGGCGACGTCGTCAGGCGCGTTTCAAGATCATTGAGGAATGCCGTGTCGCCTAACGCCGTCGTGCTTTGACTGTCATCAAAAGTCAGTTCGATCGTTCGGCCATCCCGCAGAAAATTCACAGAGTGACACAGGCTTCTGATCAGGGGGAGGCCGCGGCCAAAGGTCGTGTCCTTACGCGAAATCGGGGCGGTTGCGTTTGCATCAGGCGGTGAAAATCCGTTGCCCTGATCATTGATGGTGATGACGACTTGGCCATTTTTGCGCCGACGTGCTGTCAGGATAATCGCACGGGCGCCATGGTGGCCGGATGCAAGGCGGCGTTCGGTTTCTTCGCCGAGCTCCTTGAAGCGATCCATCGACAGATGGCCACCGGTTGCAAGTTCCAGATTGCCATGTATGAGCGAGTTGGCGAATGCTTCCTGAACGGCCATTTCAACAGAGGACGCGACGCCATCACCAATCAGACCGCGATGGCGAAGGCTGGTCACAAATTTGCGTGCCACTGGCAAATGATAGGCGCTGCGTGTTGAAAGACAGACCAGCAGGTCATGTTTTGGCAGTGATTTCTTCCCGACAAGCGGCGCCAAGTCGCCAAGGTCGAGTTCCGGGAAACATTCAACAAAGGTGTCACAATTCAGACGGATCAGGCTGCCAAGCCAATCGCGACCGACCTGTGATGGCAAAATACAAAATGAAAAGCGCCGTTGGCTGGAAAAATCCTCGGGCGATTGCCCGGATATGTATTTGGCCGAAACAACTTCTGTCGCGTCCCACAGGTTATTGTCGGCGACAAGCTTTGAGAGGTCCCGTTGCGCGACGGATTGCGGCACGGCAACCAAGTACTTTGCACGTGAATCGCGGCCAACAGGCATTGATTAGTTTTCCAGCTGGAACAAGGTATCGAAGCGGGCAACTTCAAGCATGCGCTTGACCTGTCCCTGTGCGCCACGAAGGATGACGTTTGTGTTGGATTTTTCGCCCTCGTCGCGTGCAAGCAGCAACATGCCAAGACCGGCGGAATCAATGAAATCGACACCGGAAATGTCCAGAACAAGCGTGGACGAGCCATGTCCGCGAACTTCTTCGATCAGTTTGCGAAAGCTCGAATGATCGCCGAATGTGAAGCGACCGGTCACTTCGACTGTGGTTGTTCCATTGGCGAAATCTGTCTTGTAATTCAAGTCTGGACTCTCCTTGAAGCGTTTGGCCAGTGGCGGAAACCCGGCCAAGACTATGCTTTTCTTAACGTTAATCTGATTGTGTATGGTTTGGGTAGTGACTGCAATACATGTTAGTAGTTGTGAGATGAGCAACACTATCGGTATGCTGACCTACATTGGTATATCGGGATACGAACAAGAAAATGCCAGAGCAGGCACGCATTGTAATTGTGGAAGATACGCTGTCGCTGGCGCGCGTGTATCAGGATTACTTGCGTGCCGATGGTCACGTTGTTGATCACGTCGTCAGTGGCACAAACGCCATAGAACGTTTGCGCCATGATCCGCCGGATGTCCTTGTTCTTGATCTTATTTTGCCCGATATGGACGGGCGCGAGGTTCTTCGCGCTGCCGCGCAAATCGCACCGGATTGCAAAATTGTTGTCATCACGGCCCACGGATCGATCAATGTCGCGGTTGAGGCGATGCGCGAAGGGGCATGGGATTTCCTGTTAAAACCGTTCACCGCAGACAAGTTGCGCGACACCGTGACCAAGGCGATCAAAGGTGCACCCGCCCTTCAGACTGCCCCGGATATTGATCTGGAAAGTCCCGATGCCGACGAGATGTATTTCGACATCATCGGCGGGTCGGAAAACATGCGTGATATCTATCGCATTATCGAAAATGCCGCCCCCAGCCGTGCGACTGTCTTTATCACCGGTGAGTCCGGTACGGGTAAGGAACTTGCCGCCGAGGCAATCCATCGTCGTTCGGAACGGGCAAAAGATCCGTTCATTCCGCTGAACTGCGGTGCCATTCCCAAAGACCTTATGGAAAGCGAGATTTTCGGTCACGTCAAAGGGGCGTTTACCGGTGCTGTTTCCGACCGCGAAGGTGCAGCACATCGTGCGGATGGCGGCACGCTGTTTCTGGACGAAATTTGCGAAATGGATCTGGATCTGCAGACCAAGCTTCTGCGGTTTATCCAGACCGGGTCATTCCAGAAAGTCGGCGGCAGTTCGATAGAAAAAGTTGACGTGCGCTTTGTCTGTGCGACCAACCGCGATCCACTTGAAGAAGTGCGTTCCGGTCGGTTCCGTGAAGACCTTTATTACCGTTTGCACGTTATTCCGCTGCACATGCCGCCCCTGCGTGACCGCGATAACGATATCCTGCAAATTGCCAATTTCTACCTGCAACGCTTCACGCGCGAAGAAGGCCGTGATTTCGAACGGTTCAGTCCCGAAGTTTCCGCGCTGTTTGCACGGTATTCCTGGCCGGGCAATATTCGCCAGTTGCAAAATATCATCCGTAACATTGTTGTGCTTAATAACGGGACCGAGGTGGCGCTTTCAATGGTGCCAAGGCCGGTCAATAGCGGCACTGACGGCGACCAGTTCGGGTCAGGGACGATTGAAGCCCCGCCACCCCATCCGGTTGTTTCAAACGAGCCGGGCGGCCCCGGACGTCATTGGGCTGGTGATCCGGAGGCACTGGCCTTTCTTGCCGGTGCCCGGCAAATGCGCAAGGTTGTCGAAAACCATAATTCCGGGCGCAGCAACCAACTGCTTGGTGCTGGTGCGGGCGGCAACTTTGGGGGCGACGATCAAACTGCATTGTCGCCATCCGGATCCGGAAGGCTGGGGTTTGGCGAGATCAAGCCACTTTGGCAGGTCGAAAAACAGGCAATCGAAGAGGCGATCGAGCGTTGTGGCGGGTCCATCCCGCGTGCAGCCGATGCCCTGGGTGTCAGCCCGTCAACAATCTACCGTAAAAAGCAATCCTGGGAAGAAAGCGGCCTTTAGTTCATTTTAGCGGTTTGGTCTGTGCCAATCTGCCATCGCGTCTTCAATGCGCTTCCAGTCTATATCAGTTCCGGGCAGGCCAAGCCGAACCTTGTTTGCATCATGATCAAATAGCCGGACCAGAATACCCCGGTGTCCAAGGTGGTCTGCCAAAGCAACACAATCCTTACCGTCGTAGTAGCGGAAAAGATCGGTGCCGCCAGATAGAGCCAGTCCGCTGTTTTTGGTGATCAGATCATCAAGCCGCGCTGCGTCTGCCGTCAGACGTGTTCGGCTTTGCTGCTGCCATTGCGTATCGGAAAAAGCTTGCGCGCCCACGACCATGGTTGGACCGGGAATGGCCCATGGGCCAACGCGGCTTTCAAGTTCAGTTGCAAGGTTGCGATCCATCACGGCACAGCCAAGCCGCGCCCCGGCAAGGCCAAAAAACTTGCCAAATGACCGCAACACAATGGTGTTTTGCAACTGATCAATGCGCGAACAAACCGATTGGTCCGGTTGGCAATCCATAAAGGCCTCATCGACCACAAGCCAGCAACTGCGCACATCTGCACGTTTGCCCAGCTTGAAGATATCGTCAGGGGCAAATATGGCCCCGTCCGGGTTGTTGGGATTGACCAGGATGATGACTGTTCCCGTTTCGGCAGTGCTCAGAATATCCGTGGCCTTGGCAATCCTGTCAGCCGGATCGGTTTGGTGGCTTTGGCAGTGGTATCCGGCACGTCGCCAGCACCGTTCATGTTCGCCGTATGTCGGGCCCATGACATGGACGTTTTTGGTTGCCTGATCTGCCATTCGGTCTTTCAGCCAGAACGGGATCATCTGGATCAGGGCCTGTGTGCCCGGGGCGCAAACGAGATGATCTGTCGTCGGCAGATTGTAATACTGCTTGGCTGCCGCTTTCAGGCCATCAAGCTCCGAGGTGAGTGGCAGGCGTTGCCAGTGCGCATTTGCAATATCGGGAACCGGGTAGGCTATTGGGTTGATACCGGTCGATAAATCCAGCCAGTCGCTTGTTGGAATGCCATATCGGCTTGCCGCCCGATCAACTGCGCCACCGTGATTGATCGGTGGTTGTTGTTTTGGCGTGATATGGCTGTTTGTCATGATGGGCCAAGCCTGATCGAAAGTTAACTGTCTTTGGTTTGGATCAAGTTTCCGCGCTTGCCATTGCGGAAAGTGCTGCGTATCGTCCGGCCATCCTCAATACCGGACATTTTCCCATGATCACAGTCCAAAATGCCACCAACATTCAGGTATGGCAGAAGCTTAACCCGCAACTGTCGATTTCCAACGGTGTAAGTCCGAGCACCGAAATCGCGGAAATTGGTGCCGATAAAGGTGGTTTTGACGGGGGCGTGCTTTCTGAACGGTTTTGGGATGAGGGATATTTCCTGATCCACGATGTTTTGCCGGCGGGCGAGCTTGAAAAGCTTCGTCGCGGGATTGAAGTGCTTGTTGCCAATGGCCTGCCACCCGCGCTGATATATCTTTATGATGAAGCGTGGGATGTGTTTCGTCGTTTACGTCCGCTTCTGACCCATTTTCTGGGCGATCGGATTGCGCTTTTGCCGCACTTCTGGGCGTGGCATGTCGATCCCGATGTTGATGGAAGTGGTTGGCCACCGCATCGCGATTATCAAGGTGAAAGTACGATTGGCGATGAGATGTTGATCAGTCTTTCTCTTTGGGTGCCGCTGAGCAATGCCACGCCTGAAAATGGCTGTATGCATGTCTTACCCCGCAATTTCGAAAAAGGTTACCCGGCACCGGTTTCAGAACCGGGGGAGGTTCGTCTTCAAGATATTCGCGCCCTTCCGGCCAAGCCTGGTGCGGTGATGGGCTGGCGACAGGATCTTTATCATTGGGGTGGAAGGGCAAGCCCGTATGCCAGCGAACCCAGGATCAGCCTGTCACTTGAATTTCAGAATGCCGCCTTTGATCCGCTTGCCGATCAATTGTTGGGGCTTGATCATCCACCGGTGTTTTTGGAACGTCTGGCCTTGATTGCCAAACAGTTTGAAAAATACCGTCACATGCAGTCAATGGATGCCGAAACCCTTAAATGGGCAAATGACGTTGTGGACGCGTGTGCTACGATTAACCATATGCAGTAAAAGCCGGAATGCTCCCGACATTGGTGCGGGTTGAGTGGTGTTGTGCCAGACGTGATACTGCCATGGGCTGCACAGAAAGGTTTGTCGATGGAATTGATTGATAACGCCCGTTTTGACGAGTTGTGCCAGGTCCTTGGCAAAGATCAGGTATTGCTGTTGGTGAATTTGCTCCCGGCGTCCTACGACGAGGAGCGCGCCCGAATGATTGAGGCGGTGGCTACCAAGGACCTTGATGGCATCAAGCGGTCGGGACACGCCATCAAGGGGATGGCCAGAAATATGGCGGCGCCCGAACTTGCAGAAGCTGCATTGGCATTTGAGCGTTTCGAAGGTGATTTCGATCCAGCACTTGATGACAAGATCAAGGGACTCGACGAGATAACACAGCAGACAGTTGACGCCATGCGCGCGCTCCTTGCCACGCCATAGCTGTTATCTGTTGCTTCAGTGGTGTGAGTGAGCCCAAAGGCTGATCAATTGGATCTGCCTTTTTCATTATTTTTGCAAGATTACTCAGTTTGTTACGCCGCTTGGCGATGAAAAATGCGTTCCGGGGAATAGAAAATCAGTCAATTCCCCCTACATGAAATCTAGAACGGATTTTCATCCACCAGCACTGTACACAGTGCCAAGACTGCTTGTGACCGTCCCAACATGGAGGCAACAGTGGCGAGCTTTAATAAAATTTCTGGGCAAACAGATCAGGAAACTTCTGCACAGCGTCTTCACGGCGCGCCAAGTTACGACAAGTGGCGTCGAGATGATCTGTATCATTTAGCCGCGCAAAAAGGCATACAGAACCGGGCCAACATGTCGAACAAGGAATTGGTCGAAGCGTTGAAGCGTACGCAATCAACCGGCGGCTGATATCGCGTTTATTTTACCTCGATTTTGCAAAGAACCGGTTCCCATCCTGACATCAAGTTTGTATACCATCGTATATTATAACTAGCCGGTCGGGGTGGAGGGCGCCTGTTGCTTTCGCCACCGTTTGCAACTGTGGCATGGCGCGAGCATGCACGCATTGCAGGCTTGAAGCGATGTATTATAAATCGAGGTATGCCTAAGTGGGTTGTTTAGTCCGACGCTGTAGCCCGCAGCAAAAAGAGCAAGAACAGAAAATTGGTTTGAAGTCGTGCGCGGTGATTTTGCTTTTCGTGCTTATGCTTTGGTGCCTGCCACTGGCGACCACACAAGCGACGGAGCATGACGCCACCGACGTTCCAACACGCGTCGCCTTTATCAATCCGGGGTATGGGGATCGCGGTTTCTGGAAAGATGTGCGCGACACCATGCAGGCGGCTTCAGATCAGTTTGGCTATGAACTGATCGTTTTCGATAGCAACCGCGACAGCAAGATGATGATCGAAAGTGCGCAGAAGGTTTTTGCTCTTGAGCCCGCGCCTGATTACATCATTGCCGTTAACGAACATCAGCAGGGAACGCGCATCGTTCTGGAAGCAGAAGAGCGGGGCATTCCGGTCATCATGTTGCTCAATGACCTGACAAAAGAGCAAAAGAACGCATATGGCTATCCGGGCAGGGACTTTGATCACTGGATATTCTCCCTGACGCCGGATAACGAGCGTGCTGGATACGACATCGCCAAGTCCCTGATCGATAATGCGCGTCTTCAAGCCGAAAATCGGCAACCAGCGCCGCTATGCCTGTTATCCATCGCCGGGGACAGCAAGACACCAGCCTCGCTTCAGCGAATGCAGGGACTTGATCACGCGCTTAGTCGTTTTCCGCTTCTTCGCGAACAGCGTCGTCTGGTGGCAAACTGGTCATACGATGAGGCATACCGTCAGACAGAAAACTGGCTTAGACGGGGCGGGTGCGTCGATGCGGTCTGGGCTGCCAATGATGATATTGCGCTCGGTGCAATTGCGGCTCTGGAGAAAGCAGGGCGGAAACCCGGGAAAGATGTCTTTGTCGGCGGGTTGAACTGGTCACCTGCGGGTTTGCGCAACGTCGCAGACGGCAAGATGACCATGACCCACGGGGGGCACTTCTTTGCTGGCGCATGGGTCATGGTATTGCTTCATGATTACATACATGGCGTTGAATTTCTTTCCCATCATCCCGAAATCTCTTTCAGGATGGAGGCGATCACACGCGAAAACATATCTCACTTTGTCGATGTCCTCGGCAGCAGGGATTGGAACAGCTTGGATTTCAAGGATTTTAGTATTGCCAATTCCCCATTCGGCACAGAGTATAACTTTGTGTTACATCCCGGCGATGGCATGCGTGAATAGCAAAAGCCATCATCAGGTAACCTCTTAGAAAGACAAGGTCGAGACGCTTGGCACGAGAACCAGACGAAAAGCATTTTGATGATCTTGCCGGGATGCGATTGGGCAGCACAATTGCGGCTCGTCAGTTAAAGTACTCTCTTTTCCTGGCAGTTGCTCTTGGCCTCATCATCGTCGCCATTCGCGGATATCAGGATTATCTCTGGCTCGAAGGTGTCTATCAACAGAGCAACCAGCGCATCTTTTCCTCCAGTGCGCCTGTCGCGACTGAAGTCATGATCAAGCGCGACCGCGAACTGGCCAATATTATGGTGCGCGGGATGCTCAACAATCGGTCCATTGCACGCGTTATTCTTACCAACGCCGATGACGGTATCTTTTTTGAACTAAAACGACCCGCAGGCGAAATACCAGTCTCGCGCTGGGCTGAAAAGATGTTTGGCGGACTACAAACAATCACTGTTCCGGTGCGCGACCCGGAACGCAAACCTGTCGCCACCATTGGCGAGATGGTGATTGAGCTTAATCCACAGGTTTATGTGAACGCCTACATGACGCGTCTTTCGTGGTCGTTCCTTGCGACCATGATTTTGGCGGCGGTGATGGCCCTTTGTTTTGCGGCAATGAGCTACTTCGTTTTCTCACGACCCGTGATCCGGCTTGGAAACTATATCGTTAACGCGAACCCGACAGACGATAGTCGCCCGCTTCAGATGCCGCCGGAACATCGTCATGACGACGAAGTTCAGTTGCTTGGTTCGGTGACGGTCGGGCTTTTCGGAATGATCCGCAAGCAAGTAGGGGAATTGCGCAGAGCCCGCGACGAACTGCAGAATGCGAACATCACTTTGGAAGAACGTGTCGCGCAGCGTACAGAAGAACTCAATTCCGCGATGCAAAAGCTTGAAGTACTTGCGTCAACGGATCCACTGACCGGGTTGCCTAACCGTCGTGCCTTTCTCGGCAGGTTGGAAGACGCTGTTGCCGTCTGGCGGCGCAGGGATACGCCTGTATCCTTCATTCTTCTTGATATCGACCGTTTCAAGGCGCTCAACGATACCTATGGCCATCAGGCCGGAGACGCTGTTCTGGTTGCCTTGGCAGACACCCTTAGAACCACACTGCGCTCCATTGATATTCCGGCGCGCATGGGCGGTGAAGAGTTCGCTGTCTTGCTGCCGGGGGAGGAATTGCAGGGGGCGATGATCCTTGCGGAACGGTTGCGCAAGGGCCTGGAGCAGAACAGTGTCGAGTATGGCGGTAGCAAACTTTCCTTTACATCAAGCTTTGGGGTGTCGGGCTTGCCGTCTGCAAAGGGTATGGCTGAGTTTGATCCGGACGTTGCCGCGCAATTTGATGTTCTGAGGAACTCGGAAAACACCGATATCCCGGGGATATTGTACTCGTTGGCGGATCACGCTCTTTATGATGCCAAGGCAACCGGGCGCAACCGATGCAAGCTGGCTGACTTCAGCACGCTTTCGGAATTCAAGGATCAGCTGCCGTCTGACATTTGATTGATCAGATAGTTCCGGTGCGACGCCGGATGCATGTGCATCGGGAATGCGTGTCTTTAATTCCGGCCGTCGTCATTACCCTGTCGGGAAATCCGGATGTCGCGGTGGATTGATACGCTCATCAAAAGCCCGAAACTGACCAGAATGGTCATCATCACCGTGCCGCCATAAGACACAAGCGGCAACGGTACGCCAACCACCGGGATCAGCCCCATCACCATGGCGATGTTGATAAAGACATAAAGGAAGAAGGTCGAGGTCACACCGATGGCGACAAGGCGCCCAAACTGGTTCTGACAGCGCAGCGCGATGACATAGCCATATGTGATCACCAGCGCATAAAGGCCCAACAACGCCATGCCGCCGACCAAGCCGAATTCTTCGCCCAGCATGGTGAAGATAAAGTCGGTCTGTTTTTCCGGCAGGAAGTTCAGATGGCTTTGGGAGCCCAACATGAACCCTTTGCCAAACAGCCCGCCAGAACCAAGCGCGATCTTTGATTGGGTAATGTGATAGCCCGCGCCCAGCGGATCATTTTCCGGGTTCAGGAAGGTCAGAACGCGGTTCTTCTGATATTCGCGCAAGAACTGCCAGCCAATCGGAATGGCCGCAAGTGCCGTGCCGAGGACAAGCGCAAACTTCCAGATGCGCACCCCGGCCAGCCAGAAAATCACACCACCCCCGGCAATCAGAAGCAACGTGGTGCCAAGGTCAGGTTGGCGTAATACGAGGGCAGAGGGCGCAAGAACCATCAATATCGGCGGAATCAAAAGCGGGATACGACCGACATCCTCGGTCGTCAAACCATGGAAATACCGCGCAAGTGCAAGAACCAAAGAGATTTTCATCAGTTCGGACGGCTGCAACTGGAAGAAACCCAGATTGATCCAGCGCTGCGCGCCCATGCCGATATCGCCCTTGATTTCGACGGCTACCAGTAAAATCAGCGCGACAAAATACGAGAAATAGGCAAGCTTCAGCCAGACACGTATATCGGTTACAGCAATAATGATCATCAGTGCCGCACCCACGGCAAAACGCATCATCTGGCGTTCGGCCCAGGGTTGCAGTGATCCGTTGGCCGCTGAATAGAGCATGGCAAAGCCGATGCCAGACAGGGCTGCGATCAAAAGAACAAGCGTCCAGTTCAGCAACAATAACCGGCGGCCAATCGGCACATAATCCGGGTCTTCACCAATGCGAAATCTGCTTCCTGCCATGGCTTAACCCTCGTCCTGATCAGTGTGGGCCGGATTGCGCCGGAGATTTGCACTATTGGGCTGGTCAGCGGCCGAGATACCCTGACGTGCGGATTGCAGTTCCTGCGCTTTTAGCAGCAGGTCACGGACAATCGGGCCCGCAACACTCGAACCACCACCGCCGTGTTCGACCACCACTGAACAGGCATAACGCGGGTTATCGACCGGCGCAAAGGCAACAAACAGGGCGTGGTCACGGTACTTCCACGGCAAGTCATTGTTATCTAGCACCCCGGTTGTCTGGCGTTCGCGCATGGTGATGCGGCGAACCTGACTGGTACCACTTTTGCCAGCCATTTCCATGCCCTTGATGGCGATCCGTGCACCATGGCCTGTGCCACGCAATTCGTTGGTCACGCCGTTCATTGCATCACGAATTCGGGCCAGGTTGGCGCGACTGACCTGAAGTTCCGGGAATTCTTCGGCCTGGCGGCTGGTAACGCCTTCGGGGGTGACGTTGTCACGCGTCAGGTGCGGGCGCACCGCCTTGCCGGAGGCCAGACGTGCAGTCATCGTGCAAAGTTGCAACGGCGTTGCCAGAACATAGCCCTGACCAATGGACGCAATCAGCGTTTCACCGCCCTGCCAGCGTTTGCCAAGCTGGATTTCCTTCCAGTCCTTGGTCGGGATCAGGCCGCTACGTTCGTTGGGAAGGTCAATGCCGGTATCTTCGCCAAGCCCCAGCTTGTTTGCCATGGCCGCAATGCGGTCGATCCCGATTTTCTGGGAGATTTCGTAGTAATAGACGTCACAGGAATGCTTGATGGAGTCATGCATGTTCATCCAGCCATGACCGCCGCGTTTCCAGCAGTGGAAACGTGCATTCCCAAGATCAAGATGCCCGTTGCAGAAGAATTTCTGGTTGGGCGAAATAATGCCTGCTTCCAGTCCGGCAAGTGCGACGCACATCTTGAAGGTTGAGCCCGGCGCATAGGTGCCGTTCACAGCCTTGTTGGAAAGCGGTGCATACGGGTTGTTGACCAGACTGTTCCAAAGCTTGTGCGAAATGCCATTGGTAAAGGCATTCGGGTCATAGGCCGGATGCGACGACAGTGCGAGCACTTCACCGTTATGGATGTCCATAACCACGGCGGCGGCACTTTCCTGATCCGACAGCCGCTGATTGGTGTAGCGCTGCAATTCAAGATCAAGCGTCATGACAACAGTGTTGCCACTGTCACCTTCTTCGCGTTCCAGTTCGCGAATAACGCGGCCCAGTGCGTTGACTTCGACCTGACTGGTGCCAGCCGTGCCGCGCAGTGCCAGGTCATAAACCTTTTCAACGCCGCTTTTGCCAATGGTAAAGCCCGGCAGTTCCAAAAGCGGATCGCCTGTCAGTTCCTTTTCAGAGACGGCAGCAACATAACCCAGTGTATGGGCAAGGTGCGGTCCTTCGGGATAGTCGCGTGATCGTCCGGCATCAATGATCAGGCCGGGCAGGTCGGGTGCATTGACACCGACGCGTGCGACCTCATCCCATGTCAGGTTATCGCGCACTGTGACCGGAACAAAGGAACGCCGACGGGCAGCATCGCGTTCAACGCGCTCGATGGTGTCGGGGCCAAGTTCGATGATCTGATCGAGGATTTCAAGCGTGCGGCGGACATCGGGTGTCTGTTCGCGCACAATCATGATGTGATAGTTCTGCCGGTTTACGGCAAGCGGTGCACCGAAACGGTCGGTGACCAGTCCACGCGGTGGCGGCAGCAGACGGTGCGAAATGCGGTTTTCATCGGCCAGCGTCTGATAGCGGTCGCTTTCAAGGACCTGCAGATAGTACATGCGCGCGGCAAGACCAGTCAGCAATACACCCTTGCCCGCACCCAGCATCAGGGCGCGTCGGGTAAACAGTCTGAACCGGTCTGAGTCACGATGCCACATGGGCGTTGGATACCTGTATTTCGTCAGTAGCCGTAAGGCCGAGTGTTCAATTTCTGGCCCGTTTTATCCCGGTTGATCGGGGATTAAAACAGCCTTTCCCCATCATAGCTAGTAGCCGTTGCCAAAACATCAATATTGCGCAGTTCATCATTCGCGCATGGCAGTCTAGACATAACGCAAAAGGGTATTTTGTGCGCGCGCCAGAACCCAGGCAACAATCGGGAACAAGGCAGCCGTCAACACATAGCTGATCATGGTGGCCTTGAAGGGCAACAATGCACCGATCAGGGCCGAACTCAGCAACCACTGAACCAAAAGTGCCGGAATGGCCACCAATGCAAAGCCCCACCACATCACGCTGAACGGCTTGTTGTGGAAAAAGCGCCCCTGACTTGCCGATCCGGTCTGCACCAGTACGAGCACAAGCGAACTGACGCCAAGCGGCAACCCCATCAACAAATCCTGCAACAGGCCCAGCAGGAAGGCTGTAACAGCCGTCAGCAGGTCAGGGCGGTTAACCGACCAGTAAAAAACGGCCATCAATGCCAGTGCCGGTGAGGCCGTCGATAACAACGGCACGCTAAGCGGCAGAAGGTTGATCAGCAACAGAGCGAAAACACTGAAGGCAGGAAAAAGGCCGCGGGCAATAATGTCCAGTCGATGCCAGACGCCGGGTTTCACTGGGCTTCCCCTGCCGCGTTGGTGGTGGGTGATGTTCCTTCGTTGCCGGTCGGGCCTGCGGGAACAATGCCGACGCCGTCAGGCAGGTCCGGCGATACTTCCGTGATGTTTGCATCGTTGGACGGTTGGCTTTGGCGAATACGGTCTTCGCTCAGGATGCCCTGAAGGCCGTAATCAGCAACCCGCAGATATTCCAGTTGATGGCGGCGGAACATCGGCGCAACGCGAACGGCATTTTCCGATACCGATGATACAACACCAATCGGAATGCCCGGTGGGAAAGCACCACCATGGCCCGATGTCAAAATACGGTCACCCGGTGCAACGGCCGCATCCGCAGTCAGGAATGTCAGAAGCGGGCGGTTGGTGTTGTCACCGGAAAGAAATGCACGGTCGCGCGAATTTTCCACAACGACCGGCACACGCGAGTTGATATCGGTGATCAAAAGAACACGCGACGCCTGATACCCCGCCTCGGCAACGCGACCAATCAGGCCTTCATCCGAAATCACGGCTTGTCCCTTGGCAACGCCGTCGCGTGATCCGGCGGAAATCATCACGCTGTGGGCATAGGCACCGCCCATGTCCGCAATCACGCGGGATGTTACCAGATGCAGGGCGGGCGGCGATGTGTAGCTTGCCAGATCGCGAAGACGGGCATTCTCATGCGAAAGATTGCGTGCGGCTTGCTGCCAGGCCAGCAATTGCTGGTTTTCGCGGCGCAGGCGTTCGTTTTCTTCGTAAAGATGGGCAAGGTTGTAAATCTTGTCGGTCAGCTCGTTGATGCTGGCCGCAGGGCGGGAAATGACGTTCATCACCGGCGACACCAGATCAGCCGACGCGGCGCGGATCCGCTCGATCAGAACAGTATCGGCCTTGCCCAGAAGCATCAGGCCAAAGGCCGATAAAATCAGCAGTATGAAAGCGAAGCGGTGAAGGGCCGTGCGTAACGGCGAAAAGATACGCTGCTGCGGACCACCATGCTGTGCCAATGTATTCCCCGCGAATTCCCAAAAGGTTGTTCTTCATCCCGTGCGGGATATTCAACCATAACGAAATCACCGAGTCGCGTCCAGTAAGGATACGACCCGGTGATGATATTCAAGGCCGCTTTTTTATCAGTATGCTGTGTGCAGGACGTTACGCAGCATCTTTTTCTCTTCCAGCGCGCGACCGGTACCCAGTGCAACGCAGGAAAGCGGATCATCTGCAATCGAAACCGGAAGACCGGTTGCATGACGCAGAACGTAATCAAGGTTGCCAAGCATCGCGCCGCCACCGGTCAGGACAATACCCTTGTCCACGATGTCAGCAGCAAGTTCCGGCGGGGTCTGTTCGAGCGCGACTTTCACCGCCTCGATGATTGCCGAAACAGGCTCTGCAAGGCTTTCTGCGATCTGACGTTCAGAAATCAGCAGTTCCTTCGGAACGCCGTTCATCAGGTCACGACCGCGGATTTCTACGGTTGCGCCATCACCGTCATCCGGTGCACAGGCAGAACCGATTTCCTTCTTGATGCGTTCGGCGGTGCTTTCGCCGACCAGAAGGTTATGAGTGCGACGGATGTAAGCAATGATCGCTTCATCCATTTTGTCACCACCGACACGTACCGAACGCGCATAGACGATACCGCCCAGCGAGAGAACGGCAACCTCGGTGGTGCCACCGCCGATATCGACAACCATGGAGCCGGTCGGTTCCGTCACCGGAAGGCCGGCACCAATGGCAGCTGCCATCGGCTCGTCAATCAGCCAGACTTTACGCGCGCCAGCACTTTCTGCACTTTCCTGAATGGCGCGGCGTTCAACTGCGGTCGAACCCGACGGTACGCAGATGATGACTTCCGGGCTGGCAAAGTTGCGACGGTTATGGACCTTGCGGATAAAGTGCTTGATCATTTCCTCGGCGATGTGGAATTCCGCAATAACGCCGTCACGCAACGGGCGGATCGCCTGAATATACCCCGGGGTACGACCGAGCATCTGTTTGGCTTCTTCACCAACTGCAAGGACCTGTTTCTTGCCTTTTTCGTCGGTAATGGCCACCACGGATGGTTCGTTCAGAACGATGCCTCGTCCCTTAACGTAAACCAGTGTGTTCGCGGTGCCCAGATCCACCGCCATGTCGGAGGATAAAACCCCAAGAAGCTTGGAAAACATTCCTGCCCTATGCCCCGGTTAAAAGTAAAATCTCAAAAGCGAATGTACCGGCTTTGATAGCGTAAGGAATAAGCCGATGCACGAATAATCTGCTCAGGGGATTGAGGAATAATTAAGGCGCGTAATTTTCCTGAAATAAGGCATCAAAAACATGATCAGTAATATGGTCTTGGCGGAGAAATTCAATTTCGTCCTATATTTTCCGAGATGCCCATTGCAGAAAGGAAATCTGTCACCAGTGAGACTACAAGCGGACCGTTTTCTATTTGCAACGTTTTGCGAGTCGTTTGTTTTTCAATCATTTCGCTGCTTTTGACGACTTCAAGCCGAACGGGTTCGCGCCCGTCGTAAAGGTCGCGATCCATACGCCATTCACACCATGCCGGCGGGTTAAACGGATCATTTTTGACAGCCACAAGCAGGCTGGGCACAAAGTTGTCCATTTCCGACATACATTGCGGTCTGAGCCCGACAAGCGCCTTAAATCGGTGTTGGTAGTGTTTGGCATGGCCATCCCGATAAATCGCCAGCTGAGCTGCGCCGGCACCATAGCCATAGCCAAAGATGGCAACGTTGTTTGGGGCAATGGATTTTACCCCGGCAAGGTAATGAAGCGCGCTGATGGCATCGAACGCCCAATAGGACAGACCGTGTTTTGGCGTTTGAAGTTCCCCGCCACCGCAGTAATCCTGCGTCGGATGGGCGTTAGGTGGTGAGATCAAAAGCACCGCATATCCGCTTTGTCGCAGGATATTGATCCACGTTCCGGGGAAATGGTTGTCACAGTCGGGCAGGGCGACGACGGCAGGGTAAGGCGGCTTTGTGTCTCCATTGCCCGCAGACGGTTCGAAATAAACTGCTGGAATACCCGCTTGCAGGCTTTCATCAACGTGCGGGATGGCTTTACCGGCGGAAATCAGCCGTTGCCTCAAACCACTTTTGGGGTAGGGCAGTGATGGAACGGTGACAGGCTGACCCGACTGCATCGTCGGCGTTTGTGCGAACGCGTTTGTGGAGGTTGTCACCATGCCAACAGACAGGGCCACAGCAATCGTAACGATCAGAACATATGGAAACGCACGCAGAGCTTTGCTTGGCAGGGCCATCGGCAACTCCATTCACGGGTGCCAAATTCTATCACACCGTTGGCTATGCCACCATTCACACATAAGAAAAGGGCGGCACAGGTGCCGCCCTTTGAATGTAAACCGGTAAGCTTTGCTTAGGATGCCATGGCATCCGGTGCGGTTTTCTTGCTTTTTTCGATCAGCTTGTTCACTGCCGTGACATAGGCAAGGCAGGATGCAACCACGGTATCGGTATCGGATGCGTTGCCGACAACCGTGCGATCTTCGCCGTCGAGTTTGACTGTTACCGTGCCTTGGGCGTCGGTGCCCTCGGTCACCGCATGCACCTGATAGAGCTTCAGGCGCCAGTCATGCGGATAGATTTCCTTGATCGCGTTAAACGTCGCATCAATCGGGCCATCGCCGGTGGTTTTGGCCGTGCGGGTTTCGCCGTCGACGGTCAGTTCCAGTTCCGCAGTCTGCGGGCCTTTGGAGCCACACGTAACGGTCAGGTCAACGAACTTGATATGTTCGTTGTCGCGCATGCCGTCATCGACCAGGGCGACGATATCGTCGTCATAGACTTCTTTTTTCTTGTCGGCCAAGTCCTTGAAACGTGCAAACGCATCTTCAATCGCATTGTCACCCAAATCGGTAAAGCCCAGTTCCTTGAGCTTTTCCTTGAACGCATGGCGACCGGAATGCTTGCCCATGACCAGGCTTGATTTGTTCAAGCCAATCGATTCCGGCTTCATGATTTCATAGGTTTCGGAATTCTTCAGGAAGCCGTCCTGATGGATGCCGCTTTCATGGGCAAAGGCATTGGCGCCAACGATGGCCTTGTTCGGCTGTACTACAAAGCCGGAAACAGCCGAAACCAGACGCGATGCGTTCATGATCTTGGTGGTATCAATGCCCGTGGTGAACGGGAAGGCATCGTTGCGGGTGTTGATCGCCATAACGATTTCTTCGAGTGCGGCGTTACCGGCACGTTCGCCCAGACCGTTGATCGTGCATTCGATCTGACGGGCCCCGGCATTCACCGCCGAGATCGAGTTGGCAACTGCCATACCCAAATCGTTGTGGCAGTGAACCGACAGGATCGCCTTGTCGATGTTGGGCACGCGGTTAAACAGCATGGTCATCAGTTCGGCATATTCGGTCGGCGTGGTGTAGCCAACCGTGTCGGGGATGTTGATGGTGGTCGCACCGGCATCAATGGCCGCTTCGACGCAACGGCACAGGAAGTCATGTTCGGTACGCGAACCGTCTTCTGCCGACCATTCAACATCGTCGGTGAACTTGCGTGCCAGCGTCACACTTTCAATTACCTTTTCCAGAACGCGTTCCGGTTCCATCTGCAATTTGTATTTCATATGCAGCGGGCTTGTGGAGATGAAGGTGTGGATACGCTTGTTCTCCGCCGGTTCCAATGCCTCTGCCGCGCGTTCGATGTCGCCCTTGGCGGCACGTGCCAGCGAACAGATGGTCGGTCCTTTGACCTGCTTGGCGATTTCATGGACGGACTGGAAGTCGCCGTTCGATGCGATGGCAAAGCCTGCTTCGATGACATCAACCTTCAGTTCCGCCAGTGCGTGCGCCACGCGCAGCTTTTCATCAAGCGTCATCGATGCACCCGGGGACTGTTCCCCGTCACGCAGGGTGGTGTCAAAAATGATGACGCGATTGTCGTTTGCACTAGCCATTATCTTGTTTCCTGATCAAACGGGTCTTTGCCCGGTATGTAAATTCTGTCTGGAAGGAGTGCGGGCCGTCTGGCGCGACTTTTTCCCCTGAGCTGCGGTAAATGGATCGACAAGCTATTCGTGTGATCCGGACCGGCATGAGTCGCTCAGGGGCGAGTAAGTCGTAGAGCGCCTAGCTCTGCTAGACCAAGGAGACCGGAAGTTAGGTTGAGGGCAGACAGCGCAAGCGCGCGCGAAGCGGTGGCTTCGGCGCGGTCGGCATATGCATCAATGTTGCAAATGTCTGCGGTCATCGGTCTTCATCAATTGGCTTTGGATGCCAGCTGTTGCTGGCGACGTCCCCAATTTCGTCGGCGGGCCCCTTCAGGTCAAGTAATTTTTGTACCTTTTGGTCTGTTTTTTGAGTGGAATTTAGCGGGGCCGGGTTTGGCATATGCATTTCTGTTACGATATTCGGGCCATTGTGCTGTTTTCGTGCTGTCCGACACGGCAGCCGAAATGTCATTTCGGCCATACCAAAAAGATACTGGTCGGAATTTGACTAATCGGGTAGTGATTTCGTCCCTGATGATGTCACGCCCCCAATGGTGACGGTCAGGGCGGAGCGCCATCCAAGCCACAGGAACCATTATGCTGAGTTTGTCGTTGATCGGGGCCTTCATCCCCACGGCCTTCTTTGTCTCCATTACGCCAGGTATGTGCATGACACTTGCGCTGACCCTTGGCATGACAATCGGTCTGAAACGCACACTCTGGATGATGGTGGGTGAACTGATTGGTGTGGGCATTGTGGTGGTTGCCTCGGCACTGGGCGTGGCGGCGATCATGCTGCAATATCCCGCCGTGTTCGCGGTGTTTAAGTATATCGGCGGGGCCTATCTGGCGTGGCTTGGCATTCAGTTGTGGCGTTCGCGCGGGCGCATGGCAATTTCCGGCGAAGTCGAAGGTGCCAAGACAGCAACAGCCGCCGGGCTGGCAGCACAGGGCTTTGTGACCGCGATTGCCAACCCCAAGGGCTGGGCCTTTATGATTTCCCTGCTGCCGCCATTTATCAGTTTGCAGCATCCCATCGCGCCACAGCTTTCGGTGCTGGTTGCGATCATTCTGGTGACCGAGCTGATCTGCATGACGATGTATGCCACCGGTGGGCGGTCGTTGCGTCGCTTCCTTGAAAAAAGCGGTAACGTGCGCATCCTCAATCGGGTTGCAGGAACATTGATGATCGGTGTTGGCATCTGGTTGGCAAGCAGCTGATCTGGTGGCCGTTCGCGGCGTTTGGTCGTGCATTGGGCATTATTTCAACGCGTTGCCTGGATTTGATGTTTGTTTTGTTGTTTCATCATAACAATATGTAATCAAACAACTGTTTTGAGGATTTCCGACCATGCGCGAGATACGCTGTATCGTTTTCGAGGACGGCGAACTGATCAAGGCAATTCTGGCCCATGGTCGACGCACCGGCAAAGCGCTGCCGCCCGGTCAGATCAGCAGCTTTGAGGTGGAACGCAAACCGGAAGTCATCGCGCGTATGACGGTTACTTCTGATGAAGGTCAAAAGCTGATTGTGCCAACCGCAGGCGCAGAACTTGCGGCTGCGATGATTGCCTATTGCATTGATCGCAAGGTCCCCGTGCCGGCAAATGCGTCAAAGTCGATTGCGGTTCTGGATGATCATGTGGCGCTTAAAATCACCATGACCGGTGAAAAGGCCCGCTAAGGCAGGTCGACAAGGCAGCTTAGTAACACAAAAGGCGCGCTTGAGCAGCGCGCCTTTTTCTATTCCCAGCAGGGCGGGCAGGGCTACCACTGCATCATCTTGCCTTTGAGCTTGCCCATGCGTTCGTCTTCGTTCTTGAAGCTGTGTTGTTCGGAAACACCGTCCTGCACTTTGGTCATCAGCAGCCATTGCTTGACCTTCATGAAGCGCGGGGCGAGGAACTGATAGGTCTGTTTGACCAGATTGACAGCCTTGGGACCGCGTTCCAGTTCAAGCTCTTCCCACTGTTCTATCAGTGGTTCCCACGCGCGCAGACGCTTGTAAAGGTCATCACGCTGGCTTCGGATATATTGGCGCTGCGAGGTGAAGTTACGCAGAACTGACATGATCTCGCCGGTATTGGCATCAAGTTCGTCAAATGTGTTTTCGAACTTCTTCTTGGCGTCATCAAGCAGGCGAATAGCCTGTGTGACGGTTTCGAGAACACCTTTTTCATGCGCATAGATGCGGCGAAGGTCCTGGAGCTTGCGATCCACCATCAGGATCTTGCGATACTTCACGCGGAGCGTCTCGATATAGGACAGCTCATCAGCAACCTGATGCACAAGATTGACGACTTCTTCGCGGTTTTCTTTGCCAAACCCGAGCTTTTCGGCAACTTCGTCAAAAGCCTGGTTGATCTTCTTCTTGGTGTTCGGATCCTCGGCGATCTGCATCAGTTGGTCCGGGTCGGTGATGAGTTCTTCACTCCCCGACATCCAGGTTACCAACTGCATGGTAATACGGTTATAGGCAATCGCCTTGTGATCTTCGTCAACAGCCCATGATGCTTCACCGGTCAGAACTTCAAGCGGCAGGTTGTCGCCCGGGCGCAGGACGTTGACAAAGTTAAGCGACTTGTCGATCAGGCTGATCAGATCGCCATCCTTGGATTCCGGATCAATATCGAATTCACGGCAAATCGCCTTAAGTGGCAAAGACACAACCGATCCTTCTGCCATTTTCAGGACAAAAAGAGCTTCGTCTGAGATATCAGACTTCTGAAAGTGGCATTCTTCGAACGTTTTGAAAATCTTGTGTTCTAGCTCGATTTTACGTTCGCTGTTCGGTGTCTTCATCTGCTTCTCCGCCCTGCAAGGCCACTGCACACCATACGTATGTTGTACATGACAGACCCGATTGTTAGACCATCGTTTCTGTTCTTTTCGGCCTATTAGGACACGTGTGTTGGCTCGGTGTCTTGGTTGATTTTTTTGATCTTTTTTATCTAGGCTCTCTGTTCTCAGAGATGTCTTCACTCATGCCCTGTTGTGACGTGGTCCGCCAGAGCGCTTTTTACTGCGTGACGCAGGTGTTCCTGCCATCCTGCTTTGCCATATAAAGCGCTTTGTCCGCACGGTCCACAAACTCCATTATATTCTCTCCAAGATTATAGGCCGTCAAGCCAATTGAAACGGTTAACTTGCCGAAATCCTTGCCGGTTTTTTTGTTTATAATATGTTGGTTTGACACGTTTTGTCGCAACTTGTTGGCGAGTTTTGCCGCGTTCTCCGGCGCGGTGTCGGGCAGGATGATCGCAAACTCTTCGCCGCCATAACGGGCAACAGTGTCTGCACCTTTTGTGGAACTGACCAGAACCCGCGCCACAGCCTTCAGGACCCCGTCACCGGCACGGTGCCCGAAATTGTCGTTGAATTCCTTGAAGTGATCGATGTCGATCATCAAAAGCGAGAGAGGCGCGCCGGACTCCATCGTCGTCGTCACCGCATCGCGCAGCGACGTGTCAAAATTCTTGCGGTTGGCAATTCCGGTCAAGGTGTCGGTCAGGGCATCCCGGCGGACAAGCTCAAGCTCGGTACGGACCCTGAGAACCTCCTTGTGATATTCCTCAAGGCTGCCGTTAAAGGAGCTGTATGTATCGCGCGCCTTGCTGGATCTTTCCGACAAACCGCGGCTGACAGACCGGGCGTCCTCCAGTGTGATGTCCGAGGCCAGCAACTGCTGTGATGCGACCTCGATATCGCCACAGAAAGTATCCGTCTCCCGCATGACCGACGTTACCGCCATTTCAACACGTTCGACAGCAGACTGCAGGCCCTCGACCCCCTGTTTCAGATGCTGTTGCATCGCGTGGGTGCCGAGATACTTGTGGTAAATTCGGAAAACAGTCTCTTCATCAAGATCCTGCGTGTTGCGGATCAAGACCTTGATCAACTGACTGAGTTCGGGCACCTCGTCTGTCAGGTAGCTGTAGAAAACATGGTAAACCTGTGGCGTCGGCTGCAAGTTGAGCTCGTTGACGAGCGCCATAACGTTGTGCGCAATGTCGCGTGGGTTTGCGATCTTGGTTGTCGCTGTCACTTCCTGTTATCCGATCCGAATATCATATCCATTCAGTCAAGCGTGTCCCAACTTAGACCCTGCATCGCTATTAACCGATGCTCTAGGGTGCCCGTGCACATTTAGGTGCAAGATATACTTTTTATATTAGGCTTGCTCTATCATCGTCTAAAGCAAGGGGCTTTGTCACGCACTTCTACCCCTCAGACAATGACAAATTCAGACATCCCGAACGAATGGCTTTCTATTTGTCAGGTGACAACGGCGTCTTGCGCTTGACGCCTGAAAAGTCGGTAATGGCATATACGATGCCGGATCGTGGAATGATCACTCTGCCTGCTATGAAAATCTGCTGATTTTATCCATTTTCAGGCTGTCCGGCCATCTGGCCCAATTTGGCGCAAGAACTTCATTTCATCCTTCCTGACGGTGTGCGGGGCAGTCTTTCTATTATCACTATCTGGTATTCAGATCGGGCGACCTTATATGGCTATTAGTCGAATGTTGCACGGGAACGGCTTGCGCGTGACGGCATCTGTAATAACCACTATGGCAGGGCGTTTAATTGATCCTTGTTACCAGCCGAATAGCGATGCGAGCAGCCCTGTTTGTCGGGCTTTTTGTTGTCTGCGGTCTTGGTGTTTCTGGTGCGCACGCAGCTGATGCGGTGCGCGTTGCCAGCAATATCGTGTTTGACGCCAAATGGAGCCAATATGCTCTTCCCGGTCAGCGGCGGTTCATTACCCTGCTTGGCGCGCAACAGCGTCCGGTTGCCTTTGATGTTTTTCCCTATAACCGTTTTCGCGATGCGCTTGATGCGGGACTGACCGACTGTATTCTTGCATCCCACCCGGCACGTTTTGAGGACACCATTGCCTCAAAAAGCAAGGTTCGCTTCGAACTTCGCGTGTTCCAGCGTATCGGTGCCGATATCCGCACCCTGCCGCAGGTCGATATCGGAATTCTTGCCAATCTGCCAAGGCCGAGTCTGTCGCTGCGTGGCGAGATTGTCTGGCATGATCTCGGAAGTCTCGAACAGGCTGTCGAGCTGCTTGCGGCCGGGCGACTGACCGGGATCATCGGTGACAGCACCAATATCCGCACGTTTGGTCGCACCGATATCATCGAGGCCGAGCTGCCCCCGGTGATCACCGTCGACATCTCGCTGATCTGCCGCGATACAGAACCTTTACGGGAATTCGTTTCTGCGTTTGATTCATCTATGGGTGTGTCTGGTTCCGGGCAGGTGCCGCATGGTGACCTGCGTCACATGGTCGATTACGCGTGGTAGCGAAAAAAGAACTTCATGCATGAATCCATTGCACTAAGCCGAAAATTGGGTAATTATTGAAACGATGCAGTGCATCTTTCAAGTGTGTGGTCGCTCTCTGGTTGATGGTGGTTGCGCTTTTGGTCGGTGTAATGCAGGGACTGTTTTCATGCATTCCTGACTTTGGGGATGCGCATACTAAACTAAGGACGACTACGGATATGGCTACCGGAACGGTTAAGTGGTTCAATGCGACCAAGGGTTATGGCTTCATCACCCCGGACGAGGGCGGCAAAGATGCATTCGTGCACATCACCGCTGTTCAGCGTGCTGGTCTGCAGGGACTTGATGAAGGGCAGAAAATTCAGTTTGAGCTGATTGAAGGTCGCAACGGCCGCATGTCGGCAGAAGAACTCGCCATTCTCTAAATTTCTATCTGGCTTGCAGCTTTCTTTGCTGACAACCGTTAACGCGCCGGCCTTCCGGCGCGTTATGCGTTTTTGGGGCCCGCTTGTTGGTGTCGCCTGAACGCGTGACTTTTATCAAACCAGCAAACTTTCCGGGCATTCATGATCCTTGATCTTCCTGCCGCACCTGTTGGCGGTGACGCAACCACACAGTCGGAATGGCGCCACGCGGTCAGGCGGGTTTTGCTTGGCTGGCGCGCCGGACTTGATGCGCAAACCCATCAAAAACTCTCCGATCAAATCCGTGCTCATTTCGCGACCTTCCTAAAGGATCGTTCCGCCGCAACGATCGGTTTTTATTGGCCGATCCAGAACGAAATTGATCTGCGTCCGGTGGTCACGGCCCATGTCAAATCAGGCGGGAAGGCAGCCCTTCCGGTGGTTCCGGGCAAGGATCAGGCAATGATCTTTCATGACTGGACGCCCGATACCGAAATGGTGCCGGGCTTTGCGCGGATCCCCGAGCCGGCCAACAGCAAGGAAGTTGCTGTAAATGTGCTTCTGGCCCCATTGGTCGGGTTCGACCCGGCGGGGTATCGTCTGGGATATGGCGGTGGTTTCTTTGATCGGACACTGGCGACGCTTACGCGAAAGCCGCTGGTGGTTGGGATCGGATTTGAAGCCACCCGGCTTGATGACATTCTTCCGCATCAATATGACGTGCCTGTCGATGTGCTGATCACCGAACACGGGACGCGCTATATTGACGGGCAGGCCACAGTTGATGCGGACAAACCCGACCAAACATCACCGCCTTGCCATTTAAGTGATTAGGCAGCGTTGCGGCGATTGATGGTTCAGTCGCGCTCGTAAAGGTGTTTGACAGGAAATTCCGGCAGCCACTTTTCGCGCCGGATCGTCCAGAGCTCATAGGTCGGGATGAACTGATCGGGGGCATCCATTGCGCCCAGATGAAGCTCGATCTCGTCATCGCTGCATGAAAACACCGACGATCCGCAATCAGGACAGAAATGCCGCCCCTGATAACTTTGGGTCTTTCCTGTGATCTCGACCGCCGTTTCCGGGAAAATGGCCGAGGCGTGAAACAACGCCCCGTGATGCTTGCGGCAATCCATACAGTGACACAGCCCGACCCGAAGCGGTTCATTTACTGTCTCAAAGCGGATTTTACCGCACAGGCAGCCACCAGAAACCTTCTTCATGCGATGTCCCCGTCCAAAATAGATGCCATCAATGATCAGGCACTTTAAATCGAACCTGTTCGCGCTGCAATTGAGCGACATTGCGGTTGGTCGAAAAGTGTCGTGGGAGGGGTGGGCAAAGTGGCTGGGGAACCTGGATTCGAACCAGGACTGACGGAGTCAGAGTCCGTAGGTCTACCGTTAACCTATTCCCCAACA
>NZ_JBZCIA010000007.1:152697-234604 GCF_059052855.1 Thalassospira sp. CA1
TGGCTGGGGAACCTGGATTCGAACCAGGACTGACGGAGTCAGAGTCCGTAGGTCTACCGTTAACCTATTCCCCAACAAAACTTGGTCCACCGTGTGCGACGTGCGGCGCGGTGTGGGCCGCTATGTATAAAACCCGCCCGGTTTTGGCAACCCCTTTTTTGTTTCCATCTGGTCAACCATGCGATTACCGCATACGGGATTTGCCTTGCCGGGGATTGTCGTTACACTCATATAGTTGATTCGCGAGATCGTCACATAAATATCATGATGATCCGCAATATAGAAATTATGCGCGTAACAGAAGGCAGGTTTTCGAACGGTGAAGCACCAATCCCCCCATAGCAACTCGCACAGGGGCAGCAGCCCGGCAGGCGGCGCTGCAATGGGCGGGCATGCCGTGCTTGATGGCCCCGACAAACCGGGCATGCCGCAACCGGGAACCGCCGTTCAGGTCCCCGACGGTGGCGCAAAGTCATCGCGCATCGTCGATTGCATTACAGCCCCGCTTTATGCCGCGATTGATTTGGGCAGTTCAAACTGCCGGCTTCTGGTCGCGCGTCCGTGCAATGATGGCTTTAAGGTGATTGATGCCTTTTCGCGTGTCGTGCGCCTTGGCGAAGGTGTGCGCGAAAAGGGCTATCTGTGTGAGGCGGCGATGGATCGGGCGATTGATGCGCTTCGGGTCTGTGCCAAAAAACTGCGCCGTCATCCGGGGGCAAAGCTTCGTGCCGTTGCGACCGAGGCCTGCCGGACTGCCAATAACCGTGATGAATTTGTTCGTCGCGTTTTCGATGAAACCGGTATCTCGCTTGATATCATCAATCCGGATGAGGAAAGCCGTCTGGCGCTTCAGGCCTGCTCGGCCCTTCTGGATGAGCGTCCCTATGCGGTGGTGTTTGATATTGGCGGTGGCAGTACGGAGATCTGCTGGATCAAGGTCGACAAGACCGGCAAGACCCAGTGCATTGAAACCCTGTCCATGCCGTGCGGTGTTCTGTGCCTGACCGAACGTTATGCCACGGTCGAGGAACGCCGCGAACGGTTTGAAGCCATGCGCACCGAAATCCGCCAGCGTCTTGAAGAATTTGCCAAGCGTAATTGCTGCTCGGACATGCTTGATGATGACAAGGTTCAGATGGTTGGCACCTCGGGGACCGTCACCACATTCTGTGGCATTGCCCTTGGTCTTGAACGTTATGAACGTCACAAGGTTGATGGTTCTGATTTGCGGTTTGATGATGCCGAACGCGTGACCGAGCTTTTGCTGCGCATGGGATCGGACAAACGCAAGGGCCATCCGTGCATTGGCAATCAGCGCGCCGAACTGATGGATGCCGGGGCGGCGATCTTTGCCGCGATTCGTGATATCTGGCCTTTGGCGACGCTTAAGGTCGCCGACCGCGGACTTCGCGAAGGCATTCTGGTCGATTTGATGCGCGCAGATGGCCACGCTATTGACCCATGCGACGCACGCCGTCATACAGTGTCGCATATTCCGGCTTCTTCCTGATCGGTTGACATCCATGTCCCGGCAGGTCTGGCCAAAACAGAATTCAGTTCAGGATAAATCATGAGCGACAATCGCAGCGGAAAAGGCGGGCAGCGCCGCCGCAAGGGTTCGGCCATTGCAGCCATCGACACCGGCGCACGCCGTGGCCTGCGTACGCGTGTAAAAAGTGCCAAGGGGCGCAAGATTTCCTCGACCCGCTGGCTTGATCGCCAACTTAATGACCCGTATGTGCAGGAAGCCAAGCGTCTTGGCTATCGTTCGCGTGCGGCCTTCAAGCTGATTGAAATCAACAACCAGTTTGATCTGCTGCAACCGGGCATGCGCATCGTTGACCTTGGTGCGGCCCCTGGCGGCTGGACGCAGGTGGCGGTGGATATGGTCGGCTCCAAACATGGCAAGGGTCAGGTTGTCGGCCTTGATATCCTTGAATGGGAAGGCATTTCGGGTGCGACCTGTTTGCAGGCCGATTTCCTTGATCCCAAGGCGCCGGACATGATCAAGCACGAATTGCAGGGCGCGGTTGATGCCGTGATTTCCGATATGTCACCGGAAACCACCGGCCACCGTCAGACCGACCACATTCGTATTATTGATCTGGTCGAACATGCCTTGCTGTTTGCCGAGGAAGTTCTGGCACCGGGCGGCATTTTCATTGCCAAGGTGTTCAAGGGCGGTACCGAGAACGAGCTTCTTGACCGTGTCAAAAAGAACTTCCGCGTGACCAAGCACGCCAAACCGCCAGCATCCCGCCCCGAAAGTCCCGAGGCCTATCTGATCGCAACCGGTTTCCGCGGCCAGAATAACGCCGAGGACGACATCAAGAATGCCGAAATCCGCGAAGACGACAACTGGTCGCCGATCGAATAGACATCAATAAATTATTCCAATATCCACAATGGGATAGACTGGAATAGTTATAATTCTTCAGGCATTGTTGCGTTACATCAAACCCTGATCGCGCCCAAGGCGTTAATGATCAAGGTGGCAAGAAGTTAATCTTGCATTCCGGGTGGAACGGGCCATGTGGGGTGGCCATTGCTTGTGGGGTTTATCTGATGAAACAGGACAATCTTAGCCTGACAGGGGTCGAACGTCATTTTGACGAGCATGAGATCATCGTCTCAAAGACCGATCTCAAGGGCAGGATTACATATGCCAACGACACGTTCCTGCGTGTCGCCGGATACCGTGAACGCGATATCCTCGGTCAGCCACACAGCATCATCCGCCATCCCGATATGCCAAGGTCGGTCTTTGCCCTGCTGTGGCAAACCATTGAGGCCGGGCGCGAGATTTTCGCCTATGTGATCAATCGCAGTGCCAATGGCGACCATTATTGGGTCTTGGCAAACGTTACGCCAAGCTTCGGTCCGGATGGCAAGATCATCGGATATCATTCCAACCGCCGCGTGCCGCGTCGTGATGCGGTCGAAAAGGTCATCCCGCTTTACAAGGCGCTGTGTGAAGAAGAGGCCAAGGAGGCCAACCGCAAGGAAGGCATGGCGCGCGGGATCAAGATGGTCACTGACCTGCTGAATGACGCTGGCATGGATTACGACCAGTTTGTCTTTAGCCTTTAGGTCTGCGTTTCCAAGGCTTGCATATGCGAAAATGAAAAAGGGGCTCGCCTGACGGCAGCCCCATCGACCAGTTTCTAACGGAATGCGCAAAATAAAGCATCAATAAAATCACAGGGCTGTTATGGGCGCACAAAACTTGGCATTTGGGGCATAACGTGTATAAATTCCGCGCCAACTCAGATTAACGAGGTGGCCAGATGACCCGCATTGCCGAAGCCCTGACGTTTGACGACGTATTGATCAAACCCGCAGCATCAGAAGTGCTGCCTGCTCAGGTGCAGACCAACACCCGCATTACCAAGAATATTGAACTCAGAATCCCGCTGCTTTCCTCGGCAATGGATACCGTTACCGAAAGTGCAATGGCGATTGTCATGGCACAGCATGGCGGCATGGGGGTCATTCACAAGAACCTCGATATCGCACAGCAGGCCGAAGAAGTTCGCCGCGTGAAAAAGTTCGAATCGGGTATGGTCGTCAACCCGATCACCATTCATCCTGATCAAACGCTTGCCGATGCGCTCGACCTGATGGATGCCAACCACATTTCCGGTATTCCGGTTGTCGAACGTGGTTCGAACAAGCTGGTCGGCATTCTGACTAACCGCGATGTCCGTTTTGCGTCCAACCGTTCGCAGCCGGTTTCCGAACTGATGACCCACGAAGGTCTGGTCACGGTCACCGAGAATGTCGACACCACCGAAGCCAAGAAACTTCTTCACCAACACCGCATCGAAAAGCTGCTTGTTGTGGATGAAGCCTATCGTTGCACGGGCCTGATCACGGTCAAGGACATCGAAAAAGCCAAACTCCACCCGAACGCTTGTAAGGATGAAAGCGGTCGCCTGCGCGTTGCCGCAGCAACCGGTGTCGGCGAGGCCGGCTTTGAACGCGCCGCTGCCCTGATTGAGGCAGGTGTGGACGTTCTGGTTATTGATACCGCACACGGCCATTCGGCCGGCGTGATCAAGGCGGTTGAGCAGATCAAGGCCCAGGTTGGCGATACCCAGATTATTGCCGGTAACGTCGCCACTGCAGACGCTGTCAAGGCGCTGGCAGAGGCCGGTGCAGATGCGGTCAAGGTCGGTATCGGCCCGGGATCAATTTGTACGACACGTATTGTTGCCGGTGTTGGCGTGCCGCAGCTGACTGCTGTTCTTGAATGTGGTGAAATGGCCCATAAGCTTGATATTCCGATCATCGCTGATGGCGGCATCAAGTTTTCTGGCGACATTGCCAAGGCGATGGCGGCCGGTGCCAGCACCTGCATGGTTGGATCGCTTCTGGCCGGTACCGACGAAGCACCGGGTGAAGTTATCCTGTATCAGGGCCGTTCTTACAAATCCTACCGTGGTATGGGTTCGGTCGGTGCGATGGCACGTGGCTCGGCCGATCGTTATTTTCAGCAGGATGTTCAGGATAACCTCAAACTGGTTCCCGAAGGCATCGAAGGCCGCGTTCCTTACAAAGGCCCGGCTGGTCAGATCATCCATCAGCTGGTTGGCGGTCTTAAGGCATCCATGGGCTATACCGGTTCGGCAACGCTTGCGGACTTCCGCGAACGTGCAGAATTTGTTCGCATCACCAATGCGGGCCTGCGCGAAAGCCATGCACACGACGTGACCATCACCCGTGAAGCGCCGAACTATCGTCCGGGCGGCTGATGGACTTGCGCCTGCTGATTGGCTGACCAGCCTTGCGTTTGACGCTGTTGGCGAATGGTCTTTGCCATGATATGAGGCGCATTCAAATTTCGATGACGGCAGGCCTTCCTGCCGTCATCAGCTTTTTTATCGTAGAGTGATTGTTTGCTTCCCATATGCGAAGCAGTCTTTCACCCGCAAACAGGTTGGATTTTACGCTTTGAAACCCGGTGCCCGCATAGCAGCCGTTATCGAACTTTACGATGGCTGGACCCATAACCGAGATGACGCCGACCGCGTTGTGTCAGGCTATTTCGGATCACGCCGGTATATCGGCGGCGGGGATCGTCGTGAAATCAGCGAACGTTTCTATAACCTGATCCGTCATCAGGCGCGTCTGGGCTGGTGGCTGGCGGAATGCGATTATCAGTTCCAGGACGGTCGTGCGCGCATGATCGCCGATCTGGTGTTGCATGACGGTTTGACCACCAGCGACATCGAAGACCGTTTCTGTGGCGAACAATTCTGCCCCGATATTTTGCGTCCCAATGAAAAGCATCTGATCAACAAGCTTTCGGGCAAAACACTTGATCATGATGCGCAGCCCGGTGCGGTAAAGGCCGAATTGCCGAAATGGCTTTATACCGAACTGATGAAGCTGCATCACGAAAACCTTGCAGCAGAAATGGCGGCGTATAACCAGCCTGCCAAACTTGATCTGCGTGTGAACCGCCTGCGCGGTACTGTGGAAGATGCGATCAAGTCGCTGAAGGCTGATGGCATCAAGGATATCGAACGCACGCCCTATGCCCCCAATGGCCTTCGTTTACCACTTGGTTTGAACATGCTGGTTACGGCCGCCTACAAAGACGGCCTGATCGAAATTCAGGACGAAGCATCGCAGATTTGTGTTCATCTGGTCGACGCCAAGCCGGGCATGACGATTTTGGATATGTGTGCGGGCGGTGGCGGCAAGACGCTTGGTCTTGCAGCGGACATGCGTGGCAAGGGCCGTATTCTTGCCTGTGATACCCATGGCGGTCGTTTGGACAATGCGCGCAAACGTGCACGTCGTGCCGGGGCAGGTGATTGCATCCAACAACGCATCATTGCCGATGAACGTGACAGCTGGCTGCGTAACAAGTCGGGCTTCTTTGACCGGGTGTTGCTTGATGTGCCGTGCTCGGGCCTTGGGACGCTGCGTCGTAACCCGGCACTGCGCTGGCGGATTGGGCAGCGTGACCTGCGCGGCCTGATGGCTGAACAAAGCAAAATCCTTAAGGCCGGTGCCGCCAAGGTCACCAAGGGCGGGCGCCTGATTTATGCGACCTGTTCGATCATGCCCGAGGAAAACGAACGTCTGATCGAAACCTTCATGCGTGATCGTAAGGATTTCAAACCGGTGCCGGTTAACGAAATCTGGCCGGATGCGCCAAAATCAGTGCCTGTACCGGGCGGCAAGGACAAGCCGTGGCTGCGTTTGTCGCCGAATGTGCATGGAACGGACGGTTTCTTTGTTGCGGTGTTCGAGCGCACCGCAAAAGGCAAGGTAAAGTAATGACACTGGCGGTAATGGCATATGGAACCCAGTCCCAGCCTCAGACCGCCCTTGTTCTGCCTGCAAATCAAAAGGCCCTGCGAGTGATGCTCGCAGGGCCGATTTTGTTTAACCGTCAACGCGCTTATGCGTTATTCGGTGGTCTGTACCGGCTCGTCAAAGATGGTGCCGGCGCCAGTTGCACTACCGTCGCTTCCTTTGGATGCGTCGCCGTTCTCAAGGTTTTTCATACCCGGAACGATTTCTTCGGCGCTATCAGGGATCAGGTCTTTGCCGTTTTGCGCAGGTGCGGTTTCCTCAGCACCGATCAGGGGCAGGCTGGTGCCGCCGTCTTTCTGGGTCATGGCGATTGCGGTCGCCGTGCCAGCAATCAGAATAAGGCCAGCAATGGCCATGGCGATTTTGCTACCGGTGGAAGTGCTCATGATGATGTGTCCCTTGCGTTGATCAATCGTTTGATGCTCGTGCTTGGACGCGGTGTTTCCCGCGTTCCGTTAGGACAGATACTGCGCGCCCATTGCGCGGAAAAAAGGGACCAATTGTGGGGTTTTCGGGGTGCTCTGCGCGCAAATCCGCCGCAATTGCACCGCGACACCCGTAACAACAAGACAAGTTTTTTGAATGCATCGTTGGGGGACCATCTGCGCCGGGTTGCCCATCACGATGGTTTGGCGTATGTACGGCGCAACCCAATCTTCGACGGAGATACGGCCCGATGACTGATCGCGTGCTGATTATTGATTTCGGATCCCAGGTCACCCAGCTGATCGCACGTCGCGTGCGCGAAAGCGGTGTCTATAGCGAGATCCATCCTTTTAACAACATCTCGGATGCGTTCCTGGATGAATATGCCCCCAAGGCCGTGATCCTCTCGGGTGGCCCGGCATCTGTCCATTGGGACAAGGCCCCCTCGGCACCGGCAAAGGTGTTTGAGCTCGGCGTGCCGGTTCTGGGCATTTGCTATGGTCAGCAGACCATGGTCAATCAGCTGGGCGGCAAGGTTGCGACCTCTGATCATCGTGAATTCGGTCGTGCCTTTGTCGATGTGATCGAAGATTGCGATCTTTTCAAAGGTGTCTGGGCCGAGGGTGCCCGCGAACAGGTCTGGATGAGCCATGGCGACCGCGTTGACGCGTTGCCCGATGGTTTCCGCGTTGTTGGTAAATCCGAAGGCGCACCGTTTGCCGCCATCGCCAATGACGAAAAGAAATTCTATGCCGTTCAGTTCCACCCGGAAGTGGTCCACACCCCGCATGGTGCGCAGCTTCTCAAGAACTTCACCCATGGTGTTGCCGGGTGTTCTGGCGACTGGACCATGAATGCCTATAAAGACGATGCGATTGACAAAATCCGCAAACAGGTCGGCGATGGTAAGGTCATCTGTGGTCTTTCGGGCGGTGTTGACAGCTCCGTCACCGCGGTTCTGATCCACGAAGCGATTGGCGATCAGCTCACCTGTGTGTTTGTAGATCATGGCTTAATGCGTTCGGGCGAGGCCGATCAGGTCGTCACCCTGTTCCGTGATCATTACAACATTCCGCTCGTGCATGTTGATGCGTCTGAAACTTTCATCGGTGCCATCGAAGGCGAAACCGACCCGGAAGTAAAACGCAAAACCATTGGCCGTCTTTTCATCGAAGTGTTCGAAGAAGAAGCCAAGAAAATCGGTGGTGCAGACTTCCTGGCACAAGGCACGCTCTATCCCGACGTGATTGAAAGTGTGTCCTTTACCGGCGGTCCGTCGGTCACCATCAAGTCACACCACAACGTCGGTGGCCTTCCGGAACGCATGAACATGAAGCTGGTCGAACCGCTTCGTGAACTGTTCAAGGACGAAGTCCGTGACCTTGGCCGTGAACTGGGGCTGCCCGACAGCTTTGTCGGCCGTCACCCGTTCCCTGGACCGGGTCTTGCCATCCGTATCCCGGGCCAGCCGATCACGCGTGAAAAGCTTGATGTGCTGCGCAAGGCAGACGCGATCTATCTCGAAGAAATCCGCAATGCCGGGCTCTATGACGCGATCTGGCAGGCTTTTGCCGTGCTTCTGCCAGTCCGCACCGTTGGCGTGATGGGCGATGGTCGTACATACGATTACGCCTGTGCACTGCGCGCAGTCACGTCAACCGACGGCATGACCGCCGACTTCTTCCCGTTCCCGCCGGAATTACTTGGCCGCATCGCCAACCGGATCATCAACGAAGTTAACGGCATTAACCGTGTGACCTATGACTTTACTTCGAAGCCACCGGGAACGATTGAGTGGGAATAGGTTTTCGGCTAGCTAGAAAATCTCAGAAGCCATGGCTTTGAAGAAGGCTTTGGCTTCTGCTTGATTTCAACTGGAAGAGATAATTTTAGCCGCAATAGTTTATTGAATTACGGTCGTTGTTTAACTCTAGTCATCTTCAGGCAGCAGGCAAAATGGCAAGCTCCCAATCTGGCCAGCAAAGCTCGTCCAAACGTGTTCTTTTTCTGGGATATGATCGAGACCAAACATCTCTTATTGATGTTCTCTCAGAGGCCGGGTGTGATGTTGATCATTCAGTCGATCCAATAGAAGAAGTCGACTACGATCTGATTGTAAGTTTTGGCTATCGTCACATAATAAGCCAGAACACGCTTAATCGCATCACCTGTCCGATTATGAACCTCCACATCTCTTATCTCCCTTATAACAGAGGGGCTCATCCCGGTTTTTGGTCTTTCTTCGATGACACGCCGTCAGGTGTTACCATACACCTTATTGATGATGGTCTTGATACCGGGCCTGTTATTTACCAGAGAAAGGTAACTTTTGATGCAGGAGAAGTTACTTTCTCTGACGCACACCGACGCTTGGTATCAGAGATTGAGGAGCTTTTCGTTATTCATCTCGACGAGCTGTTGGCGGGCAAATGGAGAGCGGTTCCTCAGTGTGGGGAAGGTACCAAGCATTATGTGAAGGATTTGCCTCGCGAGTTTGCCGGTTGGAATAGTGAAATCGAAACCGAGATAGCGAGGTTACGAGAAATTATTGAGGGACAAAATGGCAATAGATAACGTTTGCATTGATGGGCGGGAAATTTCCCGATCAAACAGGCCTTATATAATTGCTGAAGTGTCTGCGAACCATAACGGTTCGCTTGAGCGCGCACTTGAAACCATCAAGGCTGCTAAAGAGGCTGGCGTTGATGCAGTCAAGATTCAGACCTACACGCCTGATACGATGACAATCCCTTGCAATAAGGAAGATTTTCAGATCAAGAAGGGCTTGTGGAAAGGGCGCACGCTCTACGATCTGTATGGCGAAGCCTACACCCCGTATGAGTGGCATGCAGAAATGTTTGCCTATGCCAGAAAGATCGGGGTTACGCTTTTCTCTTCACCATTTGACGAGACGGCAGTGGACCTTCTTGAAGAACTTGGTGCCCCCGCTTACAAAATTGCCTCTTTCGAACTTGTTGACCTGCCCTTGATTGCGTACATCGCCAAAAAAAGTAAGCCGATGTTAATGTCAACAGGAATGGCAAGCCTCGAAGAGGTTGGTGAGGCCATTGAAACTGCGCGGTTGAACGGCTGCAATCAAGTTGCCATTTTTCACTGCATTAGCAGCTATCCAGCTCCGATCGAACAATCGAATATCAATAACATACCGTTCCTGCGAAAGGAGTTTGGGGTTGAGGTTGGCTTGTCTGACCATACTCTTGGTAACGTAGCGAGCATCGTGGCGACCTCAGTCGGAGCATCTGTCATTGAAAAGCATTTTACGTTGGATAGGTCAGAAGGAGGCGTAGATAGCGCCTTCTCGCTTGAGCCGAACGAAATGAAGGATTTGGTTGAAGCTACAACTGACGCATTCTCTGCGCTTGGCAACGCCGAATTCAAACGCGCGCAAGCCGAAACAGAAAACAGGATTTTTAGAAGATCGCTGTATTTTGTCGAAGATCTTAAAAAAGGTGACGTGATCAATAATCATCACGTCCGCAGAATCCGGCCTGGATTTGGTTTATCCCCCAAATATCTGCCAGAAATTATTGGAGCGACGGTTACAGAAGACGTGACAAGTGGCGATCGTGTAACCTTTGAGAAAATTTCACGTCCCGCAAAATGAAGAATAGATCAAACCATTCTATGGCGGTTCTTGTTCTGGCGCATTTGATGGAGCGCAATGGAGAACTGGGTGAAGAAACAAAAAAACGTGTAGACTTGGCTGTTTCGCTTTTCCGCGAAACTAAAGCCAGTCACTTCATCACGACCGGATGGGATTATCGAGACGACTCTGATCTCAAGATCGGAGAGGTGATCAGGGATTTTGTGATCGATAAACATCATCTCGACCCAGCCTGCGTACTTACTGATATCAATTCGAGGGATACGGTAGGTGATGCCTATTTCGTTAAGCGTAACATCGTTGGCAAAATGGGGTTCACGCGGTTGTTGGTTGTGACTAGCGGATATCATGTTAGGCGAACAAGCGAAATATTCGACCGCTTCTACGGGGCTAGCCTCCAAATTGATGTTTTCGGTGTTGATGTGCCAAATAACAATGACGAGGCAATCGCAGCACATGAAACGGCGTCACTGCTGGCTTTTCGCTCGACCTTTGAAGGGGCGGACTTAACTTCAGATGAGGATATCTTCAGAATTCTGGTGACCAAACATCCTTTCTACAATGGGGCTATATATCCCTCATTATAGAAGACTAAGAATTAGTATTGCGGAATGGAGACTAGGAAACGGAACATGCGAAGGAAGCGCCGTTTATTTCGAAGTTAGTTCGAACCCGGCCCTTCTGACCCGCAATCCCCGCTGGAGTTGCAAGCATTTGACAAAGCCTGCTGCACGCTGCGCTGCCAGTTAAATGTCAGGCAGGACGACAGGGTCAATATGGCGGTCAATGCGATGATCAGGCGAAGCGGGCGCATGGGATCATTGCCTTTATTCTCTGCGAAGGGCGGGTAGGCCGACACCGGTGGTTTCGAACCCACCGTCGGCGGCAACAATCTGTCCGGTAACAAAGCTTGCCTTTTCAGAGCAGAGGAAGTGAATGACTTCGGCAATTTCGTTTTCAGTGCCGTAACGTCCCAGCGGCATGGCGTCAAGATAGGCGGAGATGATTTCAGGCGAGTGGACGGCCATCGCCAGTTTAGTTTTGACCGGGCCCGGGCAGACGCAGTTGGCGCGAATGCCATATTCGCCAAGTTCGGCGGCCTGTTGTTTGGTCATGTGAATGACCGCTGCCTTTGATGTGCCATAGGCCACGCGGAGTGTCGATGCCCGAAGGCCGGAGATCGAGCCGATATTCACAATCGCACCCTTGGTTTCCTTGAGTGCCGGTATGGTCGCCTGGGAGACAAGGAACACGCCATCAAGGTTGGTTTCCATGATCCGGCGCCAGGTGACGAAGCTGGTATCCTCGACCGGCAAAAAATCGGCAACACCGGCATTGTTGATAACGGCATCAAGCCTCCCAAAAGCCGAAAGCACCGCATCGACCATCTGGTCAACCTGTGCGGGGTCGGAGACGTCATACTCAAAGGCCGAAGCGACATCCGAAACGGTTTTTGACGCAGCATCCAGTTCTGGTCCGTCGCGATCAATCATGGCGACTTTCCAGCCCTGATCGATAAACAGTTTGGTGGTGGCAAGGCCAATTCCGCGTGCGGCCCCGGTGACCAATGCGACTTTCTGCGTCATGTAAAACGTCCTTTCCTGAAGCGTTCCCTGTTGCCGCTGCATTGTGCGCGGCATTGTTTGTCGTCATTTAGGCAAAACCGAGGACGCCCGGCAAGCATATGATCCATCGCAGATGTAAATCATCCGGGAAATCTAGGCGAAAAACAGTTGGGACGCGTAAACCAGCATCGAAAACAGGCTGACGAAATAGGCAATCGAGCGCACGCCATTGATGCCCGGAAGTCGGGTGATGCCAACAAGATAGAAACCGCCATGTGCAAGGCGTGCCACAAGGAAGATGGTGGTGCAGGCAACGGTAATGCCATTGGACAGACCGATGGCATGTGCCGTCAGCACGATAATCGCAAAGGGAACAAGGTTTTCCAGATGGTTCTGATGGGCTCGCACGCCGCGTGCGGCCATGCCAGTCCGTTCGGGCAGGGAGTCACGGTTGCCCATGAGGCGCTTGCTGCCCACACCAGGCTGCTTGGCATAGGCATAGTTATATGCCCATGGGAAGGCGAGGCAGAGAAGTGCGTTAAGAACCAGAATGGTTAATTCGTAAGTCATTGGCAAACCTGATCTTTGAGCTGGTTGTATGACCTACGTTCTCTGGACAGTTGATAGATCAGTTGTGGCGACTTTTAAATTGCGAGCGGTGAAGGATCGGGTGGTGCCAGATCGACTGATTTTATAGGGCCAAACCGTCTTTTGGCTCCATCAGCTCTTGTCGCGCTCATACTTGTTGTCTAGCGTCGGGGTAACAATATGAGCACCCCGCCCTCGGGCGCAGGTGTGCCATCCGATCAGGAAAGCGTCCCCGGAAGTTTCAGTGCATTTCGATTAAAGGGCTATGGCGTTGGCAAATATTCAGGACAAGGCCCGTGTGGTCATTATCGGCGGTGGTGTGATTGGCTGTTCGGTGGCCTATCATCTGACCAAGCTTGGCTGGAAAGATGTTGTCTTGCTTGAGCGCAAGGAGCTGACATCTGGCACCACATGGCATGCGGCCGGCCTTATCGCCCAGTTGCGCGCAACCGCCAACATGACCCGCCTTGCCAAATATTCCCAGGAGCTTTACGGCACGCTTGAGGATGAAACCGGGGTTGCTACAGGTTTTAAACGCGTTGGCGCCATCACCGTCGCGTTGACCGAGGACCGCAAGGAAGAACTGTTTCGTCAGGCCGCCATGGCCCGTGCCTTTGGCGTCGAGATTGAGGAGATTTCGCCCGCCGAGGTCGGAGAATATTACCCGCATGTCAATCTGGATGGTGTAACCGCGGGTGTCTATTTGCCAAAGGACGGGCAGGGGGATCCGGGGAATATCGCGTTGTCATTGGCACGCGGTGCGACCAAACGCGGTGCGAAAACCCATAGCCGCACCAAAGTCACCAGCATGACCAAAACGGGATCGCGCATAACCGGTGTATCCTGGCAATCCGAAGATGGCGATCAGGGTGAAATTGCCTGCGATATGGTGGTGAACTGTGCGGGCATGTGGGCGCGTGATGTCGGTAAGATGGCCGGGGTCAACGTGCCGCTGCATGCATGTGAGCACTATTACATCGTCACTGATAGCGTTCCGGATTTGGGTGATTTACCGGTTCTGCGCGTGCCCGATGAGTGCGCCTATTACAAGGAGGATGCCGGTAAAATCCTTTTGGGAATGTTTGAGCCCAAGGCAAAGCCATGGGGCATGAACGGTATTCCCGACAGTTTCGAGTTTGATGAACTCCCGCCCGATTTCGAGCATTTCGAGCCAATTCTTGAAATGGCGATCAACCGTTTGCCGCTTCTGGGGCAGACCGGCATTCATACCTTTTTCAATGGCCCGGAAAGCTTCACACCCGATGACGCCTATCACCTTGGTCTGGCGCCGGGCATGGATAATGTATGGGTGGCGGCCGGGTTCAATTCCATCGGCATTCAATCGGCCGGTGGGGCCGGGATGGCGCTGGCGCAATGGATGGAAGACGGCGAGAAGCCATTTGATCTTGGCGATGTCGATATTGCCCGCATGCAGCCATTTCAGGGTAACAAGACCTATCTGACAGAACGTGTGTCAGAAACGCTGGGTTTGCTGTATGCCGATCACTATCCATTCCGGCAAAAGGCAACGTCGCGCGGTATTCGCCGCTCGCCGCTTCATGAACATCTGGCAAAGAATGGAGCGGTATTCGGCGAGTTCGCGGGCTGGGAACGTGCCAACTGGTTCGCCAACCCGGGGCAAAAACCGGAATATGAATATAGTTGGAAACGCCCCAACTGGTTTGACAATGCCAAGGCAGAGCACCTGGCGATCCGAACCGGCGTTGGCCTCTATGACATGTCGTCCTTTGGCAAAATCCGTGTCGAAGGCCCGGATGCAACGGCCTTCCTTAACTACATCTGCGGTGGGGAAATGGACGTTCCGGTGGGCAAGATCGTCTATACCCAGTTCCTGAATAGGCGGGGCGGGATCGAGGCTGATGTAACCATCACCCGCCTGTCGGAGCTGGCTTATCTTGTTGTCACACCGGCGGCAACGCGGCTGGCTGATGAAACGTGGATGCGCCGCCATATTGGCGATCATATGGTTGTCATCACGGATGTCACAGCGGGCGAAGCAGTGCTTGCCGTTATGGGGCCGAAATCGCGTGATCTGCTATCAGCCGTATCGCCCGACGATTTCTCCAATGCCGCCAATCCGTTTGGCACGGCACAGGACATCGAAATCGGCATGGGGATCGCCCGCGCGCACCGTGTTTCCTATGTCGGGGAACTGGGCTGGGAGATTTATGTCAGCACCGATATGGCGGCCCATGTTTTCGAAACGCTGCTGGCAGCGGGTGAGGGGCATGGCCTGAAACTGTGCGGTCTGCAAATGATGGATGGTTGCCGGATCGAAAAGGGCTTTCGTCACTTTGGGCATGACATCACGTGTGAAGATCATGTTCTTGAGGCCGGGCTTGGCTTTGCGGTTAAAACCGACAAGCCTGATTTTATCGGTCGGGCTGCTGTTTTGTCCAAGCGCGACAGTGGTTTGGAACGAAGAATCGTGCAGTTCCGACTGAGTGATCCGGAACCGCTTTTGTTCCATAACGAACCGATCTTGCGCGATGGTAAAATCGTCGGTCACCTTACATCGGGCGCCTATGGTCATCATCTGGGTGCTGCCGTCGGGATGGGTTATATCGGCTGTGAAGGCGAAACTGCCAACGACATTCTGGCGTCAAACTACAGCATTGATGTCGCCGGCACAGTGGTTGGCGCCCAAGCATCGCTGCGTCCGTTCTACGACCCATCCGGGGATCGGGTGAAGTCGTAGAAGCAGGGAACTTCTTCGAAGTTTGTCGTGCTCGGTCAGCATGCAGTGGCCGGGCACTAGTCTGGTTGAAACTCCAGAAGATCACCGGGTTGGCAATCAAGTTCCCTGCAAATGGCAGCAAGCGTTTCAAATCGCACACCGCGGACTTTGCCGGACTTCAAAAGCGACAGGTTCTGTTCGCTGATCCCGATCCGGGCGGCGAGGTCCTTGGATTTCATCTTGCGGGTGGCTAGCATGACGTCCAGCCGAACAATAATGGCCATTAGACGAAGCTCCGATTTTCGTCATCAATGCGGGCGGCTTCGCCCAGCACCCAGGCAATGACGATGATCAGCCCGCCCAGAAACAGCGTGCTGGCCTCGGCATTGCTCAGCCCGATCGACAGAACCCGTTCACCTGCCGGGCGATGGAAAGTCGCAAGGACCGAGGTGGCAGCACCGGTCAGCGGTTTGATCAGGGTTTGCGCCAGAAGGGCAATACCAAATGCCTTGAGGTGCCTGATGGGTTCAGGCTGGAAAATGGCGTTATGAGCGAAGGCACCAAACATCTTGCGCAAGCGATACAGGCCATAGGCCAAAACAAGTGACGGGATCATCATCACCGCCATGGTGGCGTATTTCTGCGAACCGGACAGGGCGTGAAGATCGGCTAGGCTGACGGTCATCTGGCTGGTGCTGGCTTCAACCCAACCCGGCGCATACCAGACGAGTGGTACGACGAGGAACTGAAAAATGATCGCGATGGCGCAGATCCAATAGAGAACGGTGCTGATGGTGCGCACATTCTTGAGTGTATCAGTGGTTTCTACGTTTGACATGTGTGGGGCTCCAGAGTGATATTATTTCGAATTGTTTGATTTAATTAATGCAAAACATGAATAAATTATCGAAATGAGTCAATGTGGTTTATTTTCGATGCGATATCAGGAGGCTTGTTCCGCGCTAATTTTCACGTGTCTCTTGCCTTGTGGCGGAAGGCATGGAAAATAACCCACATGTCAGAGAGCAAAACAAAAAACAATACGTCCGTTAGCGTAACCGATGCAGATGGTTGTCAGGAATGCGACACTGCAGCCCGCCTTGGTCTGAGCACCAAACAGGGAGAAGCTGTAACCCGCGATGCATCACGCGCAACCGGACAGGCGCTCTCGCTGCCCGATATTGAGGCGGCGGCAAAGATTTTTGCGCTGTTGGGGGATGCCGGGCGTTTGCAGCTTGTTCTGCGCTGCATGGAAAAGCCTCAGACTGTTTCGGAACTGGCAGAAGCAACCAATATGTCGCAATCGCTATGCAGCCATCATCTGCGCCATTTACGCGATCAGCGCATTCTGGCCTCTGAAAGACGCGGACGTCATATCCTTTATCAGATCGATGATGATCATATCTCACGCGTGGTGCGTGATACCTTTGCGCATGTGACGCACGACTAGTTAATTGCAGGACGTCTTTGTTCTCAATGCCAATTTAAAATAAGGATACGCGAGAACCATGAGCCAGAACCCATTGGTATTACCTGTTTTCGTAGGTGGTAGTGGCCGAAGTGGAACTTCTCTCATGGGGGACTTAATCGGATCTCATCCCGCGTTCCATCTACCTGTTCACGAGAACAAGCTCATCGTCGAGCGCGCCGGTTTGCGTGATCTCATACGTGATTTGTCCGGAATGCCCGATCTTATGCGACGCCATTTCGCCATTCTGCACTTTTATGCAAGGGCACAAAAGTTGCGCAGTTTGGCTTTCCGGGAAGCGGCTCTGAATGAGCAGGTTAAAAGCCAAATGACCGCAAATGGTGCATCATTTCATCAAGCGTTTGAACATGTGCAACGTCAACACCCGCAGGCGAACGGGTCTATCCACGCGATCGGACAGGGTTTCGGGCTTGCCAATTTTGATAAGTGTGTGAATGAGCTCGTCAAAAAACTGACTGTGCATATCGATCAGAACGGGATTGTCGATACAGACGGATTGCTGAGGCCCTTTTTTGTCACGCGACAGTTTGATCGTGCAGAAATGGTGAATATTGCACGGAATTTCATTTGCGATCTCTATGGCGGCAAATCGCAATTGCGTTGGGTCGATGATACGCCGTCGAACTCACTTGCCGTCGATTTCCTTGCAGAGCTGTTCCCTGATATGCGGTTTGTGAACATGATCCGATCGCCGGCGGATACGATCAGTTCCTACGTCAAACAGGTCTGGTTCCCGTCCGATGTGAAGTTGGCAGAGCAATATATCTGCTCGAACTTGCTGGCTGCTGAAAAGCTGATGGCAGGTTTACCAGAGCATTTGACCCTGACGGTCCGTATGGAGGACCTTGTAGAGCAACCAGAAGAAACACTCGCAAAGCTTGCCGAATTTCTAAATGTTCCCAATGAATTCAACCAGCAGCTCGTTAAAAGTGATGCCGCGCATATTGGCCGTTCAGAAAGTGATCCTGAAATCCAGGATGCACTGTCAGAGGATCTGAAGGCGTGGATGTCACGTCACGACTATACCTGAAAACCTCATCGGGTGCTGAATATGCAATAAGGACATTCAAATGGTTGTTTGAATGTCCTTGACAGTCGTCCATCTGCAAAATACGTTTGCCTTAATACATGAATGAAAATTTGATTGTTTGAGGTGATGGATGTCTTTCATCGCGAAATGGACGGACCTGCCGACTGTCGGTTCCTGTGCACATTGCCGGGAAACCGTCATCTCTGCGCTTGCGCAGGCGATGCCACATCAAAGCTTTTCCGATGACGGGCAGGGGATATCAACGTCGACCCAGCTTGACGATGACGACAACACCACCTTCCAAAAAATCCTCAAGGATCATGAAAACGGGATCGTTCATTACCAGTGGCATGTTTCGGGCATGGATTGCGGGTCATGTGTGGCCAAGATCGAAACCGCTCTGAGCCGGATGGATGGTGTTTCCTGTGTCGACGTTTCGATGATGCGTGAAAGCGTGACACTCGGCTTTGTCGCCAACCAGGCAGCGCAAAGCCAATCGGTTGCGCCAACCCTTGGTAAGCTCGGCTATCCTGCAGAGCAGACAGGTGCAGCGACCGGCAAAGGTTCTGAAAAATCAGCCTGCGGTACCTCCTGCTGTGGTGGTGCTGCGGTCGATGACGGGAGAGAATCTGGCGCTGCATCATCGCCCCAGAGCCTGCTGCGCCGTCTGGCCCCATGGTCGGCAGATAATGACGAAATCGCCTTTGCCGCCATCTGCCTTGCGTTGGGTGGGGTGATTGGCGCGATCTTCACGGCAACTGTGCCATATGCCATGTCGGTAGCGTCCCTGTTGGCAGCACTGCCTGTATTGAAAAAGGCACTTCGTCTGGCGCAAAGCGGGGCGATTTTCTCGATCGAGCTTCTGATGTCGGTCGCCGTCATCGGTGCAGTGGCGATTGGCGAAAGTCTTGAGGCCGGGATGGTTGTGTTGCTGTTTGCGATTGGCGAGCGGCTTGAAGGTGTTGCCTCCGGTCGGGCGCGAAGCGGGGTCAAGGCGCTGATGAAGCTTGCCCCGGAAACTGCCCGTCTGGTTGCGGGCAGCGGGTTTGAGACCGTCTCGCCCAATCAGCTTGCCATCGGCGATGTCATCGAAGTTCGCCCGGGCGAGCGTGTGCCATCCGATGGTGTAATCGAAGCAGGTGCTGCCGAGATCGATAACAGTCACCTGACGGGTGAGTCCGTTCCGGTCTATAGCGATGCTGGCTCCGAAGTCTTTGCTGGTGCGATCGTCACAGACAGCCCGGTAAGGATTTCCGTCACTCGGGCCGCCGGGCATACCATGCTGGATCGCGTGATTGAACTGGTTGAGCAAAGCGAAAAGCACAAGGCCCCTGTCGAACGCTTTGTTGCCAAGTTTGCCCGCATCTATACCCCGATCATCATGGGGCTCGCACTCGCAACGGTCGTGATCCCGCCTCTGCTGTTCGGGCAGGGCTGGGAAGAGTGGATCTATCGTGGTCTGGCGCTGCTTCTGATCGGGTGCCCCTGTGCGCTGGTGATTTCAACGCCGGCTGCAGTGACCTCTGCTTTGGCGCGGGCGACCAAGATCGGCCTTTTGGTCAAGGGCGGTGCCGGGTTGGAACTGATTGGCGCTGTGCGCACCATGGCGTTCGACAAGACCGGGACGCTGACCGAAGGCAAGCCAAAGCTAAGTGCGATCAAGACGGCAGAGGGCTATGGCGAGAACGGTGTTTTGACCATCGCTGCTGCCCTTGAAGCCGTCACATCCCACCCCTTGGCCCGTGCAGTGGTCGCGGCAGCAGAAGATCGCAATCTTGATCTGCCCGTGGTCGAGCAGGCCAGAACCATCGCGGGGGCCGGTGTCGAAGGCCGGATTGACGGTGCTTTGTATCAGGTCGGGGCAGCCAAGCGTCTGAGCGGTATGCCCGATGGTGAAATCGGTGATTGGCTTACCGCGCAAGAAGATGACGGCAGCACTGCCGTCGTGATCCTGAAAGACGGGCAGGTGATCGGTGCCCTTGCCTTGCGCGATGTTGCGCGCAGTGACGCGAAGAACGCGCTTGGTGAACTTAACAGGCTTAACATCACGCCTGTGATGTTAACAGGCGATTCGGATCGGGTTGCCAAACGCATGGCCGCAGAGCTTGGCATGGAGTATCGCGCCGAACTGATGCCCGAAGACAAATTGAATGCCTTGGCGGAGTTGCGGGATGATCCGAGACGATCAGGCCCCGTGGCGATGGTCGGGGATGGTATCAACGATGCCCCGGCATTGAAATCCGCTGATGTTGGTATCGCGATTGGCGGGGGTACGGATATCGCGCTTGAGGCCGCCGATGCGGTGGCGGTCAAGGATCGGCTGGGTGATGTGGTCAATCTGGTGAAGCTGTCGCGTGCGGCACGCCGGGTGATTCGTGAAAACATCACGATTGCATTGGGGCTTAAGGCGGTCTTTCTGGTGACATCGATCACCGGTCTGACCGGGCTCTGGCTTGCCGTTCTGGCCGACACCGGGGCGACGGTTCTGGTGACAATTAATTCGCTGAGATTGTTGATCGCCTTGCGAAAGGCATAGATTACAAAGAATTCATGCAATAACAAACAAAGCCCGGCGTGATGCCGGGCTTTTTGCTGTAATAATGGTTTGTTCCGGTGCTTAAAGTTCTGCCATCATCTCGGCTGGAATGATTGCTCCGCGATGGGTGATGACCTTGCTGGCAAGCTTGTGTCCGGCAAGCGTTGCTGTCACGCCGTCCTGTCCCTTGAGCAAGCCTGCCATGAAGCCTGCGTTAAAGCTGTCACCGGCGGCGGTCGTATCAATCGGGGGGACCGGTTCCGGGATCGGGACATGTCGGGTTCCCCCACCGTCATAAAGCAGGCAACCTTGCTCCCCCTGTTTGACGACAATCTGGGCAGGACTCAGCTTGGCAATCCGGTTCACGGTGTCTTGCGCCGTTTCATCACCCCAAAGAAGCTGTTCATCATCGAATGTTGGCATCATGACATCGGCAAGTGCGGTGATGCGGGCGTATGCCTCGCGCGCCTGTTCTTCCTTGCCAGACCAAAGCTTGGGGCGGAAATTGCCATCAAAGGCAATCTTGCCACCCTTGTCTTTGTGGGACTGAAGGGTCTGAAACAGCGGCGTGGTGTCATCTTCCAGCACATGCAAGCTGATCCCGGAAAGATACAGCCACGGCGCATCTTCAAGCGCCTTTAGGTAGGCCGGGCTTGCCAGTGAAATCGTTTGGCGTGCGGCCGACTGATTGCGCCAGTAGTGGAAAAAGCGTTCGCCATCCGCCCGGTTGGTGATCGAATAAAGTCCGGTATTTGCCTGATCCGTGCTGATCAGGAATGCATCGCTGACGTTGTTGTCTTTCAGCACAGACCGGATCTGCTCACCAAACGGGTCTTCGCCGACGGCAGAGGCAAAGGCGCACTTGATCCCAAGGCGACCAAGATAGACCGCAGTATTAAACGTATCACCGCCAACCTTGACGCTGGCGTTTCCTGCTGGGTCGAATGAAATCTCGCCCATAGCTTCGCCAATGCAAATGACATCAACAGACATCACAAAACTCCCTGATGCGGATTAACGCAGCATGCCGCGTGCAGCGACCGGCATTTCTGTCATTTCGCCGTTCTGATCCTTGATCCAGACGGTTGGAAACAGGTTGGTCACGACGCAGATGTGATTGGGGATAATCGAAATCACGTCACCAACTGCCGGGTCCCAATCGCTGTCACCAAGTTCAATGATGCCGTGTTCTTCGGACAGGCCGACAATCGACGCATCCGGTGCCTCTCGAACCATCCCAAAGCCCTCTAGGCCCAGCAGGTCGGAACTCAGCGCCTTTGATCCTGCATCAATGATGGCGCGGGTTTTCGTCGGGCGGGAAACCACGGTGGTCTTAACAACTGCGGCACAGTTTTCAACGCCACATGCGCCGCGCGCAATCAGGGAACGGTCATTGTAAATGTAGGTCCCGGCACGGTGTTCAGTTGCGTGATCAAATGCGGGCAGGGCGTCCAGATTTGGCGTGCCACCGGTTGAAACAACCGGGCAGGGGAGCCCTGCGTCCTCGAGACGTTGTTTGGCATCACTCAGCCATTTGTCGACATTGTCTGCATGATCCATTGGCGGATAGGTCATCAGCCCGCCAAACCGCAGTCCGGGCAGATCATTTATCTTTGCTGCGAGTTCAGCGGCGTCAGTCGGGCTTTGCACGCCACACCGTCCTGCGCCGGTGTCGCATTCCACAAGAACGGTCAACTCGGTTTCTTCATTGGCAAAGCGCGCCGACAGTCCCTTGGCAACGGTCAGATTGTCACAGGTGACTGACAGGGTGCATTTGCGCGCCAGTGCTGCCAGACGATCAAGTTTGGCAGCACCGATGACGTTGTAGGTCAGCAATATGTCGCGGAGTCCGCCCTCAACCATAACCTCGGCCTCGCCAATCTTCTGGCAGGTGATGCCGATTGCCCCGGCCTCAATCTGTCGTTTGGCAAAAAACGGCAGTTTGTGCGTCTTGATATGCGGGCGTGTCTTCAGACCCGCCGCATCGGCAAGGTTTTGGAAACGCGCAATGTTTTCGTCAACGACGGGGAGGTCAATCACAAGGCAGGGGGTGTCGAGCATGCTGGTTCCTGATTGGTTTGAGGTTGGCGCTCTCAGCTTTTTGCAAAACGAAATTGACATATCTTGAACGCCGCTGCTAGGGTAAATCCGAAATAACGGTATGTATTCCGTTATAACGGAAAAACAAAAAACGATCCAAGAATGTGTGGCTCATTTGAAAGTGGAGACAAAAATGGCATTTCTTAAAACTCTGGCGGTCGCAACTGTCATGACCGCGACGGCGGCTTCGGCACTCGGCACTGCATCCGCCCAGGAAACAAGCAAACTTCAGCAGGTCCTTGATCGCGGCTATCTGGTCCTTGGGACCGGGTCGACCAACCCGCCGTGGCACTTTGTTGATTCAGACAACAAGCTCAAAGGTTTTGACGTTGATATGGGCCGCCTTGTGGCCAAGGCCCTGTTTGGCGACCCGGACAAGATCGAGTATGTCCAGCAGTCCGGCGACGCTCGTATTCCGAACCTCGTCACCGACAAGGTCGATATGGCCTGCCAGTTCATGACGGTCACTGCCGAGCGTGCCCAGCAGATCGAATTCTCCATTCCCTACTATCGCGAAGGTGTTGGTCTGTTGCTGATGGCAAACGGCGACTACGCCGATTATGACGCGCTGAAAGAAGGTGGTGATGATGTCACCGTTGCAGTTCTGCAGAACGTCTATGCCGAAGAAATGGTACACGCGGCCCTGCCGGAAGCCGAAGTTGATCAGTATGACAGCGTTGATCTGATGTATCAGGCGCTTAATTCCGGTCGTGCCGAAGCCGCCGCAACCGATCAGTCTGCGCTTCGCTGGTTCATGGTTCAGAACCCGGATCGTTACAAGGATGCTGGCTATGCCTGGAACCCGCAAAGCTATTCTTGCGGTGTAAAACCGGGCGATCAGCGTTGGTTGAACTTCGTCAATACCGTCCTGCATGAAGGCATGACCGGTGTTGAATTCCCGTTCTACGCGGAAAGCTTCAAAACCTGGTTTGGTGAAGAGCTCCAAACGCCGAAAATCGGCTTCCCTGTCGAGTACAAGTAATCAACGCAAGCATTCGGGAATTCCGCTTTGAATTACGATTTCAACTTTGACGTCATCTGGCGTAACTGGGATCTCCTCGCAGAGGGGCTTGGGCTGGGGCTGTTTCTGGCCATTGTCTCGATTGCGATTGGATGCGGGATCGGCCTTCTGGCGGCGTTCGGGATGCTTTCGCGCCACAGAACCTTGCGCTGGATCGCGGTGGCTTACGTCTCCGCGATCCGCAATACCCCGATCCTTGTTCTTATTCTGTTTTGCTATTTCGCGCTTCCGCAACTGGGTATCGCGTTGGACAAAATATCGTCCTTTGTCTTTACGCTGTCGATCTATGCCGGGGCCTATCTGGCCGAAGTATTCCGGTCCGGTCTGGTTGCGTTGCCCAAGGGACTGCGCGAAGCCGGCCTTGCGATTGGTCTGACGGAATCCAAGATCAAGACAAACATCATCATTCCGGTGATGTTTCGAAATGTCCTGCCGTCACTTTCAAACAACTTCATTTCGCTGTTCAAGGACACTTCCCTTGCCGCGGCCATCGCGGTGCCGGAACTGACCTTTTATGCGCGCAAGATCAATGTCGAGAGCTTCCGTGTGATTGAAACATGGATGGTCGCGTCAATGATCTATGTGGTTGCCTGTTACGTGATTGCGGCTCTGCTGCGCCGTCTTGAACTGCGCCTTGCAGTTCCACGCTAAAGGGGTATCAGATGAATTTCTCTCTTTTCCTGACAGAATTGTGGAACGCGCGGCTAAGCCTGCTTTCGGGACTGGGTGACACAATCCTGATTTCGGTTGCCTCGGTTATTCTGGGATCAGTCCTTGGTGTGTTCGTTGGTTTGGCGATGACATATGGCGCGAAGTGGCTTCGCTTTGTTGTCCGGCTGTATATCGACTTTCTGCGCGGAACGCCGGTCTTTGTTCTGATTTTGGCCTGCTTCTACATCCTTTCGGTTGTAGGTCTTGACCTGACGGCGTTTCAGGCCGGTGTTTTGGCACTGACGCTGTTTTGTTCATCCCATGTTGGCGAAATCGTCCGCGGGGCTTTGTCCGCAATTCCGCAAGGCCAGACCGAAGCTGCCAAATCGGTCGGTCTGACATTCGGGAAAACCTTTGTTTATGTGCTGCTGCCCCAGGCTTTGCGCCAGATCCTGCCAACCTGGGTCAATACCGCGACCGAGATCGTCAAGGCATCGACGCTGCTTTCGATCATTGGCGTGGTGGAGCTTCTGCTTGCGACCCAGCAGGTCATCTCGCGCACCTATCTCAGCCTTGAGTTCTATCTCTTTGCGGGCTTTGTCTATTTCCTTTTGAACTTCGTGATCGAGCAGGCTGGTCGTGCCGTCGAACGCCGCATTTCGATCCCATAAAGAGGCAATCATGTCCCCAATTTTGACTATTTCCGGCCTTCATAAAAGCTTTGGCAAGGTCGAAGTGCTTAAGGGCATCGACCTGACCATGCAGCAGGGCGATGTGGTTTCGCTGATCGGATCGTCCGGTTCGGGCAAGACCACGCTTCTGCGCTGTGTGAACCTTCTGGAAGATTTTGAGCAGGGCTCGATTGAACTGGCAGGTCAGTCTATCGGTTACAAACAGGACGGCGGACAGCGTCGCCGGCTGTCGGAACGTGAAATTGCCCGTCAACGTGCCATGACCGGCATGGCTTTTCAGCAGTTCAATCTTTTCCCGCATATGACGGCCGTACGCAACGTGATGCTTGGCCTGATCAAGACCAAGAAAATGCCGAAGGACGAAGCACGGGCAATTGCCGAAAAATGGCTTGAGCGTGTTGGTATGGGGCAGCGTCGCGATCACTATCCGGGCCAGCTTTCAGGGGGTCAGCAACAGCGCGTCGCAATTGCGCGTGCCATCGCGATGAACCCGCAAATCATGCTGTTTGATGAAGTGACTTCCGCACTTGATCCGGAACTGGTGGCCGAGGTGCTGGCAGTTGTCCGTGATCTGGCGAATGAGGGCATGACCATGTTGCTGGTGACGCACGAGATGCGGTTTGCGCGCGATGTTTCAAGCAAGGTCGTGTTCATGCATCAGGGGCGCATCCACGAAGAAGGCACGCCGGAACAAATTTTCGGTGCGCCGAAAACTGAACGTTTGCAGGGCTTCCTTGCAAATTCTGAATTTTAAGAACCAGGAGATATTTTTTATGAGCATTAAAAGACACGGTGTTGGCGAAGGTAAGGGCAACGGTCAGAAGGCGTTGCCGTTTGCCAAGGCCACCGAAGCCGATGGCTGGCTTTATGTGTCCGGCCAGACCCCGATGCGTGACGGCGAAGTTGTCGGCAACGGCATTGTCGAACAGTCCCGGATCGCGATTGAGAATATGCTCAAAATCGTTGAAGATGCCGGTTATACCGCGGCTGACATCATACGCATTGGTGTCTGGCTTGATGACGCGCGTGATTTCTGGTCGTTCAATGGCGTGTTCGAGGAATATTTCAGCGAAAATCCCCCGGCACGTGCCTGCGTGCAGTCCTCGATGGTTGTTGACTGCAAAGTAGAGGTCGACTGCATCGCCTTTCGTAAGGCATAACAGTCTGCAATTATTGCGCTAAGACGTTACATGAGGGGTTTATGACGGAACAGCAGATACGAAAGCGCGCGCGCGGCATTGATCGTGCGTTCGATATTCTGGACCATCTGCGCGATGTCAGAACCTCTCAGCGTCCTGCCGAAATCGCCCAGGCTTTGGGCGCGCCAACCTCGACGGTTTACGATCTGATCGGCACGCTGATTGATCATGGCATGCTTGAAGTGACCGATGCCAATGGCTCGGTCTTTTTGGGGCGGCGGGTTTATTTCCTCGGCCTTGCCTATCGTGATTATTTCGATCTGACCCGGCAAGCGGCCGGGGTTCTTGATGAAATCACCGCAAGCACCAAGGAAACCTCACAGTTTTGTATGCTGGATGGCAACAAATACACGGTGGCCCTGCAACGCGAAGGCAGCCGTCCATTTCGCATTTCTGCTGATGTTGGGGAACGGACCGCCATTCCATGGACGGCGTCAGGCCGGCTTTTGCTGGGGCACCTGAGTGATCAGGAAATCCGTGATCTGATCCCGGCTGAGGACTTTATCCAGCCCGACGGGCGTCAAATGGATATTGCTGCCTATATCGCCGAAATCCGCCGCGCGCATGACGAACGCTTTTTCTCGTTCGACAGCATTGTTGATACCTTCACCCATTGCTTTGCCGCACCGGTCTATAATCAAAGCGGTATCTGTTCTGCCACGCTGTGTATCGTCGCCCCCAAGGACGATGCGCGTAAAAACTATGATCTCTATAAAAACGTGCTTCAGAGCGCGGGCGACAAGCTTTCCAAAACCGTCTGATCCCATAGGGCACCGGTCGATAAACACATCACCCGGATCAATCGTCCGGGTGTTTTTGTTTTTACGTCTTGGTGTTGTCGCGGAACTTTGCCCGGAAAAGAGAAAGCGGCGGTTATCGTTTCCCGCATCGATAACCACCGCTTTTCCACCTTGAGAGGCCTATGGGGAGAGAGGACCCATAGGTCTGAGAGACAAGCCGCTTGGGGACAAGTGCGAATGGGTTTCATTCGCGGGCTGTGTCGAGACCCGTTATAGGTAAGAAAAAACACCGACGCAAGTGAAAATCGTTCTCATTTGCGAAAAACTTTTGGTTGATGCCTTTCTGATATAAATATCCCGACAAAAACAGTTGGTTAAGCGCGGTGTTTATGCCCGGATTTCCGCGATATCCAGATGTCGGAAATAGAAAAACCCGCAGTGTTTGTGCGGGTTTTGAATGGTTTTATCGTCGGGTTTGTTCAGGCAATAATCCGGCGTAAATGATTGTCCCAGTGTTGCGATTTCAAGGAATCGTCGGGTAGTTCCACCCGCTTACGGCGAATCGCATCCATTCGCCAACCATTGCCAAGGCCACTGGTGCCAACAAATTCACCGGCCCGATCCGTTGCGGCAAGTCCGCAACCATCCGGGGCGGCGATATGGGTCAGGAAGTCATTGGTTTGCGCATCCCAAAAGGTCACAAGTCCGCCACGCGGGCAGGAAATGCCAAACACCTGACCCGATGCATCAAATCGCACCGACCCGCAATATTGCCGCATGCGGTACTGAACCGTATCCGGGGCCTCAATCGGGCGGATGTCTGATCCCGGTTGCCAGACGCCGACAAGTGGCAACTGATCGGTCAGATCGCCCTGATACTGGAAGCCAGCGGCAATCGTGCCATTCGATGCGACATCAAGATGGCGGATCGAAAGTTTGTGCCAGTCATGTTTAAGGGCCGCCTGATGAACAAGCTTGCCGGTCCGGCGATCAATGATCGACAGGTTTGGTTGCATCGAGCTGATATTAAGTGGGGTGCGTCCGTCCTGATCGGGATGGGTGTGCAACCCGCCATTGGCAATCACCAGATGTTCGCCGTCCGGCATAATATGCAGTTCATGCGGGCCGGTGCCAAAGCTGTCGAATTCTGCTACCCTGCGATAGCCATCCTCGGCATCCCAAACAGAAACCACCCCGCGGGCATGATCGAAATCGTTTTCGGTGATGTACAGATAGCGCCCATCATTGGAATAGATCGCATGGCCGTAAAACCGGCGGTCTTCGGGGCAATGCAGTTTGGCGCGCACATCCCCGGTATGGCGATCAAGGATCAGACCATAAAGCCCCGGACGGCGCTCAACGGCGGCGACATCAACATGGTTGGGGCGCAGGCCGATATCATGGCCACGGCCGGGCAGGGGCTGTTCAAACAGGATTTTGCCCGAAGCATTAAATGCGCTGACATAATAATCGCCATCATCCCCGGCACTGGCGGAAATATAAACTGCGCGGTCTTCGGGGTTTGGTGTGGTTGCCGCACGGGCAAGACCCATCGGTAACAGGGTGAAGGCCCCGCCAACACCCATGAGTTTCAGGAAGCTGCGACGTTGATATGCCATCTTTGATCTCCTGCCGTCTGAGCCCTAGTCACCATCAAGCGCGTTAAAGCCGCCACCAAGTTGGGTATTGCCGCCGACATCGTTTTCAACAAGCGTGGTCAGGAAATCAATCTGCCCCTTAAGGTCTGTCAGCACGGCATAACCATCGGGCTGTTCCAGCACCTCGGCAACAGAGGGCGAAAGCTCTGCCACTGTGTCGCCAACAGTCTGCCAGTTAAGCTTGAACGACCGATCCAGCAGGCTGTTGTCAATCAACGCGGCCAGACCTTTGCCTTCTTCACCAACATCTCCCCACGTGCCGTCATAGATGGCAAACAGTCCAATAAGGTTATGTTCGATATTACGAAGGGAACGTTTTGAAATCGGACTTTCCGCACGGCCTGCACTGGCGTCCTCCTCGCCATTGCCAAGCGGACGGGCAAGCTTCTGGCTTGAGATGATCAAAAGCCCTTCATGTAAGGCACGATACAGATCGGTCGCGGCAAACTTGGCGGTGGGATAATCCATGCTATCGGGTCCGGCATTTTCCATTGCCGTGGCAAATCCCGGCCATTCGGCCTGCAATTCGCCCGAAAGCGTACCAAGGTTGGTGGCAATTGCCGTGCCGTACTGGCACAGGAACACGCCATCTTCATCGGCCGCAACCATCTGATCACCGTGATCATCGGCAAACAGGACTTCTTCGAGTGCCGGGAAGCCTTGAAGTGCTGCACTGGCACCAGAAAGTTTTTCGGGATCGGTATAGGCGGCCGGTTTATCAAACATCAGTTTGCGGAACTGACGGGCAGCAGTGCCATGTTTGTCCGGCCAGTATTCGATATGCTGATCACGGCCATTGGCAACCAGCGGCCCCATGCGCCAGGGCTGGATTTCCTGCCAGATATCCATCGCTTTGTGAAAGGCGGCTTGGGTGTCCTCAAGTCCGCCCTTATCGGGATCTGAACAGAAATCCTTGAACTCGCTGGTCAGATTTTCCGTTGCCGCGTGGAAGTCATCAAGCTTGGGTGGCATCACGGTGCCCAGCAAGTGCGCCAGAACCGGTTGATAGTTTTCATCGGGAATATCGGCACGGGCACCGGGGCTGATCACACCAACAGCAAGAACGGTGGTGGTCGAAAGCAACAAGGTGCGCCAGCTCGGTTTGCAGAACATATGACTTATCCCGATATTCACGTGATTTGGTATCTGGTTTGGTATTCGGTCTTGCGACATATACCGCGTCACAATGACTTTAGAAATGCCAACAATTGACTGCGCTCCGATGGTGGCAGCTTTGTGACTGCCTCGCGGGCGGTTTCGGCCTCACCACCATGCCACAGGATCGCTTCAAGAATGGTTCTTGCCCGCCCGTCATGCAGGAAGCGGGCACGTGGATCAATTTCCTGCGCGTGGCCAATCCCCCAAAGCGGTGGCGTACGCCATTCAGTGCCCGATGCCTGTGCCTCTGGCCGGTGATCGGCAAGGCCGTCGCCCATGTCGTGTAACAACAGGTCCGTGTAAGGCCAGATCACCTGTCCGGATTGTTCGGGCATGTCAGCACGTTCGGGCAAGTCGTAGCGCGGTGTGTGGCAGGATGCACAGCCGACGGTGTCAAAAATCTTTTCGCCAGCCAAAACATCCGCATCATTGGCGTTCGGGCGGGCCGGCGGGGCAATGTTACGCGCGTAATACAGCACCAGATCGGTCATTACCGAATGGACTTCCAGCCCCTCGAACTCATCATCATTGCCATCGGGTGCGGTAATGCAATCCGTTTGCGTAGTCGTGCAGTCACCGCTGGCATTTGGATACAGCGGTGTGGAAAGGCCGATATCAAACTGGAACGCATTCTGGTTTTGCTGATCAAGGGTCGGCATGCCGGCCTTCCAGCCAAACCGGCCAATCGCCATTTCTGATTTGGCAATGTCCCAGACCTGATTAAACCGCCCGGATATGCCGTCGCCGTCTTCATCCTGCGGATCGCTGGCCGCGATCAGGGTGCTGTCAGGAATGGCTTCCAACAGCCCAAGCCCGATCATCGGTGGGGCAAGGCGCGGGGACACCATGATATCAGGATGCAGCGGCCCATAGGCCAGATCGGTCATTTCATAGCTTGGGTTGCGCAAGGTAACCGTCTCACCCCCGGTCAGAAGAACGTCGGTTGTTCTATAGGTCACCTTGACCCGTCCCTCGGCCTGAATGCCGGGGATTGAGAAATCCTGAAACTGGCCGCCGTAAACCGGGTCGGGAAGGGTGGCCAGTTTGCCATCCAGATGATCGCGGAGTTGATCGGCGGTTTGTGGCGGGATGGACAGACGCAGCAACATCGATGTTGCCCCGGCTTCGCTATCATTTTCGTCAACCGGATGACCGCGGCCATTGCGGATATGGCATCCGCTGCAGGCGCGTGAATTAAACAGCGGACCCAATCCGTCTGCTGCCTTGGTTCGGGTCGGGGCGGTGACCCATAATCTTTGAAAAAGGGCTTCACCCAGCTTGAAATCAAGCCGCTTTTCAAAGCTCATGTTGGCTGACTGGTGCATGAAGGCATTGCGCCCCTTTGCCCCGGTCCAGCCTGTGTCACCGCCGGGCAGGGCGGGGTCACCAATGGTTTGTGCATTGACTGCAACTGGCGCAAGGAGAAAGCCAATCGCCGCCAAGGAGAGTGCAGGTGAAAACGAAGATCTCGGTGCGGGACGGTTCATGGAAGTCTTCTAATCCGGGGTCAAAGCAAAACGGCGGGAGACATCATCCCCCGCCGTTCACAGTCAGTCAGGCAGGTGCCTGATGATCAGGATTAGTTGACAGCAGTCGGGTTGTCGAGGCTGTCGGAACCTTCGAACTCGATACCGTCAATGCCAACCGCAGCAATGATCTGTTCGATCGATTTGGTCTGATCGACAAGCGCATCAACAAAGGACTGAACAACGGCATTGCCATCTTCGTTGCCCATGGCAATCAGCTGATCAAAGGCTTCGCCGCCCTGTGCACGGGTGACCATGACTTTACCGGCAACAACCGATGCCGCCAGCTTGGCGCGCAGTTCGGTGTCCAGTGCCGCGTCATTGGCCGCAACCAGATCAGAAAGCGACGGGCCTTCAACAACCGAACCGTCAACACGGGTGTAACGGCCAAGGTAAACGTTCTGGATGCCCAGCGCGTCATAGAAGTGGCTGTTGTGGGTGTTGTCCGAGAAGCAGTCATGCTCTTCTTCCGGATCATGAAGCAGCAGGCCAAGCTTGGTACGCTCGCCGCCCAGTTCGCCATAAGAAAGCGAACCCATGCCGGTTACAATCGCGGTCAGGCCCGGAACGCCATCACCTTCAAGAACGGTTTCACGTGCTTCGCCGCCTTCGGCCCACTGCGCGGTCATCCATTCAAGATCGGAAACCATCAGATCAACTGCCGCCTGAAGGTATTCACCACGACGGTCGCAATTGCCATTGGTGCAGGCATCACCGGCTGCGTAGTCGGTCCATTTGCGTTCACCGGCACCGGCATCGGTCCCATTGAGGTCCTGACCCCAAAGAAGGAATTCAATCGCGTGGTAGCCAGTGGCAACGTTTGCTTCGACGTCATCGATTTCATGCAGGCTTTCAAGCAAAGCCGCATCAATGGTCGAGGCATCGATGGTTTCGCCCGAAATGGTCAGGGTCGGGTTGGCAATCACATTGGCGGTATAAGCCGGGTTTTCTTCGCTTTCTTCGCCATAAAGGCCGGTTTCGACATAGTCGATCAGACCTTCATCAAGCGGCCAGGCATTAACCTTGCCTTCCCAGTCATCAACAATCGCGTTGCCGAAACGATAAACTTCGGTCTGCTGATAGGGCGCGCGCGACGCCAGCCATGCGGATTTCGCGGCATCAAAGGTCGTGGCCGACGGATTTGCAACCAGTTCATCAATCGCCGCCTGCAGTTCCTTGGCGGTGATCAGTGAATCTTCGTAACCGGCATGCGCGATATCGGCATAAGTGGTCAGCACGTCTTTGGCGGCCGGTGCGGCATATGCCTGCGCGCCAAGGGTAGTGACCAGTGCGGCCGTACCCAGAATCTTTGCGATCTTCATAGGAGTTCCCATCTATCCCTGAATGGTGAGCCAAGGGCAAAAGCCCCTTCGATCAAGGTGAAAATCCGTCACGCCCAAAACTGAACGCGCACAGGAACTGTGACCCTGATCACTTTGCTTCCACCAATTGATACTGCTTGTGAGAATGATTTTCAATTAAAGAATTGGCAATTCGCAAAGTTTTAGGTTTCGGTAATGTGGTAACCGTTGGTTGACCCGGCATCCGAGGGCAATTTGTAGTGGTATGGAAAATTGATCTGTCTTTAAGTTTCTTGACGGAAACTGCTGTGCGATATTTTCCGCAATTGAATAACCCCTATTCGTGCAAAGAGAGAGACCCGATGAGCACCCCGTCCGCAGACGAAAAGAAAGTCAAACTTTGGGATTTCCCGGTTCGCCTGTTTCATTGGGCTCTTGTCGTTGCCATTGTGACGGCCTGGTGGAGCAATCGACAGGTGATGATTGATATCCATGCCATCGCCGGTTACAGCGTTCTGGCGCTTGTGATCTTTCGCATCATCTGGGGCTTTGTTGGCAGCTCAAACGCCCGCTTTGCCGATTTCCTGACCGGTCCACGCCATGTGATCGGTTATCTGGGGAAATTGCCCAAGGGTTCGACCTCTGAACTGACATATACCGGGCATAACCCGGCCGGGGGCTGGATGGTTTTGGTCATGATCTTGCTGGTCGGGGTGCAAGCGGTATCTGGCCTGTTCGCCAGCGAGGATACCTTCCTGTTCTTTGACGGGCCGCTGGTGGCTTATGTCAGTTCCGATTTTGCCAGCACCATGAACTGGATCCATCACACCAATATCAACCTGATCTATGCCGCCGTCGGGCTACATGTCTTTGCCGCGCTGTTTTATCTGGTCATCAAACGCGAAAACCTCATCCGGGCGATTGTGATTGGCACTCGCTGCGTGCCCGCTGAACTGGCAGGGCGCTTTGCAAATATCCGGTTTGCGTCACCCGTGCTGGGGATTTTGATCCTGATTGTCTGTGCGCTTGTGGTGTGGGGCGGTGTGACGCTGGCGCGCGGTTAGTTCGGGGCCGCGGGTAATAATAACAAAGGCCAACGTTCCCTTGATGGAACGTTGGCCTTTTTGATTTGCCTGCAAACCCCGTGATCGGGTGGGGCCGCAAGATCAAGTTTTACTTGGTGCGGAACTCGTCGTGGCAACCTTTGCAGGACTTGCCAAGATTACCCATCGCAGCGCCCATTGCACCCTTGTCACCAACAGCATCGGCCAGCGCAAGCGCGGCCTGCTGCATTTCCGGGAAGCGGCCAGAGAAATCATCCCAGTTGGTCCAGATATCGGCACTTGCCGTTGTCTTGACGGATGCATCCGGGGTTTGCGGCTCAAACGCCGCCGGGGCGGCACCCGCTGAAAACGCAATGCCCTTGGTCAGATTGGCCAGAACGGGATCGGGCAGGGTGCATTCACCCTTCATATAGCAGCCAAGTGTACCCATCGCGCCGCCAATACCATCCATCAGCATCTTGCGGTTTTCAACCGCGGCGTTGTCGGATGCTTCATCGGCCTGTGCCATCATCGGGAATGCGGCACCTGCAGTTATGATCGTGCCGAGGAGACCGGCAAAAAGGAGCTTCTTCATCTTGGGTTCTCTCTCCAAAACGCGTTAAAGTGTCTCTCTGAGTGCAGCGTTCAGTTTAGTTTTTTATATTGAGATGTAAGCACGTTATTGCCATTAGCCCGCCGCAAGGCTTAGTGTCCCAGCAGTGCCCCCGAAACTGTAATCACAAGCGCGTGATCACCAAAGTTTTTGTTATCGCGTGCCAAGGAAGTCCCGCCCATGTCCGCTGCCACCCGGAATAATTCACCCTCCGCATCATCCGCCCCGGATCCGCAGGCCAACGAGACCCTCATTCGCGAGGGACGCGCGCGTGCACGCGCCCTTATCCGCGACTGGAACCTTAAACATGCCTATATCAACGGGGAATGGCGGGCGGCCGACAGTCGTGAAACGCTGGACGTAATCGACCCGGCAAAGGGTGACGTGATTGGCACAGTGCCATTTATGCGCACATCCGAGGCCCGGCAGGCAATTGATGCGGCCCACGCGGCCTTTCCGGCATGGTCGCGCATGCTGGCACGCGAACGGGCAGATATCTTGCGCCGCTGGCGTGACTTGCTTGAAACCCATCAAGAGGACCTCGCTGCCCTGATCACCCTTGAACAGGGCAAGCCCCTTGATCAGGCGCTGCGCGAAGTGGTCGGTGCGATTGCCTATGCCGAATGGTATGGCGAAGAAGCCAAGCGCGCCTATGGTCAAACCATGCCCGCAACCCAGCGCGATCGTCGCGTTGTTGTGCAAAAGCACCCGGTGGGTGTGGTCGCGGCGATTACGCCCTGGAACTTCCCGCTGACCATGGTGGTGCGCAAATGTGCGCCCGCCTTGGCGGCAGGCTGTACCGTGATTGTCAAACCGGCCGAGGATACCCCGCTCTCGGCATTGGCGGCGGCCAAACTGGCCGAACAGGCCGGTTTTCCGCCGGGTGTGTTTAACGTCGTGACCGGTTTTCCCCATCCGATAGGCGAGGCCCTGACAGGGGATCAGCGCGTTCGGATGTTGTCCTTCACCGGTTCAACCTCGGTGGGCAAACGTTTGATGGAACAATGTGCGCCGACGATGAAAAAACTGTCGCTGGAGCTCGGCGGCAATGCGCCCTTTATCGTCATGGATGATGCTGATCTTGATGCGGCCGTTGCGGGCGCGATGATTTCAAAGTTCCGCAACAGTGGTCAGACCTGCGTTTGTGCCAACCGCATTTTCGTCCAGGACGGTGTCTATGATGCCTTTGTCGAAAAGTTCGTTGCCGCCAGCAAGGCACAGACCATCGGCAATGGATTTGTGCCCGGCACGGAATTGGGGCCACTGATCAACCGGCAGGCGGTGGCGAAGGTCGAACGCCTTGTCGCCGATGCCCAAAAACGCGGTGCAAACCTGATCTATGGCGCGGACTTGCCCGACGAAGGCTTTTTCACCCGGCCACTTGTGATGACCGATGTGCCCGATGATGCCGATTGCTTTGACGAGGAACTGTTTGCCCCGGTGGCGCCGATCTATCGGTTTGGCACCGAAGATGACGTGATCAAACTTGCCAATCGGGTGCGCACCGGACTGTCTTCTTATATCTACAGTCGCGATATTGGTCGGATCCAACGGCTTGCAGATCGTCTGGAAGTCGGGGTGGTCGGCATCAATGATGGCACCACCAGTCACGAAGGTGCACCGTTTGGCGGGGTCAAGGAAAGTGGTCAGGGCCGCGAAGGCGGTCATTGGGGGCTTGAGGAATATCTTGAGCCCAAATACCTCAATTACGCCCTTAAGTCGGGCATCTGACAGCGTGTAAAGAACCCCCATATAGGCGGATCGTAAAACGGCAATATCCTGATCGGGTATTGCCGTTTTCTGCTTTTGGATGAGCTATGCAAAATTGTGCGGTGTGACTCTGGCGAAAATATCCGCAATTTTGACCGCATTTGGCGAAAAATCGATCTGCACCAAGTATTTTTCGATGAGTTTTCTTCTGCGCAGGACTTGAAATACAGTCGGGCAGAGCATCTTCATATTAGGGTCATCATAGATTTGGCGAGATGTTGAGGGTTTTCAGGCCTGAAAATGTGAGCAAAACGAACGTCTTATTTGTCATGATACAAATATGTGAAATATGCATGACGAAATTATATCATTGTTGATCATAGGTATGCGTTGAATGCATGTTTGGGGTGATAAAACTCTTCTCGTCGGTATGATCAAACAGGCGTACACCGGGTTTAACGAAACACACAGCGAAACCCCGGCGGGAACAACGCCGGATGCTTTTAAGAGGAAACGGACATGAAAATGTATCGTGATTATGACCTGGTTGCCCTGCAGCGCGAAGCTGAACACCTCCGTGCACAGGCTATGCGTCAGATGCTTGTTGCACTGGTACGCAAAGTTGGTGCCCTGTTTGGCGCACACAACAAACCCCACGGTGGTGTTGCTGCTGGCGCGTAATTGCGCAGCCAACCACCCCCTGCGACCGTTCAATCGGTACGCTTAAAAACGCCTCCGCATCTCGTTGTTGCGGAGGTGTTTTTGTTTGGGTTCTGAGCCTAGGCACTTCACCTTCGCAGTTTGCACCGCTATTAAGGGGGATCGACCCCGTTCGAATTGCGCAGAAGTTGGTCTTTATGAAACTTGCCCATTACGCCTTTGGCGAAGAAAACCGTGACAACGGCACCATCGTGATTGTCCATGGCCTGTTTGGTCAGGCCCGCAACTGGACGGCCATCGCACGGCGGCTGGCGGAAAAGTATCACGTTGTCACCGCTGATTTGCGAAATCACGGACGCTCCGACTGGGACGCGGAAATGACCTATCCGGCCATGGCGGCCGATCTGGCCGAACTGATTGGCGAGGTATCCGATAAACCGGTGCATCTGGTCGGGCATTCGATGGGCGGCAAGGCATCGATGGTGCTTGCCCTGTCGGCTGATGCCGGTTTGGTTGCCGATCTTGTCGTGGTCGATATTGCCCCGGTTTCCTATGACCATGATTATAGCGGCTATATCAGTGCCATGCGCGATGTCGACTTTTCCACCATTTCGCGCCGCTCCGAGGTCGAAGACGCCCTGTCTTCTGGCGTATCGGAAAAGGGCGTGCGTCAATTCCTTGCCCAGAATGTCGCAACCGACAAGGAAACGGGTGCTATGTCATGGCAGGTCAATATTGATGCCATGGCCAATCATCTTGACGATATCATCGGTTGGCCAACGGACGGGCTTGCCGATCAGTATGATGGCGATGTCCTGTTTATTTCGGGTGCAAACTCGCACTATGTCGATCCCAAGGACCGCGATCACATCAAGTCGCTTTTCCCCAAGGCAGCCTTTACCAGCATCAAGGGCGCAGGCCACTGGGTGCATGCCGAGAAACCCGACGCCGTGCTTTTGACCCTGTCTGCCTTCCTGAAACGCTAGTCCGGTGACGCCATCATGTTCGATCTGCCCAAAGGCTGGTCTCTTCCCGATCAGGATCACGTCCGTGTCAGTGATATCGAATGTCTGTCGGATAACTGGTATCGGCTTTATCGCGTCAGCTTTGATCTGAAGCGATCAGATGGATCTTGGCAAAGTCAGACGCGCGAAGCTTATGAACGTGGCAATGGCGCGGGCATCCTGCTTTATAACCGCATGGATCGTACCGTTATCCTCACCCGACAGTTTCGCCTGCCAAGCTTTGTCAATGGCAATGAAGACGGCATGTTGATCGAAGTGCCGGCGGGTGTGCTTGATGATCGTGATCCGGCCGCAGCCGTCATTGCCGAGGTCGAAGAAGAAACCGGCTATAAGATCGGAAAGCCCCGCCAGGTCTTTGATCTTTTCATGAGCCCGGGATCCGTCACCGAACGTCTGCATCTGTTCGTTGCCGAAGTCACCCGCGATCACCGCGAAGGCGATGGTGGCGGCCTGCATGAAGAGGGCGAGGATATCCATGTGCTTGAGATAGGCTTTGACTACATCGTTCCGATGATGGCCGATGGCCGCATCCGCGATGCCAAGACCATTATCCTGTTACAGCACGCTCTTCTGACCAAGCTGTTTGATTAAGCCCGCTTTACCAAGGCAGCTCTGTACCGTCATAGGCAAAGAACCCACCAGATTGCGGGACATCAAGCTGATCAATAACGTTCAGCATATTGGCCGTCGCCTCGTCCGGGCTTTGTACTTTCAGTCCGGATTTGGCAAACGGGCCGGAAAGGCCGGTATCTACGGTGCCGGGATGAAGAGACACACAAACGCAATCACGCTTGTTCCGCCCGATTTCAATCGCGGTGCATTTGACCAGTTGATTAAGCGCTGCCTTGGCCGCACGGTATCCATACCAGCCCCCCATGCGATTATCACCAATACTGCCAACCTTGGCCGACAGGGTGGCAAACACCGATTTGCCTGATCGCGGCAACAGCGGGCAGAAATGCTTCATCAAAAGCGCCGGTCCAATCGCGTTGATCTGAAACTGCTTGGCCATGTAGTCGGCATCAATGTGGCGCAGGGATTTTTCCGGCTGGAAGTTCTCGTCATGCAAATAGCCGGTGGCATCAATGATCAGGCGGATATCACAACCGCGATCAGCGGCTTGTTGCTTGGCATTCTCCGCACAGGCCTCGATGGTGGCCTGATTGGTGAAATCCAGTGCTGGTGTGGTTTTGCGCGAATATTCCAAGACGCTTGAAAAGTGCCCCGACGCGGTCAGATGCTTGACAAAGGCCTGACCAATCCCGCCGGTTGCCCCGATGACAATCGCGATTTGCCCGGGGGGAATCGTATTAAAGGTCGGGGTTGGGGGATTTGTCATTGCAGGCACCTTGAATTGTTTCTCAATGTCCTACGCAATCACAGCATGCGCGGTTCAAACCGTCTGGATGACTGTTGCGATTAACTGTTGGGCTCTGTGCTGGCAGATTTATGGGATTGGTCCTTTTCATCGCGCTCGTCGCGTTCGTCGCGCATGATTTCAAACAGCGTTTCGTTCTGGGCGCGCATCGTATCGATATAGCCCTTGTCCATACCATGTTCATTCCAGCGCGCGCGCAGCTTATCAAGTGTTTCAAGATCATGTTTGCGGAATGCGGTCTTTTTGCGCTCAGCCCCGGTCGGCGTCAGGCCGAGTTCAATCAGTGCATCACGGCCAAGGTTAAGCGCGCTTTCGAATGTTTCGCGCTCCACGCAATGAGCGCCTGCATTTTCAAGTTCATAAACATGGTGGCGGTCGATCGCGCGGGCAAGAATGCGGACATTCGGGTAATGTTTGGCGACATGGGCGACAAGTTGGGTCAGCTTTTCGCGATCATCAATCGCAGCAACGAAAAGCTTGGCTTTCTCAATGCCCGTATTGTGCAGAAGATCAGGGCGCATTGCGTCGCCATAATATCCGCGGAAACCAACCCGCCCAAGGTTTTCAACAACCTCCGGGTCGTGGTCCAGGACGACAATGCTGTGGCCGTTGGTCGCCAACAGACGTGTAATGATCTGTCCAAATCGACCCACCCCGGCGACAACAATACAACCGGTTTCGTCAATTTCATCGGCCTCGCGATTGCCTGTCCGGATCAGGCGCGGTGCCAGCAGTCTTTCATGTATGATAAAGGCCGCGGGGGTCAGCATCATGGTCAATGCAACTGCCAAAGTCAGTTTCTGCACCAGATCAAGGGGCAGGACACCAACGGCGAATGCCATCCCGAACAAGACAAAGGCAAACTCACCCGCCTGCGCCAGGCCAACCGTAAACAGCATGCGATCAACGCCACACATGCGCACACTGCTTGCGATTACAAACAGGACAATTGCCTTGATCACCATGATGCCAAGCGCGATGGAAAACAAGGTGACGGGTTCATCGAACAAAAGGTTGAAATCGATCCCGGCCCCGACGGTCAGGAAAAACAGGCCCAGCAACAACCCCTTGAACGGTTCAATATCGTTTTCAAGTTCGTGGCGATATTCGCTGTCGGACAACACGACACCGGCAAGGAATGTGCCTAATGCCGGGCTGAGGCCGATGGCATTCATCAAAAGTGCGGTGCCAATCACCAGCAACAGTGCGGCTGCGGTGAATACTTCACGCAGATGCGCCTTGGCGATAAAGCGAAAGATTGGCCGCATCAAATAGCGCCCGCCAACCACGATGGAGGCAATGGCGCCGATAATCACAAGTGGCTGCGCCCATTCCGGCACCAGATCCAGCAACATGCCGCCGTGCGCCGATCCATGGTCGACCCCGCCGGTAACACCGGATACGACCAAAAGCGGCATAATCGCAAGCATCGGAATGACAGCCACATCCTGGGTCAGAAGAACCGAGAACGAGCTTTTCCCGCCGACTGTGCCAAGCCAACCCTTTTCACCCATGGTTTGTAAAACAATTGCAGTCGATGAAAGGGCAAGGACCATGCCGACCGCGACGGACTGTTGCCATGTCAGGCCCAGCGCATAGCAAGCCGCGCCAATGATCGCCGTCGTGCCCAGGACCTGCATGCCGCCCAGGCCGATCAATTGCCCGCGCATCGTCCACAGCATGGCGGGCCGCAGTTCCAGACCGACCAGAAACAGCATCATAACCACACCGAACTCTGCAAAATGCTGAAGATCTGCGGCTTCGGCCCCGACGATGCCCAGTACCGGACCAATCATCACGCCTGCGATCAGATAGCCGAGCACTGATCCCAACCCCAGTCGCTGGGCAATTGGCACCGCCACCACAGCTGCAACGAGATAGATAAACGCAGATGACAGGATTTCCATCAGGCAGGCTCCGGGCTTAATGTACTTGGCGGGAAGGTATTGTTTATGCGATTTCACAGACCATTCCAGCGAATTTTGGAATGGTTTCAGTCTGATTTAGCCTGCTTTTGGGGGCGAGGTAAATCAGATGTTTGATCTCCTGATCGGTTCAACTGATGGAGATCTCTGGATTCACGCCTTAAGCAAGCACAAAAAAGCCGCCTGTTTTTATGCAGGCGGCTTTTGATATGGGGTTGCGGTTAGGTGTTATTCGGCCGCGTTGATATGCGTGACATTGGGGGCGCTTCGCGCACCTTTGCCTTCATGATCGTGACGGCGGATGAATTCCTTGATCCGCGGGCTGATCTGTTCACGCCAGCGGCGCCCATTAAAGACGCCGTAATGGCCGACACCCTGCTGAAGATGATGCATGCGCATATTGTCAGGCAGATTGGTGGTCAGTTTGTGGGCCGCGCGGGTCTGTCCCATGCCGGTAATGTCATCACGTTCACCTTCAACGGTCAGAAGGGCCGTTTTGGTGATGGCGGATGGATCAACCGGAACACCCTGCCAGCGCATCGTGCCTTCAGGCAGGCTGTGTTCGTGGAATACGACCTTAAGCGTCTGCAGATAAAACTCGGCTGTCATATCCATGACCGCCAGATATTCCTGATAGAAATGACGCTTGGCATCGGCACTTTCGCCGTCACCTTCGACAAGGTGATTGAACATGTCGTGATGGGCGGAAACGTGACGATCCCAATTCATGCTCATGAAGCCTGCAAGCTGCATAAAGCCCGGGTAAACCCGGCGCATCACACCCGCATGCGGCAGCGGCACGTGGGAAATCACATGCTGCTCAAACCAGTCAAGGGTATGCTGCTTGGCGAACTTGTTGACCTCGGTCGGGTTTTCGCGGGTATCAATCGGGCCCCCCATCAGGGTCATCGATGCCGGCTGGCAGGCTTCGTTGCCTGCTGCCATCAGGGATGCTGCGGCAACCACCGGGACAGATGGTTGGCAAACGGCCATCATGTGGGTGTTCGGGCCAAGCTTGCGCAGGAAGCGCATCAGATAATCGATATAGCTATCAAGATCGAAATGGCCGAGATGGACGGGCACCAGACGGGCATCAATCCAGTCGGTGATATAGACATCATGATCGGGCAGAAGTGCTTCGACCGTGCCACGCAGAAGTGTTGAAAAGTGCCCGGAAAGCGGTGCCACAATCAACAGGCGCGGGTCATCGGGCTGTGTTTTCAGATGGTCGGTTTCCCGCTTGAAATGCAACAGGTTGCAAAAAGCTTCGCTGTGGACGATTTCTTCGGTGATCGGCACGGTTTCGCCGTTGATCACCGTCGTGTCCAGACCGAATTCCGGTTTGCCGTAACGATGGGTAATATGCGTGAACACGTCACACGCTGCGGCCGCTGCCCGACCCTGATGGGTATAGGACATTGGATTGGCCGGATTGCGCAGCCACTTCTTGCTGGCATCAGCAGCCATGCGAAGCGGGCTTATTGTGGCGTGCTGCAATTCATAAAGGTGATACAGCATTTATTCTCACTCCCGGGTGACCGACAAAGATTTAAGTGGTCACCGACCTGGTTTACGGCATTTCACCCTGTTTTATCCGCGCACAGCTTACCTGCGCACGTAATCTGGCTTGTTTCAGAATTCCGGTCGGGACGAATAATTTCCGTTGGCCGATCTGACGCCCGTTGCTCAATATCTGGGGATCAGCGTTCTGAAATCCAATTGTTGCTTCAAAGCCTACTTGAGTTCCGCAGACAAGCAATAGCCATAAAGTATGAGGAAATGACGAATTATCTTTTTTCACCCTGATTCAAACGAAATTTTGCCGGTTTGTCGAGTGAAATTTTGCAATGCAGCGTAAACTGTTGCGATGCAATAAAAAGTTTTTGGCATGTAACGTTGGATCTTGGCAGGCGACTGATGGAGTGAATGTGAGGAAGGCTCATGTTTTCTGTTGGGGTAAATCTGGTGCCGGGTACGGGCAAATCAAAAAAAAAGCGCCGCTATTGGGGAAATAGCGGCGCCAGTAGGCGGAGTATGCGGAAAGCATTATGGGGAAGACAGGGCGTAGGGAAGGTCTGACCGACAGGCGGGACAGGGTTTGGGTGCGGGGTTGCCTGCCGGTCAGACGCCCGTGATGGACAAAAGCTGGGTGGCTTATGGTCCGGGCCTCAGAAACACAAATAACGTGTGTTGGGAATTCCTAGACAAGACCGCGAAGGGTCTGGGCCATACCAAGTCCGATCACAAACAGGAAAAATCCTGTGCTGCCGACAACAGCGACTGTGCTGCAAAGCTCGTTCAAGCGGGTCGGGTTCTCGATCAGTTTCAGCATGGTGTGTCCTCCTCAATCTGTCTGAGGAAACCATACTGTTCTGATTTTGTTCTCGCAAGAACAAAATTGGAACAAAATGAGGAGATGTATGTTAAGTATTTGATGTTAAATATAAATATGATGTTCTCAAATGTTCTCGTTTTTGGGTGAGAATGAGAACATTCACGTTAAAGGATGGGACTCGGGTTTAATGAAATCCGCAGAAAACAGTGCCTTTACACGAGTCTTGATAAAATGAACGCCGATGTTCTTTTACTCGGCCGCATCAATCGTTGCTGCCGGGATGGCTGTGCGTGACGGGATGCCATCAACTTCGCTTGGAAGCGGTCGGGCGGGAACGGCACCTGCGACTGCGGCCGGTGTCGGCGGATGATCGGGGAACTGGCCATGAACGCGGATGTTCTCGCGATAGGCATTGGCCGATTTGCCGCGATATTGCCGGAAGCGACGATTGAAGTTGGACAGGTTGGGAAAGCCGTTATTTTCCGCAATCTGATAAATTGGCAGATCGGTGCGTGACAACTGAACGCACGCCCGCGAGATGCGGTATTCGTTCAAATATTCCACCACGCTGCGCCCGGTATATCGTTTGAACAGCCGATAGAAGCTGCTTTCACTTACACCCGCGACATCGGCCAAAGCAGAAACGCGCAGCGGTTCAGCGTGATGGGCATGGATGAAGGCAAGGGCGCGGTCAACCCGGATCGATTCACTGTTATGACCAGCCTCGCCCCGGAAATTGGCGGATGCCAAGGGGCGGTCAATCCCGGCAAGAAGGGTTTCCAGCATCTCAATCATCAGGATGAAGCGTGCGCGTGGTTTGGCACTATCAAGCTTGGGACAGATACTCTCTACCTTGGCAACCGCGTCTTCGGTAAAGGAAAGACCGCGGCGTGCCCGATCAAACAATTCGTGGAAGTCGGCAAATTCGACAAAGTCATGGTTCAGGTTCTGCACCCATTCCTGAGACAGCCACATGACATAAACTTCAATCGGGCGGGACGGGTCGATACGTTTGCATTCCCATAAATGGGGCAGGTTGGGGCCGACCATGGCAAAGTCGATACCATCAAAATCCTGACGATGATCACCAATCAGACGCGATCCTTTGGCGTTGAGCGTCAGGGTCATTTCATATTCCGGGTGCTGGTGCCAATTACAACGGAAATCATCCCAGACATAATGGAAATAACCCCAGCTATACCCATCTGGATTGGTAATTCGTTCCTGGATGATTCGCATTTTAACCCGTCAATTGTAGGACTATTGGCGTTGAATTTGCAGAATAGTATCATCCTTTGAAGGATATGACACTTTGAAAAGGTCATATCAGGCGTATCCTTTTTCAATCGGATGGTTCCGCGCCGGGAAAGCAAAATCCGAATTGATTGTAGCCGGATAGTGCGACTGGGGTTCTGGCGCGGAACCCATCCTGCACAGAAATACGTCCAATAAGAACAAACAAGGCAGCCGCCGAAAGGCTGCATGGAAAACAAACATCAATATAGGGAGGTCCCCATGACCTTGATGAAAAAGTTGCTCGCGACTGCGGGCGTCTTTGGCGCAGCCATCACCATCGCCGGGTCGGCGGCACATGCAGCCAAAATTTCGATTTCGTGTGGCGCGGTTGGTCAGGAACTTGCGTTGTGTCAGGAAGGTGTCGATGCTTGGGCGGCCAAAACCGGTAACGAGGTTTCGGTGATTTCCACTCCGAACTCCACCACCGAACGTCTGGCCCTTTACCAGCAAATTCTGGCTGCCGGGTCAGCCGATATCGACGTCTTTCAGATCGATGTGATCTGGCCGGGTATTCTTGGTAATCACTTCATTGATCTGAACGATCATATGCCCGAAGAGGCCAAAGCACACTTTGAAGCCATTGTTGCCAACAACACCTTCGAAGATCGTCTGGTTGCGATGCCGTGGTACACCGATGCAGGTGTTCTTTATTACCGCAAGGATCTTCTGGAAAAGTACGGTGAGCCCGTCCCGGAAACCTGGGAACAACTGACCGCGACGGCCCAGAAAATTCAGGAAGGCGAACGCAAGGCTGGCAATGACAAGATGTGGGGCCACGTGTTCCAGGGCCGTGCGTATGAAGGTCTGACCTGCGACGCGCTGGAATGGGTTGTTTCCTATAACGGTGGATCGGTTGTTGAGCCAAATGGCGACATTTCGATCAATAACGATGCCGCCAAGGAAGCCATCCGCACTGCTGCGGGCTGGGTAGGTACGATTTCGCCGGAAGGCGTTCTCGGTTATGCCGAAGAAGAAGCACGTGGTGTGTTCCAGTCGGGGAACTCGGTCTTCATGCGCAACTGGCCTTATGCCTGGTCGCTGGCAAACTCTGCTGACAGCCCGGTCAAGGGCAAGGTAGGCGTCGCTGCCCTGCCAAAGGGTGGTGAAGATGGCCGTTCGGCAGCAGCCCTTGGCGGTTGGCAGCTCTCAGTCTCCAAATATTCCGAAAACCCTGAACTGGCCGCAGACCTTGTGAAGTTCCTGACCTCCTATGAGGAACAGAAACGCCGTGCCATCAAGGGGTCCTATAACCCGACGATTGCCGATCTTTATCAGGACGAAGAAGTTCTTTCGGCCAACCCGTTCTTTGGCGATCTTTATGACACCTTTGTCAATGCCGCGCCGCGTCCGTCAACTGTGACCGGTTCAAACTATAACAAGGTTTCAAGCGAGTTCTGGCAGGCTGTTCATGGCGCCCTTTCTGGCAACCAGACTGCTGATGAGGCCCTTACCGGGCTTGAACGTAGCCTTAAACGCATCAAGCGTTCCGGTTGGTAACGCCATCCGTGGAGCGGGGCGTCAAAACACGACGCTCCGCCGACGGACACAAGGCCGGTTTGCCGTGATGAACGCATCCGAAGTGGCGGCTGTTAACATCATAAAATTGCAAGCCGGGTGACTGACGGGCATTGCTCCGTCTGACTTCAATATCAAGAGCAGTAACATGGCGCAGGTTTCGTCCCTGACACGTTCAAGACGGCGTTCGGCCTGGTTATTCCTGACCCCGATGCTGGTCATTCTGGCCGCAGTGGCAGGCTGGCCCTTGCTTCGAACGTTTATCTTCGGCTTTACCGATGCAAATCTGTCTGATCTTGGCAGCTACGGCTTTATCGGGTTTGAGAATTTCTATGCCGTTTATGACGGCGAGACATTTGGGCTTCTGGCTGATCCGGAATGGTGGCAGGCGGTCTGGAACACGATTTATTTCTCGGTGATTTCGGTCTCGCTTGAGACGGTTCTGGGCATCATTGTTGCCCTTGTCCTCAATCAGGAATTCAAGGGGCGCGCGCTTGTCCGTGCTGCTGTTTTGATCCCGTGGGCAATTCCGACGATTGTGTCAGCCAAGATGTGGAACTGGATGCTTCATGATCAGTTCGGCATCATCAATGACCTGTTCATTGCCCTTGGCTTTATCGACGCACCGATTGCGTGGACGGCCAATCCGCAAATGGCGATGGCCGCCGTCATCATGGTCGATGTCTGGAAAACGACACCATTTATGGCGCTTTTGACGCTGGCCGCGCTTCAGATGTTGCCAAGTGACTGTTACGAAGCCGCCAAGGTCGATGGCATTCACCCGGTCAAGGTGTTTTTCAAGGTGACCTTGCCGTTGATCAAGCCGGCCCTGATGGTTGCCGTTATCTTCCGTGCGCTTGATGCTCTTAGGGTGTTTGACGTGATTTACGTGCTGACGCCAAACAATCCCAACACCATGACCATGTCGGTCTATGCCCGACAGATATTGGTCGATTTTCAGGAAGTCGGATATGGCTCTGCCGCATCCACCTTGCTGTTTCTGGTAATCGCGTTTTGCATCATGGCTTATATCATGATTGGCCGTGTGCGCCTTGATGAAGGGGGGCACTAAGATGGATATGACCTTTAATGACATCGTCAAAAAGGCTGGTTTCTACTTGCTGGTCGGTGTGATCGTCCTGTTTGCGGTGTTCCCGTTTTACTATGCGATCCTGACCGCGTTCGAAACCGGATCGGCCCTGTTTGAAGTCAATTATCTGCCCGAAAGCTTCAGCTTCGCGAACTATCTATCAGTCTTCGAAGGCCAGCCGTTCGGGCGGAATATCTTCAATTCGATCTTTGTCAGCGTACTGGTGGTTGCTCTTTCCCTTCTGATGGGGGTAACGGCATCCTATGCGCTGGCGCGCGTCAAGTTCGCCGGACGTGGGTTGCTGCTGATCACCATTTTGTCGGTGTCGATGTTCCCGCAAGTTGCTGTTCTGTCGGGCATGTTTGAGCTGATCCGCGCGGTCGGGCTTTATAACAGCATGTTCGGTTTGGCGATTTCCTACATGATGCTGACCTTGCCATTCACGGTCTGGATCCTGACCGCCTTCATGCGCGAACTGCCCCGCGAATTGGAAGAAGCGGCTGTCATGGATGGCGCCAGCCCGTGGACGGTGATCACCCGGGTGTTCCTGCCCGTCATGTGGCCGGCCATGGTAACCACCGGACTTCTGGCCTTCATCATGGCCTGGAACGAGTTCCTGTTTGCCCTGACCTTTACCCTGACCAATGAACAGCGCACCGTGCCGGTCGCCATCGCCCTGATTTCAGGTGCCAGTCAGTTTGAAATGCCTTGGGGCAATATCATGGCGGCATCGGTCATCGTGACGGTTCCACTGATTGTTCTGGTTCTGATTTTCCAACGTCGCATCGTTTCCGGCCTGACGGCTGGCGCTGTCAAAGGTTGATGCGATCTCGTCCCAAATTGACTTGAAGGTGATCAAAAATGGCTTTGGCCGGTGATCAAAACTGGTGGCGCGGTGGCGTCCTGTATCAAATCTATCCGCGCAGTTTCTTTGATTCCAACGGTGACGGGATCGGCGATCTGCCAGGGGTGACCCAAAAACTGGAATATGTCGCGTCCCTTGGCGTGGACGGGATCTGGCTTTCGCCGTTCTTTACCTCGCCGATGAAGGATTTCGGTTATGACGTGGCCGACTATCGTGATGTCGATCCGATGTTTGGCACGCTGGCCGATTTCGATCATCTGGTTGAACGCGCCCATGACTTGGGCCTGCGGGTCACGATTGATCAGGTGCTTTCACACAGCTCGGATCAGCATGATTGGTTCAAGGAAAGCCGTTCATCGCGTGATAACCCCAAAGCCGACTGGTATGTCTGGGCCGATCCAAAACCCGATGGCACGCCGCCCAATAACTGGCTGTCGATCTTTGGCGGGTCGGCGTGGAAGTTCGATACCACGCGCCAGCAATATTACATGCACAACTTCCTAGTCAGTCAGCCGGATCTGAATTTCCATAACCCGGATGTGCAGGCGCAGTTGCTTGATGATGTCGAATTCTGGCTGCGGCGCGGGGTGGACGGGTTCCGGCTTGATACCGCAAACTTCTATGTTCATGACGCGGAGCTGCGTGATAACCCGCCATGGGTTCCGGGCACACATCGCCCGGAAGGTGCGCCAAAGGAAAACCCCTATACGCGCCAGATGCATGTCTATGACAAGACACGCCCGGAAAATGTAGCCTTCCTGCAAAAGCTGCGCGCGGTAATGGATAAATATCCCGGCAGTACGACAGTGGGTGAAATCGGCTCGGACAATTCGCTTGCGACCATGGCGGAATACACCTCGGGCGGGGATAAGCTTCACATGGCTTACACCATCAACCTGCTTGAAAGCCCGCTTGAAACCGGGCTTGTGCGGGACATGCTCAAAAACGTGTTTGATGTGCTGGGGGATGGCTGGCCATGCTGGGCAGTGTCCAACCATGACTTCATGCGCGTTGCCAGCCGCTGGGGCAAGGACAAGGGCGGGGACAATGATGCACGCCTGCGCATGATAGCGGCACTTTACACCTCTCTGCGTGGAACCCCGTGCATCTATCAGGGCGAAGAACTTGGCCTTGAAGAAGCAGTTGTACCTTATGAACTGCTTCAGGACCCCTATGGCATTGAAATGTGGCCGGAATTCAAGGGCCGTGATGGTTGCCGCACGCCGATGCCATGGTTGAATGCCAATGCACCACATGGCGGATTTACCTTTGGCGATCAGCCGTGGCTGCCGGTTCCGCCAGAGCACAGTGCACTTTCAGTGGCAGATCAGACTGAAGATCCGAACTCGTTGCTGAATTTCTATCGCGATCTTCTGGCATGGCGCAAAAGCCATCCGGAAATCATCAATGGCGATATAGAGATGCTGGAAAACCTGGGCGGTGATGTCATTGCCTATGCCCGAATGTCTGGCGTTGTGCGCACGATTTGCGTGTTCAACACCACCCCTGATCCGGTGACAGTCACACTGCCCGGACAATCCGAACCGAACTGCCCGTTTGCCACCGGCACAGTTGCAGGTGACCGCCTGACGCTGCCGGGGTGGGGTTTTTATTTCGGGACCATATAACAAAAGAAGTCTGAGGGAAGTTTAAGATGTCTGATGTTGTTTTAAAGCAGGTCGAAAAGCGGTTCGGGCCGGTCCATGTTATTCATGGTGTGAACCTTGATATTCGCGATGGCGAGTTCTGCGTATTTGTCGGCCCGTCGGGGTGCGGAAAGTCAACGCTTTTGCGGTTGATCGCAGGGCTTGAGGATATCTCGGGCGGGGAACTGTCGATTGGCGGCAAGGTCGTTAATAATGTCGCGCCCAAGGATCGTGGTGTCGCGATGGTGTTTCAGTCCTACGCGCTGTATCCGCACATGTCGGTGTTTGACAACATGGCATTCGGTCTCGATCTGGCGAAAAAGTCCAAGGACGAGCAGCATGAACGCGTCATGGCGGTGGCCAAGATCTTGCAGCTTGAAGAACTTCTTGACCGCAAGCCCAAGGAACTTTCCGGTGGTCAGCGACAGCGTGTCGCAATTGGGCGTGCAATTGTGCGACAACCCGGCGTGTTCCTGTTTGATGAACCGTTATCGAACCTTGACGCGTCACTGCGTGTGCAAATGCGCATCGAGTTGACAAAACTTCATGAAAAATTGAAGTCCACGATGATTTATGTGACGCATGATCAGGTCGAAGCGATGACGATGGCCGATAAAATTGTCGTCTTGCGGGCCGGTCGGGTCGAGCAGGTTGGATCCCCGCTGGAACTTTATCATCACCCGCAAAATCAATTTGTTGCAGGCTTTATCGGATCGCCTAAAATGAACTTCGTTCCGGCGGTTGTTGGGGCCGTTTCGCAACAAACTGTTACGGTTAAACTGGATTCTGGTAAAGACGTCGATCTGCCCGTTGATGGCAGTGGTCTTGCCACAGGAGATCGTGTAACAGTGGGCGTCAGGCCGGAACATTGCAGCATTGCTGATCAGGACACAGCATTGTTCGCAGGAACGGTCGATGTGGTTGAACATTTGGGCGAGGCTGGCCTCGTCTATGTGCAGACCGGTGCCGAAGAGCTTTTTGTTGCCCGTGTTGCTGGCGATACGGCAATCGCATCAGGGAGCTCTGTCGGGGTAACTGCCCGGGTACAGGATTGCTATTTGTTCGACCAGAATGGGAAGGCGAAACGCCGGCTTGCGGTCGATAACGCTCCGCTTGCGGCGCAGCTGTCTGCCAGATAGGCAGTTCCGGAAAGGCCGGGATTGCCACCACGGCAAAATGCCGTGCCCCGATTGTCTGCCAGGATCGCAAGATCCGGGGTCCCACCTTGGCGACGGGAAGGAAACGTTGGAAGGCTAAGGGCATAATGAAACAAAGGCTTAAGCATCGTATCGCGGATATCGTGATTTTCGGTGGGACCGGAGATCTGGCGTTACGTAAACTTTTTCCCGCACTTTACGAAATGGAACGCACCGGGCGTTTCGATGATGAGACCCGAATCTTTGGCGCATCGCGCAGCGAACATAGCGACGAAGATTTCCGGGCCAAGCTGGAAGAAGCCGGGAAGAAATTCATTCCCAAGGGCGAATTCGAACCCGAGACCTGGGCGAAGTTCGCCAGCCGCATCGCCTATGTGCAGGTTTCTGCCGGTGATGAAAGCGGGTTCAAGGTCCTGTATGAAAAGCTGTCCGATCAGCCTGATCGTGACCGCGTCTTTTATTTTTCGACCAGTCCGTCGTTGTTTGCCGACATGGCCTTTAATCTGAAAAAGGCCGGTCTGGTGACGCCGAATTCCCGTGTCGTGCTTGAAAAGCCGCTAGGCCATGATCTTGACAGTTGCCGTGAAATCAACGGCCAGATCGGTGAAGTGTTCGAGGAAAACCAGATTTTCCGTATCGACCACTATCTTGGCAAGGAAACGGTGCAGAACCTGATGATCCTGCGCTTTGCCAACGCGATGTTCGAACCGCTGTGGAACAGTGCGCATATCGATCACGTTCAGATCACGGTCGGCGAGGAAGTCGGGGTCGAGGGCCGCTGGTCCTATTATGACGATGCCGGTGCGATGCGCGATATGGTGCAGAACCATATGTTGCAGCTTTTGTGCCTTGTTGCGATGGAGCCGCCCTATGTCCTTGATCAGGACGCGGTCCGCGATGAAAAGGTCAAGGTGCTGAAAGCCCTTCAACCGATCAACGATAGCAACATCGACAGCTCCACCGTGCGCGGCCAGTACCGCAAGGGCGCTGTGGGTGGCAAGGAAGTGCCGGGTTACCTCGAAGAGGAAGGCGCCAATACCGACAGCACTACCGAAACCTTTGTCGCCATCCGGGCAGAGCTTGATAACTGGCGCTGGTCGGGTGTTCCGTTCTATCTGCGCACGGGCAAACGTTTGCCCAAGCGTCATTCGGAAATCGTCATTCAGTTCCGTGACGTCCCGCACCAGATTTTCCCGTTGGCAAAATCCATGACCAACTATCAGGCCAACAAGTTGGTCCTGCGCCTGCAGCCGGATGACGGTATCCATCTTGTGCTCAATAACAAGAACCCGGGGCCGGGGCTTGTGCGTCTGCGTCCGACGGCATTGAACCTGTCCTTTGCCGAGGCCTTTGGTGGCCGCAGCCCGGATGCTTATGAGCGTCTTTTGCTGGATGCGATTGATGGCAACAACACCCTGTTTGTTCGCCGCGATGAACAGGATATTGCCTGGCAGTGGGTCGACGCCATTCAGGATGCGTGGCAGAACAATCATGTCACGCCCAAGGGATATACCGCCGGAACGTGGGGCCCGTCTGCTGCCATCGCCCTGATCGAACGCGATGGCCGGACCTGGAACGAAGAAGCCGGGTTCTAGCATTGTGCACCCCGGTACTTGTGTGCCGGGGCCTTGCGCAAACTCGCCATGACCCCAACTTCGGGAAGAAGACATGACAAACGAACGCACATTCAAAAGCGGCGATGAAATGCTTGCGGCAATGGTTAAGGAAACCGTTGATCGTCTGGAATTTGCCATCGCAACCGGCGGCCACGCCAGCATTGCGGTCGCCGGTGGACGCTTTCCAAAGCCGCTGTTTCAAACCCTTTCACAGGCGCGCCTTGACTGGTCAAAGGTGATTGTCACCCTTGGCGATGATCGCTGGGTCGGGCTTGATGATGATCAGTCCAATGAGAAGCTTGTGCGCGATAACCTGTTTATCAACGAAGCGCAGAACGCCCGCTTTGTGTCGCTGAAAACAGGCGATAACAGCCCGGAAGACGCGGTCGAAACCGTCAGCGCGCGTTTGCGCACTGAAATGCACTGGCCGCTTGATATCGTATTTTTGGGGATGGGGGATGATGGTCATACTGCATCGCTTTTCCCGTCCTCAACCCCCGAAGCCCTGGGTAATGGGCTTTATCCCAAGCATGGCGAACTGGTCGCCGCTGCCCGCCCGACCGTATCCCCGGTCCCGCGTATCAGCATGACTTTGCCCGCCATCCTGAATTCCCGGTACATTGCCATCCATATTACCGGACAATCCAAATGGTCGACCTATGAAACCGCGAAAAACGGCACGGAAATCGAAGAGATGCCGGTTCGCGCAATCTTGCAACAGAACGATGTCCCCGTCGATCTGTGGTGGAGCGCCGAGAACCCGAAAGGCTGAACCCCATGAAACGTGAAATAGAACAGATTACAAAACGCATTATCGAGCGTTCCAAACCAACCCGCGAAGCCTATCTTGCCAAGATCGAGGCGGCGGCATCTGATCGTCCGCACCGCTCCGCCCTGTCATGTGGCAACCTTGCCCATGCCTCGGCCGGGTGTGGGGCTGCGGAAAAGCAGCGCATTAACGGCGAAGATGGTGCAAACCTTGGTATCGTCACGTCCTATAACGATATGCTGTCGGCTCATCAGCCGTTGGGCGTTTACCCCGACCGTATCAAAAAGGCCGTGTTTGAGGCCGGCGGCACCGCACAGGTTGCCGGTGGTGTTCCGGCGATGTGTGATGGCGTGACGCAGGGCCGTCCGGGCATGGAATTGTCGCTTTTCTCACGCGATGTCATTGCCATGTCGACGGCTGTGTCGCTGTCGCATGATGTGTTTGATGCGGCCCTTTACCTTGGTGTTTGCGATAAAATCGTTCCGGGTCTTGTCATGGGCGCGCTTTCCTATGGCCATATCCCGGCGGTGTTTGTCCCGGCGGGGCCGATGCCATCAGGCTTGCCGAATAATGAAAAGGCCCGCATCCGTCAGCTTTATGCCCAGGGCAAGGTTGGCCGCAAGGAACTGCTGGAGGCAGAAACCGCGTCTTATCACAGCCCGGGCACCTGCACCTTCTATGGCACGGCGAACTCCAATCAGATGCTGATGGAAGTCATGGGCCTGCATCTTCCGGGGGCGGCGTTCGTTAACCCGAACACCGATCTGCGGGATGCACTGACCGAGGAAGCCGCACGTCGTGCGCTTGCCATCACCAAGCTTGGCAATGACTATCGCCCGATTGGCAAAATCCTTGATGAAAAGGCGTTTGTGAACGGGATTGTTGGCCTGCTCGCCACCGGTGGCTCTACCAACCATACCCTGCATCTGCCCGCCATGGCACGTGCAGCCGGGATCGAGCTTCGCTGGGATGATTTCGATGAACTGTCGCGCATTGTGCCGTTGCTTTGCCGCGTTTATCCGAACGGGCAGGCTGATGTGAACCACTTCCATGCGGCTGGCGGCATGGGCTTTGTGATTTCCGATCTGCTCAAGAACGGTATTTTGCACCCGGATCTTGAAACGATTCACACCGGTGGCATGGCGGCCTATGGCACTGAGCCGTATCTGGATAATGGCAAGCTTTCCTGGCGTGATGCGCCGGAAACAAGCCATGACGAAGAAATCCTGCGTCCGACCGAAAAGGCATTCAGTGCCGATGGTGGTTTGCGCATGCTTTCAGGCAACCTTGGCCGTTCGGTGATCAAGGTTTCGGCTGTTAAGCCGGAAAATCGCGTGATCGAAGCCCCGGCGGCGGTGTTTACATCGCAGGAAGAAATGATGGATGCCTTCAAGGAAGGCAAACTGCATCGTGACGTCGTCTGTGTTGTCCGCTTCCAGGGGCCGAAAGCCAACGGCATGCCGGAGCTGCACAAACTGACCCCGCCATTGGGTGTGCTGCAAGACCTTGGATACAAAGTTGCCCTTGTCACCGATGGCCGCATGTCAGGCGCATCGGGCAAGGTCCCGGCCGCCATTCACGTCACGCCGGAAGGCATGATGAACGGCCCGATCGCCAAGGTTCAGGATGGTGATATCATCCGTCTGGATGCTGAAACTGGTGAATTGTTGCTGAACGTCACCGATGCCGAACTGGCCAAGCGTGAATTTGCGACCTTTGATCATAAGGCCGAACATCAGGATGGCTTTGGCCGCGAAATGTTTGGTGTCTTCCGCGAACATGTTGGTCTGGCGGAACTTGGTGCCTCTGCGGCCTTCCCGGGGGAGGCTGAAGTCGCGTAATGCAGCTGGTTGGTGATATTGGCGGGACCAATGCCCGCTTTGCCTGGCTGGACGAGGCGGGCGATCCCCACACACCCATGACATTGCCGGTGCGTGACTATGCCACCATCGGTGATGCCATGCGGGACTTCATGGCGAAAACCGATTGCACGGATTTGCGTGAATTTGCCGTGGCGGTGGCATGCCCTGCCATGGCCGATATAGTCAAGTTCACCAATAATCCGTGGGTGTTCTCAAAAGAAGCACTCAAGGCCGAATTCAATCTCGATCGGCTTGTGGTGGTCAATGACTTTACCGGTCTTGCCATGTCTGTGCCCTATCTCGGTGACGAAGACCTGATCACGCTGTTTGATGGTCCGGGCCGTCCGGGTTTGCCTTTGGCTGTGGTCGGGGCAGGGACCGGTCTTGGCGTTTCGGGGCTGCTGCCGCACGAAGGCAAATGGTTGCCCATACAGGGTGAAGGCGGGCATGTGTCGCTGCCTGCAATTGATGATCTTGATTACGAGATCGTCAAATTCCTGGGCCGTGAACTTGATCGTGTATCTGCCGAACGTGTGCTTTCGGGCATGGGGCTTGAAAACCTCTATCGGGCGCTTGCCGCGATTGAGGGCCTTGATGTCGAACCCAAAACCGCGGCCGAGGTTGTTGATGGTGCCCTTAAGGACGGGGATGCCCTGTGCCTTAAGGTTCTGGAACGGTTTTGCATGTTCCTTGGCGGTGTTGCCGGGGATCTGGTTTTGACCCTTGGCGCCTTTGACGGGGTGTTTATCGGTGGCGGGATTGGTCCGCGCATTACCGAATTTATGAAGAAAAGCGCGCTCAAGGAGCGCATGATCGCCAAGGGGCGGTTCCGTGATTTAATGAATGATGTGCCGGTGCGCCTGATGACGGCGAAATACCCGGCCCTGATCGGTTGCGCCAAGATTTTAACGGCGTAATCGAAACCTGGAGGAAAGTTAATGAGCCTTTCATCGCGTGAAATTCTGTCCAAGGCACCGGTCGTTCCGGTTCTGGTGATCGAAGACGCCAACGATGCCGTGCCGCTGGCCAAGGCGCTTGTCGCTGGCGGTCTGCCGGTACTTGAAATCACCCTGCGCTCGTCCGCGGCCGAAGAAAGCATCAAGCGCATCATCGCCGAGGTGCCCGATGCGATTACCGGTGCCGGCACGGTGATCAATGCCAAACAGATGGAACGCATGGCCGAAATCGGATGTGCCTTCGCCGTGTCGCCCGGCCATACCGAAGGTTTGCTTAAGGCAGCCAAGGATACCGGGTGCCCGTTGCTTCCGGGTGCCGGGACGCCGTCGGAAATCATGAACCTGATTGATCACGGCTATGACACGCTGAAATTCTTCCCGGCTGAACAGCAGGGTGGTGTTTCGATGCTCAAAGCGATTTCCGGTCCGATCCCGCAGGTATCATTCTGTCCGACCGGTGGTGTGTCGCTGTCCAATCTGGCCGACTATCTGGCCCTGCCAAACATCATCACCGTCGGTGGTTCGTGGATTGCGCCCAAGGATGCGGTCAAGGCAGGTGACTGGGGCAAGATCACCAAACTTGCGCAGGAAGCCACCGATAAGGTCAAGGCGCTGCGCGGCTGAGATTTTTGGGCTCAGTAGCCAAAGCCGAAATGCGAAAAAGGGACCCGGTTGGGTCCCTTTTTCTATCAGGGTCGTCCATGCGGCGATATGGGTGCCGCGCCCGATCACGCCTTAGCGCGAAATGCGGTCAACATACCAGGTCGAACCGTTGAATTTGCGCTGCAGACCAAGGTCGGCAAGTTCAGCATGGCTCAGTGAATCCCAACCGTAGCTCGCGGCTTTGGGTGCACGTGCCTTACCGATCTTGTTGGCGATCTTGCTCAGAAGCGATCCGAACGGCATGCGTTTCGCGAACGGGTCGGTAGCAGCATTGAATTGCGGTGCAGCGGAAACCGTGTGTGCCATGATGGCCTCCTGTGATCTACGGTTGATTTGCCTTTCGATGGGCGGAAAATGTCATATGCGAAATAAAACGGGAACTACTTTGTTTTGCATAGCTACTGTGCAAAAATGCACGACGATTTTGACAGATTCCAAGGGACCAAATAACGCCTATGAATTGGAATGATTTACGCTACTTCCTTGTTCTTGCGGAAGAAAATAGCCTGTCCGGTGCAGCGCGACGTTTGCGTAAAGAACATACCACCGTTGCGAGACGGATCGAGGCGCTCGAGAGTGATCTTGGCACAAAACTTTTTGACCGATTGCCACGTGGCTGGCAGCTGACATCAGCGGGTCGAAACCTTGTTCCTGTGGCCGAACGAGTCGAAGAAGAAGCCCTGACATTCGAGCGACAGGCAAAGGGCGATGAAGCCGCCCACGGGGTTGTGCGCATTTCCGTGCCCCCGGTTGCCGGGCGCGTATTGTTCGCGCCGCGCCTTGCCCGATTGCTCAAGGCGCACAAGGGACTCGAATTCGAAATCATTGGCGCGGCCAATATCGTCAATCTGGCGCGACGCGAAGCCGATGTCGCCGTACGCATGATCACGCCGCGCGAACCCGGCCTGATTACCCGCAAACTGGTTGAACTGGGTGTGGGGCTGTATGGCGGGGTTGGTTACAAGGATCGCGTGCCGGAAATGGATTGGGAATTCTGTGGTTATGAGGACACCACATATGGCGCATCCAAACGGGAATGGGTGCGCACGGTCCTTGACCGCGAATTGCCCTGTCGGTTCCGCGCTGATGACACCGAAACCGTCCGTCAGTTCATTGCCGCCGGCCATGGCGTTGGTGTTTTGCCACGCTATTTTGGTGATCGCGATGATGAACTCGAACTGATCCACGCAGATGTCGAAGGCCGCAGTCGTGAAAGTGTGTGGATGGTGGTGCACCCGGATATGCGTCGTTCGCCCGGCGTGCGTCTTGTGATGGATGCCCTGATCAAGGCGGCTAACAATATCGCCGAGGAATATCAGGTCTAAGCGGCAAACCTGACATGCCGGAAGGCAACCCTACGCGTTGTTTTCTTTGAAATAAAATTGATCAGGTTGCTACTTGGCTGCGTAATGACTTATGGCTCGGGATCATGCGCGATCCCGTATTTGTTTCTTTCATACAGCCGCACTTGTGGCGGGCTGTATGCATGTGGCGGTGGGTATGACATCGACCCGGGATTTGGAAAACCTGCTGAGGCAGTCGATCGAAGGCAATACGGATGCCTTCGAACAGCTTTATAATGCAACATCAGCGAAACTTTTCGGCATCGTCCTGCGTATCTTGAGAAATCGCGCCGAGAGCGAGGACGCCCTTCAGGACATTTATGTGCGTATCTGGCAAAAGGCGGGGGATTTCGAGCCCGGTCGTGCCTCGATCATTACATGGATGGCAACCATTGCCCGTAACCGGGCGATTGATATTGTCCGGCGGCAACGCCCGGAAGCCGATATCGAGGATGCAGATATTGAAACGCTGATATCGTCGGACTCTGCATTTGACCAGATGGCGGTTGCAGACGAGATGCGTCAGCTTGACCATTGCCTGAACGATCTCGAAGACGACCGCCAGCGGATCGTAAAGCTGGCGTATCTTGAAGGCTGGTCACGTGCTGAACTGGCAGAACGCTTTGCCCAGCCGGTCGGAACGATCAAGACATGGCTGCATCGCAGCCTGAGACAATTAAAGGAATGCCTGGGAACATGACGGACCGGGATGATATTGACATGCTGGCGGCGGAATATGTGTTGGGGACCCTTGAGCCCGCGCAACGCCAATCCGTTGAGACACGTCGCAGCCAGGAACCCGAACTTGATCGCGCGATTTCTGACTGGGAAGCGCGCCTGTCGCCGTTGAACGCTCATTATGATGCGGTTGCCCCGTCGCGCGATCTGTTTGCCGGTATTCGTGCCCGGATCGAAGGTGCCGCACAGGCCACGCGCCAAGCCGCCAGCCAACACGTGCCGGGTGTGGTGGAATTCGCCAAACTCAAACGTCAACTGGCCGTTTGGCGTGCCGGTGCGCTGGGGGCTGCGGCGATTGCGGCCAGTCTGATTGTGGTTGTGCTTTCAGGTGATCTGAATTCCCCGGTCCAGAACGGGCAGTTTGTTGCCGTCTTCCACCGGGATGACACCCAACCGGCCTTTGTCATGAGTGTTGATCTTGAAACCCGCGAAGTTACCATTCGCCCGGTCGAGGCGACCGTACCCGAAGGCAAGACCTATCAGCTCTGGATTGTGACTGAGGAAACCGGGCCGAAACCAAAATCGCTTGGCCTGCTTGAAAACATCGCCAATCCGACAACCAAACAGCTTGGCGGATTTGATCCCGCCATGTTGCGCAATGCGACCTTTGGCATCAGCTTGGAGCCCGAAGGCGGTTCACCAACTGGTCAGCCAACCGGTCCTGCGATCCATGGGCGCCTTATTTCCGTCGCTCAGTAAAAAAATCAAAAAAAAATCACCTTTGCTGAAACCCGATTGATTTGGCTGCGTAGCTTCTGTGTGTGCGATGAAACGCATGACATGAGCGAGCGCAGAAAACAGCGCGTTCCAGATCAAAAGCAAAGGAGACTTCACATGACCTTCAAAGCCAAAGCAACGGCAAAAGCAACCGGCGTGATCACGGCAATGATGCTGAGTGCCGGTTTTGTATTCGGTGGTGCCGGTGCGGCAAACGCAATGGGTCCGATGGTCGAAGCCATGGATCAGGATGTTTCGGGGGGCGTGGTGACCGCATCGAAAATCATGGCTGGCGAAAACGGCTGGCTGGTTGTCCATCGCACTAACAGCGATATGAAGCCGGGACCAGTCGTTGGCTATGCACCGCTTAAAAAGGGTGAAAACATGGATGTATCCGCCATCCTGCAGGAACCGGTCAAGTCCGGCGAAATGTTGATGCTGATGGTGCATTCCGAAGCCGGTGGCATGAAAACGGGTGTCTTCGAATACACCCTGGGGGCCAAGGAAGATGGCCCGATCAAGCCGGACGGGAAACTGGTGATGAAAGTTGTATCTGCCCAGTAAGGCAGAGGCCGTTTTGCCCAAATAGACGCGATCGTTTTCAGCCCGCAAGTGTCCCCTTGCGGGCTGTTTTTATGTCCGGCGTTCTGTTGGCAAAAACAGCTAATACCGTTATCGACAAACTCAAGCCCGAGCAATTTCAGACTATGAACAAAAGGCCCCCGCATTGCAGGGGCCTTTGTCTGCCTTGAGGGAGGCATTGACCAACTTGGCAATAGTCGTATTCCCAAGTTAGCAGCATCAAAGCGTGTCGATTGCCAACGGTTCTGTTTGGAGCCGGGGCCGCTTTGATGTTCGGGGGGCGGTATTGAAGAAAATCAATACCAGTCGCGTGTTGCGTATCCGTCACGTGTGCGTTCAAGACCGATGTCACGCAGTTGATAATCGCTGAGCTTATCCAGTGCATTTCGACCCTGATAGTGCTTGTATGCGGTAATCAGTGTATCGAGGATCGTCGGGATGATCGCATGCAAACCCTCGGTGGTGTGGCGGCGCGAGGCAGGGGAACTGGGGCTTTGTGCGCGCATCTCCGACGATGACGTGTTCGAAAGGCAACCAACGACGGGATGACATTTGATATGGTTTAAGACAGCCATTTTGATGCTCCTTGATCGTGTGGGCTTTGTGATGTCGGTAAGGTTGCCATGCGCAAAAACACAAATGAATTCCGATAAAATGCGCTACAGTTGTGCAGATTTGCGCAATGGCGAAGCATCGTTTTCGGCGTTACGCAGGCTATCTAATTCTACAAGCCGTGCCGGGATGGAGCCAATGAACTGGAATGATTTGCGTTTCTTTGTTGCGGTGGCAAAGGAAGGAACCTTGTCCGGTGCAGCAAGGTGTCTTGGCAAGGATCACACAACGGTTTCGCGCAGGATCGAGGCCCTTGAAGCAGATATTGGCGCACATCTTTTTGATCGGCTGGCAACAGGCTGGAAACTGACCGAGGCTGGCGAAAATCTTATGCCTGCCGCGTTGCGGATCGAAGACGACGTTTTGGTGTTCGAACGTCAGGCGCACGGCGATGAAACCGCCCATGGTGTTGTCAAGATCGCGGTCCCGCCAAGTGCCGGACGATTGCTGTTTGCCCCGCGCTTGGCAGAACTGCTGCGCGATCAGAAAAATCTTGAATATGAAATCCTGGGATCAAGCGTCGTTGCCAATCTGGCACGGCGTGAAGCGGACGTTGCTGTGCGCATGGTACGTCCTGATCAAAGTGGCCTGATTGTCCGAAAGCTGGTCGAGTTACGTTATGCGGTTTACGCGGCAAAGGGCTATACAGAGTGTGTCCCCAAGGAAAAATGGGAATTTTGTGCTGATGGTCGCAACACATTTGGTGATTATCAGCAAGGCTGGGTTTGGGATACGCTGGATAAAGAATTGCCAGTACGCATAAAGGCCGACGATACCGCAACGGTGCAGGCCTTTGTTGCCGCGGGTCACGGACTGGGTTTGTTGCCGAGATATATGGCAGATGAAGATGACCGACTGGAAGTGGTGGCGGATGACAGCCTGGCCGAGCTTAGCAAGCCGGTCTGGTTGGTGGTTCACCCTGATATGCGGCGTTCGCCCGGTGTCCGCATGGTGATGGACGCCCTGATCAAGGCGTCAGACAGCATCCCGGCGGCCTACAAATCCTGATTACAACCAACCAAGCTGTCGGGCCGACGCCAGCAACAGCATCACACCAAACAGGGTAATGATTGCAGCCCCGGTAAAGCCCACCGTGCGGCGAATGATGCCGGAAGACGTTTCCGAAACGCTGAACAGATGCTGTGTGCCTGTGCGAATGCCGATGGCGGCCAGTCCGATCAGGCTGATGGTAATCGCAACGCCAAGCGCCATGGCAAAGGCAGCGCCAATCCCGATCAGAAACATGCCATTGGCCAGGGTAAACAGTAAAACAAGGATCGACCCGGTGCAGGGGCGCAATCCTGCGACAACACCGGTTGAGATCATCTGCCAGTTGGATTGAACAGCCGGGGCATCGTGATGGGTGTGATGGTGGCTGTGGTCATGGTCGTGACTATGATCATGTGCATGTGTGTGTGCATGATGATGCTCGCCCGGTCCGTGGTGATCGCAACAATCATCACGGCCTTGCAGGATGCGAAGCGCCATCAGTGCGCCCAACGCGGCAATCAGGGCGTATGAAACCGCTTCCATGATCAGGCCGTTCTTGGTAACTGCTGCCGGGCCCAGATTAAGGATCAGGGTCAGTCCCCCGACCATGACGATGGCCGAAACCGCCTGAACGGTGGCAATCAGGCTGCCCATCGCCACACCCTGTTTCCATCCGGCATCGCGCGACAGGAAATAGGTGGTGGTGATCATCTTGCCATGACCGGGGCCCGCTGCGTGAAAAACACCATAGCCAAACGACAGGGCAATAATGACAAGGCCTGGCCAGAAGCTGTCTCCGTCCTTGGCTTCGCGGAGCGTTGCGGTGATTTCACGATTGAGCTTTGTCTGAATAATCACCGTTTGACCAATAAGGTCTGAAAGCCAGTCGGGCAGGGCAATCAGGCTGTCTTCGGCGTTATCGGCATCCGGATTGGGCGCAGGATTGCTTTGGGGGCTATCAGCTGCCCCGCGACCCAGAAGGTTTGATGATTGTGCGGCTGCCGGATTACTCGACGAGAACGAAATCGCCAGGAGCAAGACCGCCAGAACTGCTACCATCTGCCACCTTGGCCGCGCAAACAACATCGGCACGGATTGGCGCGACCAGGTCAAAATAGATGCGGTTCTTTTCATCTTCGCTCATCTCGAAATGGCAGGACAGGTTTTTGGCCCCTGCAAACAGGACGGGATCGACCTGTGTGTAGGCAACATCGATATAGTATTCGGCGTCATAGACCGACAGGCTGACGGCATCCTTGATCGGATCAAGTGGTGTTTCGAGCATCAGCTTGAAGTCATAGCTGACCCGGCGGTCATCGGTGATATCGGCAACAAAATCAGTCGCACCGGCAAAGGATACCAGTTCTTCGTTCTTGCGCAGATGTGTCAGCCAGGAAAACTCGGAAAGGGCTGCAAAGGCATTGTCGTGTACGGCGGTGTTTTCTTCGTCAAAGAACCGGGTGTCGTGGTTTTTGTCGAACTCGTCGATCATGGTCATGCTAAACAGATCGTCAAACAGCCAGCGCACGCGAATGGCAGTAATCTTGTCGTTCTCAAAAACAAATTCGGCATTCGCGTCGATCCAGACATGCGGATGCGCAAATGCCGAAGGGGCGGTTGCCAGCATCGTCATGCCGGCAACCAAAATCATTGCGGTGCGCTTACGAAGCGTCGCCAAGGCAATCGACAAGTGCGTCGACATTTTGTGCGAGAATTTCCTGATAGGCATTCGGTCCCGCCGAGATGTCAGAGCCGAGCGGATCAAGCGTGCCGGTACGGATACCGGTATCTGAAACCACGGCTTCAACGATTGCCGGGCGGAATTGCGGTTCGGCAAATATGCAGACAGCGCCGGTATCGTGGATTTTGTCTTCGATTTCATGAAGGCGTTTGGCTCCGGGCTTTTGATCTGGCGAAACTGTAATCGATCCGACCGCGTTCAGGCCAAGGCCGGCTTCGAGATACTGATAGGCATCATGGAAGACCACATAGGGCTTGTCCTGGACCGGTGCAACTTTTGCCCGAAGATCATTACCAAGGTTGGTCAGGCTTGCAAGTAGTGTCTGCAGGTTTGCGCGATAGTCGTCGGCATGTTCGGGGTCAATCTCGGCCAGTTCATCGGCGATGGCAATCGCGATGGTCGCGCCATTGGCAGGATCCATCCAGATATGTGTGTCGACACCCTCATGTTCGTGGTGTTCGACGCCATCATGATGGTCATCATCATCATGTTTTTCATGTTCGGCCACATGGTCTTGATCATGATCATCATGTGCCGCCTGTTCGTGTTCGGCTTCGTGGTCATGATCATGTTCATCATCGTGGGCATGGTCGTGGTGATCGTCATGCTCCTCATGATCATCATGAGCGTCGCCCTCATGATCATGCATGTGACCTTCCCACGTGCCGCCTTCGCGCATATTGCGCAGTGACAGTTGCGACAGGGAAACCAGTTCAAGCTGATGGCTATGGCCAGAGAGGCTTTCAAGCGGCTTTTCAAGGAAGCCTTCCAGCGCATGCGAAACATAGATCACCAGATCGGCATCGTTCAGCGCACGCGCTTCACTCGGTCGCAGCGAATAGGTATGCGGCGAAGACGCGCCATCGATCAACAGAACCGGCTCCCCGATGTCTTTCATGATAGCACTCGTGATGCCGTGGATCGGCTTGATGGAGGTCACGACTTTCGGGGCATCGTCGCCATGGGCCGCCGCGGTCAGCGGGGCGGCAACAAGGATCGGGGCGGCAAAAAGAACGTGACGGAGGGCTCGGCGCAAGGAAGGCATGTGGTTGATCCGGTTTGCAATGGGTTTGATATTCGATATGTGTTGTTATGATATAACATAACAAATCGTCAAGCGGAAACGACCGGGGCCGAAAAAATGAACGCTGCTGATCAGCGGTTTCTATGAAACTCAGTTCTAATTCAGGTGTTTTCATACCAGAAGGGGTGTTTCCAGACGCAGCAATCCCCACCTGAAACAACAAAGGTAAGCTTCTGATACTTCGGGGAATAGTTGCAGGCGGAATGGTTTCATTTTTCAGATGTTTGTGCGGGTTGGTTGTCCTTCCCCTGATGCTGGTGCGGCCCGTTGCTGCCGAGACACTTACACTGCCCTTGCCGGCTGGTCGCGAAACGCATTTTGCCTTTGAGTCCGGTTTGCTTGAACTGGCACTGCAATACGCGCCCGGTGATCACAGCCTTGAAATTATTTCCCTGGAAGGTCTGTCTCAAAAGCGGATGTTCAACATGCTTGATGAAGGTCAGGTCAATGTTCTCCTTGCCGGGTATAGCCGCGAAGCTGAGACTGATTTGCTGCAAATCGATTATCCCCTGACCAAGGGGTTGCAAGGATATCGGCTATTCATCACCCGCGAGGACACATTTGAAGTGCTTGATGACGTGGCAAGCCAGGATGATTTGAAAAGTGTCTGCATCGGGTCCGGGAACTCCTGGGTTGATACCCTCATTCTCGAACATGCTGGTCTGTGTGTGGTTGGTGGGCCGGGGCACAATCTATATACCATGCTTGAAAACGGGCGGTTCGATGCCATGCATCTGGCACTTCATGAGCTCAGAACACAGAGCGTCATGAACCTGATCAGTCAATATGGCCTGATGGTCTATCAGAACCTGTTGGTGCGCTATCCGTATGATTTCTATTTTTATGTTCGCCGCGACAGCAAACCCCTTCATGACCTGATCGAACAAGGGTTTCAGGCGGCGACAGAAAACGGCGCGATCGACAAATATTTTCAGGCACATCCCGGAATTGCCTATGCAACACGGTTCCTGCAAGACCATCCAGATTTGCGGATAATTGATCTTGGTAACCCGGAAATGACAGAGCATAACAGCGCCGACATTCACCGATACTGGCTGGAAAATTAAACCAATTAAAGATCATTGCCTGATCCAAATAAGATTATTCCGTTTTGAGAACGAAAAATCTGCATATGCAGTAAATCAGATATCGTATTGATAAATATCGGATTTACATCTCATCTCTGGGTTCATATCCAAAGTCATCGTCATATTTCCGCTGCACGATATTTTCCCAGAGTGCCGGGTCAATGTCGCGCGACTTTTGGCTCATATCCGGATTTTCAATCTTGATAATATGGGTGTCAGGATCCTTCAGGGTTTCGAGCGCCTGACGAATATGTGGGTTCGACAAGAAGTGTCGCATGAAGTCGCCAGTGCTATAGGCCCGCGAAAGTCCCTGCGTCAAAATCGCATGCAGTCGTTCATTATTGCGGTTCACGTAAATGAACAGATCAAACGGATACGCCAGAACCGGTGACGGGCTGAGAACGACGTTGGGATATTGCCGGCTGATAACATCAATTTCGCGATAACCCTCGTGCACCGCACGGCTCAGAAGATCAAATCTTTTGTTGGCGACCATCGGCCAAAGCTGATCACGTGGTGCGCGATCAACGCAAAAGCCGCTTTTCTCCATGATGCTGGCATCCGGCCAATCTGACCCGGTGCCGATGCAGAATTTTTTCAATTCTTCCAGAGAAGCTGCCTGACTGAGAGCCGGGATGTTTTCCTTATGCGTGATGAAAGCACGATATCCCAGCAAGCCTCGCGTCATCGGAACGTCAACTTGCAAGAACATTGCTTCTCGCTCGAGGCTGTAACCGGTGAACATGACATCCACCGTTTCCTCTTGCATCATTGAGCTGATGCGCGCCTGTGTCATGCCCTCGAATTCTTCGATCACAAGCCGAAAGTCGCCGTCGGCGTGGTCAAGGGCAAGCTTGATAATGCCGAACTCGTATTTGAAAAACTCAACCGCACCGGTCGGGAAGGCCATGCGCACGATTTCTTCGCCCCGTGCGGGTGGGGCGGTAAATGAAAACATGACGGCAGATAACAGCAATACCCAAAAGCGGTTTTGCAATCTGTTGCTCCTCAGTCCACCGAAAATAAAATTCAGCAGCTGATATTTGATATTGTGTTGTGGGGCCGGATTTATAAGGGGGCGTTTACCTCGCGCAACCGCTTGATGTCAGGTTGCCAGATCATCCGGTGTGTAATTCACCTCATGCAGGATTTCGCCGCTTTCATAGTCGACAGCTTGCAAGGTGACACCATAGCCCCACAACTGCCCGATATAGCCCAGCGTCATTTCCGCTTCCGACTTTTCAAGGCGGATGCCTTCATGCTCGGTATGCTGGATGTAAAGCTGGCGGTTGCCACGGATATCGACATCGACCACCTGCATGTCGGGCTCGCGCACTGAGATATCATGCATGCGCGCCAAGGACCGGCGCACCTTGCGATACCCACTATCATCATGGATGGCGGCAACTTCGAGGTGTGGTGATGAACTCAGATCATCGATCATGAACATCCGCATGTCGCGCATCACCTTGGGCGACAGGAATTGCAGGATAAAGCTTTCATCCCGGTAATGCGCCCACGCTTCCTTAAGGGTCTCGACCGGCTCATTGTTCCCGGCAATATCGGGGAACCATTTATGGTCTTCCTCGGTCGGATCCACGCAGATGCGGTGGATGTCCTGCATCATCGCAAAGCCAAGCGCGTAGGGGTTAAAGCCGGAATAGCGTTGGTCATCATATTCGGCCTGAAACACGACGCGCGAATGGTAGTCGATGAATTCCATCATAGCGCCTTCGGAAATCAGACCCTTATCGTAAAGACTGTTCATGATGGCGTAATGCACATAGCACGCGCAGCCTTCATTCATCATCTTGGTCTGTTTCTGCGGATAGAAATACTGCCCGATATTGCGCACGATGCGCAAAATCTCACGCTCCCACGCTTGCAAGGTCGGGGCATTCTTTTCGAGGAAATAAAGCAGGTTTTCTTCCGGCAAGCCGAACTGCGCGCGGCGTTCCTCGACCCGCATCTTGCGTTTAAGCTCGTCCATGTCCTGATCGCCCTGATCAGGTTGGGGCAGGGTGCGCCACAGATCGTTGTAGGTCTCGTCTTCGTACTTGGCGCGTTCACGTTCACGCTTAAGCTCGGCCGCAAGATTGGGTTTTTCAGGCCGGGAATAACGGTTCACCCCCTGATCCATCAGGGCGTGAGCCGCATCCAGAATGCGCTCAACCGCGTCAAAGCCGTATCGGTCCTCGCACTTGGCGATATAGCTTTTGGCAAATTGCAGATAATCCAGAATGCCGTCGGCATCCGTCCATTGTTTGAACAGATAATTGTTCTTGAAGAAATGGTTATGGCCAAACGCAGCATGGGCGATCACCAGCGCCTGCATGACGATGGTGTTTTCTTCCATCACATAGGAAATGCACGGGTTGGAATTAATCACGATCTCATAGGCCAACCCCTGATAGCCCTTGCGGTACATCACATCATCGCGCACGAAGCGTTTGCCAAACGACCAGTGGTGATACATCAACGGCATGCCAATCGATGAATAGGCATCAAGCATCTGCTCGGACGTGATCACCTCGACCTGGTTGGGATAGACATCGAGCTTAAGCTCATTAAGCGCGATATCTTCAATCGCGTCATAGGTGGCTTTCAATGTCTCGAAGTCCCAGTCGGCACTGGTGAAAAGAAGTTTGTCGGCGGATTTGGTCTTGGAGCTCATCGGCCTGCCTCCGCACGGTTTTTGGCAAACAGTTCCCGGAACACCGGGAAGATGTCGGCTGCCTTGGTTACCCGTTTAAGCGCAAAGCGCGGATTGTCTCTGGCAAGCGGGGCGTAGGATTTCCAAAGGGCGGTTTCGCCCTCGGCGGCGGCAAAAATCTCTGCCTCGCGCTCGTCAGTGATTTCGATATAGGCGTAATACTGGCACTTGGGCAAAAGGTCCTGGGCCAGAAGTGCGGTGCACTTTGCCCCGTCATTGGAATAGTTATCGCCATCGGATGCCTGCGCGGCATAGATGTTCCACTGATCAGTGGGATAACGATCCACCAGCACCTTTTTCATTTCCTCGAGTGCGGTGGAAACAATCGTGCCGCCGGTTTCGCGCGAATAGAAAAAGGTTTCCTCGTCGACCTCGGCTGCGCGCGATGTATGGCGGATAAACACCACCTCGACATGTTCGTATTTGCGATGCAGGAACAGGTGAAGCAACATGAAGAACCGCTTGGCCAGTTCCTTCATCTGTTCGGACATCGATCCCGACACATCCATCAAACAGAACATTACTGCCTGTGTATTGGGATCGGGGATTTGTTGAAACTGGTTAAACCGGGTATCAATCGGATCAATGAACGGGATCGCCTTCATCCGCCGTTTGGCTTCTTCAAGATCCGCCAGCAGGGTATGAAGCGTATCCTCGTCAGTTTTGGTCAGCTTGCCATTCGGGCGTTTTTCCGCCTTGGCCTGAAGGGCGGAGATCTTTTCTTCAAGTTCTCGGACCTCGGCCGTTTTGGGGCGACGCAGTCCGATCCGCCGGGCCAGCGAATTGCGCATGGTGCGCACAAGGCTAAGGTTTGATGGTGTGCCTTCGACCGAAAAGCCCGCCCGCGCATTTCGAAACGCGGTGGTCTGCTTCAGGCTTTTTTTCAGAAGGTCCGGCAGTTCAAGATCTTCAAAGAAGATATCAAGGAATTCATCGCGGGTCAGGGTGAACTGGAATTCATCTTCACCCTCGCCATCGGGGCTTGCTTGCGATCCGCCAGACCCACTATCGCCGCCTTGCGGGCGGGCAATGCGATCACCCTGAACGAATTTCTTGTTGCCGGGCAGGACATAATTGCGGTTGCCGCCACGTCCCATGTGGTGAAAGCCCGGCTCCTTCAATGTTTTGCCGGGAATGGTGATCTGGTCGCCGCTGGAGATGTCGGTAATGCCACGCGACCGGATGGTACTTTCAACCGCCTTTTTGATCTGGGCCTTTGCGCGACGCATGAAACGTTGCCGGTTGCCAAGGCTTTTGCCGGTCGGGTTCTTGCGGCGGTCAACGATATAAAGCATGGGCAGTCACATCCTTGCACGGTTCAAAAGCGCGTTGTGCAGGTCGCTTGCGCCTTGAAGTTCCGCAGGATGTGACCCGGATAAAACGGGCCGTGGCCACATCCTGCGGCGAAGAGGTAACCGGGCGGACAAGGGACAAAGCCGCCCGGTTGGGCCGGGAAAGACAGGGGGGAGCTTAACCGGCCTTATTGACGCGCATGTACCATTCGACCAGACGACGCGTCTGGCGTTCGGTATATTTGCGATCGATCATGCGTTTGACGAACTCGTTGTGTTTCTTCTCGGTCTCGCTGTCTTTCTTAGAGCCGAACGAAATCACCGGCAGCAGGTCCTCGACCTGGCTAAACATGCGTTTCTCGATCACATCGCGCAGTTTCTCATAGGACGTCCAGGACGGGTTCTTGCCCTTGTTATTGGCACGTGCACGCAGGGCAAACTTGACGACCTCGTTACGGAAATCCTTGGGATTGGCGATACCCGCCGGTTTTTCGATTTTCGACAGTTCCTGATCAATGATCTTGCGATCGAGAAGCTGACCGGTATCGGGATCCTTGAAGTCCTGATCCTCGATCCAGGCATCGGCATATGCAACGTAACGATCAAACAGGTTCTGTCCGTAATCGGAATAGCTTTCCAGATACGCCTTCTGGATTTCCGCCCCGATAAACTCGGCATAGCGCGGGGCCAGTTCGGACTTGATGAAGTCCATATAGGCCTTTTCGCGTTCTTCCGGGTACTGTTCGCGCCGGATGGCCTGTTCAAGGACATACATCAGATGCACCGGATCAGCCGCGACCTCGTGGGTGTCGTGGTTAAAGGTTTCTGACAGCACCTTGAAGGCAAAGCGGGTTGAAATGCCATCCATGCCTTCATCAACACCGGCGGTATCGCGGTATTCCTGCATGGATTTTGCCTTGGGATCGACGTCCTTCAATGTCTCACCGTCATAGACCCGCATCTTGGAATAGAGGTTGGAGTTCTCATGTTCCTGCAGACGCGACAGCACGGAAAACTGCGCCAGCATTTTAAGTGTGCCCGGCGCGCAGGATCCATGTTCAAGCTCGGACCCTTGCAACAGCTTGTCGTAGATCATGGTTTCTTCGGTGACGCGCAGGCAATAGGGCACCTTGATCACTGAAATACGGTCAATGAAGGCTTCGTTATTCTTGTTGGCCTTGAAGGTCTGCCACTCAGCCTCGTTCGAGTGGGCCAGGATCAACCCCTGGAACGGAATGGCGCCGAGGTTTTCCGTGCCGATATAGTTGCTTTCCTGTGTGGCGGTCAGCAACGGGTGCAGCATCTTGATCGGTGCCTTGAACATCTCGACAAATTCAAGAATGCCCTGGTTGGCGCGGTTCAGGCCACCGGAATAGCTATAGGCATCCGGGTCATTCTGGCTGAAATATTCAAGCTTTCGGATATCGACCTTACCAACAAGCGACGAGATATCCTGGTTGTTCTCATCACCCGGTTCGGTCTTGGCAATCGCGATCTGGCGCAGGCGTGACGGGATCAGTTTAACGACCGAAAACTTGGTCAGGTCCCCGCCAAACTCATCAAGGCGCTTGACCGCCCATGGCGACATAAGCCCCGTCAGGCGGCGTTTGGGAATGCCGTATTTGTCTTCGATCGCATCGCCCATCTTGGCTGGGTTAAACAGGCCAAGCGGGCTTTCGAACACCGGGCTGATTTCATCGCCGGCCTTCAGAACGTAAATCGGTTCACGTTCCATCAGCTCTTTCAGCCGTTCGGCAAGGGAACTTTTACCCCCGCCAACCGGGCCGAGCAGATAAAGAACCTGTTTGCGTTCTTCCAAACCCTGGGCGGCATATTTGAAGAAACCGACAATGCGCTCGATGGTTTCTTCCATGCCAAAGAAATCTTCAAAGGCGGGATAACGTTTGATGGTTCGGTTCAGGAAAATGCGGCCAAGTCGGGAATCTGTCGAGGTATCGATCAGTTCCGGCTCGCCAATCGCTTTGATCATGCGTTCAGCGGCAGAGGCATAGGCGCTTGGGTCTTCGCGACACAAATTAAGGTAATCGCGGATGGTCAGTTCAGTTTCCTGCTTTCCGTCATAGCCTTCCGCATACAGCTCGAAGATATCCTTCTCAGCCATGGCGCGGTCTCCTTTCAAACGTTATCGCACTGTCAAACTTACGTTTCCTGTCTCAATCCTGTTTTTGCGCAATTTTTGCGTTTTGCTTTTGCACGGATGGGGCGAACCCGATCCTGATCTGGTGGCGTCGGCAGGTCTCCTGTGAAGGGACTCCGCCAGGCGGTCATGAATTAACAAATGGCGTTCGCGGTTAATCTCTGGCGGATCTTGCCAAACGTGTGAAAATTCGATCGTGCAGTTGCGGCGTCAGCGCCGTAGTGCAGTCTTGATCAGACTCTTTTTGGGTCCCGTTGCGGCGACCAACAAACCGACCATCAATGTGTCGGGGCAGGCTTCTGTCGAATGAATTTCAAAGTGACCTTCGAGCCTGCCGAGGCAATTTGCCCTGTTATTCAGACGTGGGAATAACGAACTGATTTCGCAAGACGATACTTCTGTCGAACATCGTAAAATCGTGTGTTCATGTTCACATGTAAGTGACCGCTCGTCCAGCTTTGATGCCGCTTTCATTCCCACAGCCTTGCACAAAAATATTTTGCATTTGCAAAATCCGCAAGCCGACAGCTATCACAGGTGGGCAGGATCGGGCCGCAAAAGCCACCAAAGGACATCTCTATGAGCGACGAAACCGTACAGTTTATCGAACCGCATGAACTTGATCGACTGATCGGCGAAGAAGCCGTCACCATTATTGATGTCCGCGAAGCCGAGGAATTTGCAACCGGCCATATTGAAACCGCGATCAATATCCCGACCTCGAACTTAGATATCCCGGCCCTGGTCGATCTGACCGACGAAAGCGACACCGATCTGGTCTTTGTCTGTGCCGTCGGTCAGCGTTCATTTGGGGCAGCCAATGCTGTTTTGCCCCATGTCGATTGCTCCGTCAGTAACCTTAAAGGCGGCATTCAAAGCTGGACCCGTGCGGGCTTTGACCTTGAAAATGGAAAATAATCCCGACCTTCTTTGACGGGGCAGGGGCCGGAATGTGATCGCGTACTCGACTGCGCGCGGTGGTCGACTTCACGCCACCATCAGTTGGCATTGGGCGTTACCAAAACGCCAGACGCGAGGCATTCAAAGGCGGCAATTGCCTTGCCAAGGGTATCTTTCGGATCATCGCTGGCCGCGACCCAAAGGGCGGCATTCAACGCGACCCCGTTTAGCAACCTAGCCAGTGCTTCGATATCGACCGGTTTGATTGCCCCCTGATCAGCCAGTTCCCTCAAGGTTGCGATTGTCGCCTGCAAGCAGCGGTTTTGGCTCGGCCACTGTGAGGGATCGCCCAGAAAGGCCGGACCATCGCGCAGAACGATCCGCTGTATTTCGGGATCAAGGGCCAGTTCGATATATGTCCTGCCCTCGGCCATCAAACCGCTCCAGCCGCCGCCGGCGGCATCCCCCGCATCCTTGGCCTGTTGTGCCATGGCGGAGTCTATTTCATCGACCACAGCAGCCAGCAGCCCGCGCTTGTCACCAAAATTATGATACAGCGCCCCGCGCGTTAGCCCCGCACTTGCGGTGAGCTCATCCATTGACGCTTCCGCATAACCCTTTTCGGCAAAGGCCTTGCGTCCTGCTTTGATCAGCTTGATGCGGGTTTCTTCCATTTTTTCAGCGCGCGTTTTGGCAGCCATCGGGCACTCCAATTTAACATACGTGACGTATGCGAATTGACATACGCTGCGTATGTGAATATATCTGCTTCACATACGCAGCGTATCTGAACTGAATTCGAAATACCACAGATACTGAATTTTACCCGAACAAGGAGGTCTTCATGGCCCTCGCAAACCAAGCCGTCTTTCCGCCAAACCGCCATGCGCTTTATGACGCGCATGGCTATTCCCCGGCCATCAAATCCGGCGATCTGTTATTTGTGTCTGGCCAGGTGGGCAGTCGCGAAGACGGATCCCCGGAACCTGAATTCAAAAAGCAGGTCGAACTCGCATTCGATAACCTCAAGGCGATCCTTGCCGCCGCCGGATGCAGCTTTGATGACATCATTGACGTGACGACCTTCCACACCGATCCGGAAAATCAATTTGAAGACATCATGGAAGTGAAGGACGCGATCTTTGATCAGACGCCTTATCCGAACTGGACAGCAGTCGGGGTTACCTGGCTTTCCGGTTTTGATTTCGAAATCAAGGTTGTCGCCCGCATCCCGGCGGCCAACGCCTGATCCATCAATCTGTGGCGGCAATGCTCTGATGTGACGATGAACCGGTCCTGCCTAAACGGTGGGGCCGGTTTTTTCATCTTGACGAGTTCTCATAAATGGAAATATATCCCAAATAAGAGATTAAAGGATGTCGCCATGGATGAAATCGAAACACGACTGGCCCAACGGTTGGCCGCCTTGCGCGCCGAACGCGGGTGGTCGCTTGATGAACTTGCCCAAAAAAGTGCGGTCAGTCGCGCCAGCCTGTCGCGGATCGAAAAGGGCGAGGTCAGCCCGACCGCCAATGTGCTGGGAAAGCTGTGCGTTGCTTTTGGCGTCACCCTGTCACGTTTGATGCAGATGGTCGAAGACGATTTTGCGCCACTTGTCGCGCGTGCCGATCAGGAAGTCTGGACCGATCCCGACACTGGCTATCAAAGACGACTGGTCTCCCCGACATCCAAACAATTATCGGGCGAGGTGATCGAAGTCGAAATCGGCCCCAGCCAGCGCATTGAATATGACGGGTCCCCGCGTGACGGGCTTGAACATCATCTGGTGATGCTGTCTGGCGCGCTTTCGATGGACGTCGATGGCCAAACCCATCACCTGACGGCGGGCGATTGCCTGCGCTATCAGTTGCGCGGGGGCAATGTGTTTCAAACGCCCCGCGATCAGGGTGCGAAATATCACCTGTTTATCATCGACTAAGCGAAAGAACCGTTATGCCATCGGCTACGCATACCGCCCCCGATCTCGACATCGTCACTCTTGATGCTGATGCGGTTACAGAACGCCTGGATCAATTCGCCGACATGCTTCACGCCTGTGTCCATGACGGGGCCAGCATCGGTTTTATCGAACCCTTCCCGGTGCACGAGGCGGAAGCTTTTTGGCGCGATAAAACCATCCCGGCACTTAAGGGCGGAAAACGGGTCCTGTTTGCCGCCCTTGATCAGGATTGCGTGGTTGGCACGGTTCAGCTTGATTATGACACCATGCCCAATCAGGCCCATCGCGGCGATATCAGCAAACTTATGGTGCGCCCAGATTGTCGCAGGCGCGGGATTGCCAGGTTGCTGATGGCTGCGGCCGAAAACCGCGCGCGTGATCTTGGTCGAACCTTGCTGACCCTTGATACCCGAACCGGCGACAGTGCCGAGATTCTTTATACCTCGCTCGGGTTTGAGACCACCGGCGTCATTCCGGACTTTGCCCGTGATCCGGACTCCGAAAAGCTCAGCGGCACCACTGTGATGTATAAGCGCATTATCAGATAGTGTTTTGAAACGGCTTGCGATTCCCGGTTTTGTATTCAGAACGATCATTCTGGCATGCCAGACGAGACGCATTGATATTTCCATCGCAAATTATTTCAATGCCGCAGTGCCGTTATCAAGGCTGTGCTTGTCGTCTGTATGTCTTCGGCTTGCTGAGTTTTGGTGCTGTGTGCGCCGCACTGTGAGCCGCCCGGTCAGGGTTTCGCCGTAGTCAAAACATGTTGAACACCGCCGAAAAATGGGCGCATCCTTGCCGTCCTGAATAAAGAAACGGAATAAAAGTTCTCGGAGGACGTCCATCATGAAAAAATTTGCCCTTGCTGCCGCGCTGATGGCAGCCGTCGGATTTTCCGGCACGGTTCAGGCCGCAGACCTGACATTGCGTATTTCCCTGCAATTGCCGATGAAAAGCCACCTCGGTCAGAACCTTCTGATGTTCAAGAACGAGGTCGAGGAAAAATCAAACGGCGATATCGAAGTCCAGATCTATGATTCAGCTCAGCTTTACAAGGACAAGGAAGTTCCTGCTGCCGTTGGATCGGGTGCGATTGAAATGGGTGTCGCGTCATTGACCCGTTATGTCGGTGATGTCCCGGCGGTTGATATCTTCTATCAGCCGTTCCTGCTCGATACCGAAGAAAAGGTCCGTAAGGCCGTTTCACCGGATTCCCCGGTACGTGCGCCGCTGGATGAAGCCATTGCTGAAACCGGTTCCACCGTTCTGTGGTGGCAGGCTTACGGCGGATCGATCATGCTGTCGAACGGTGGCCCGATCAAAGGCCCGGATGGTCTGAAAGGCCAGAAAGTTCGCGTGTTCTCGAAAACCCAGGGTGATTTCATCTCCGCTGCCGGTGGTGCACCGACCCTGATTTCAGGCTCCGAGCAGTATATCGCCTATCAGCGTGGCACGGTTGATGTCGGCATGACCGGCATGTCAGGTGTGAAATCCCGTCAGCTTTGGGAAGTCATGGACACCGTCACCACCACCAACGATGCCGATATCGAATTCATCGTGGTTGTGAATACCGACTTCTGGAACGGTCTGACCGATGCGCAGCGTGACATCATTTCAACCGCGGCCATCAATGCCGAGAACGATGTGCGTGATCGCATGTCCACGATCGAGGCAGAGGCCTTTGACGAAGCCAAAGCCAACGGCATGACCATTTACACCCCGACGGCCGACGAAATGGCTGCATGGCGCGAAGCTGCCAAACCGGTTTACGAGGCATTCCTTGCCAATACCGGTGATCTTGGCAAACAGGTCTTCGAGGCCGCACAGAAGTTCTAAGGATTTGACGTCACCGGTCGGGTGCCATGCGCCATGCGTTGCATGATTGCCCATGGACGCCGACCGGGGCGTATTTTGATTTGTTGTCATCACCGCGCATATTCGGGCCAATGCCGATACTGTGTGGTGATGACGCCCCGTTTTCCAACATGCACTGTTTAAATCATGTTTGATCGATTGACGCTTATTCTTGCGTGGGTCGCGGCCATCTTGTTTGTGCTTGCCGGCTGCATGCTGACCTACGAAGTGCTGGCACGGTATTTCTTCGTGCGCCCGACCATCTGGGCGGCCGAGCTCTCCCAACTGTGTCTGATCTGGGGATCGCTTTTGGGCATGCCCTGGGCACTGGCCGCACGCCGCCATATTTCAGTGGATGCCATCACCCGTCTTCTCGCGCCCAAGGTTCAGCGCCTTGTCGAGATCATTGCCATGGCCTGCATTCTGGCCTTTTCGGTGATGGTGACGATCAAGGGCTGGGAAATCTTTTATGAAAGCTTTGAGCGCGGCCGCACCAGCGGCACCATGCTTGATCTTCCGGCATGGGTTGCTGAACTGCCGGTCGCCATCGGCTTTGCGCTGCTGGCTATTCAGGCAGTGATCGAGATTATCGGGCTTGCACGCGGCAAGGATATTCCAAAAGGGGCGCACGAATGACCATCGTCCTGACCCTTGCTGCGATGTTCGCATTGCTTCTGATGCGTGTGCCAGTTGCCTTCGCACTCGGCGGGCTTGGCCTTGCCATGCTGATCCTTGGCGGCTTTTCGCCGCTGATGGCACCACAGGCGGTTTTGTCCACGCTTGATGGCTTTATCCTGCTGGCCGTGCCGCTGTTTCTTTTGATGTCAAACATCCTGCTGCGTGCCGGTGTCGGCAATGATCTGTTTGCTGCTGTCAGTGCCTGGGTCGGCCATTGGCCGGGCGGGCTTGCGGTGGCGACCATTCTGTCTTGTGGTGTGTTTGCCGCCATTTCCGGGTCCTCGGTTGCGACGGCGGCAACCATCGGCACGGTTGCCATCCCGGAAATGATCAATCGTGGCTATAACAAGCGGTTTGTTTATGGATTGCTGGCCGCGGGCGGCACGCTTGGCATTCTGATCCCGCCATCGATCCCGATGATCATTTATGGCTTTGTCACCGAAGAATCGGTGATCTCGCTGTTTCTGGCCGGTATCGGTCCGGGCATCGCACTTCTGGTGTTCTTTATCATCTTTTCGATGATTTATGCCCGTATGGGCGGACAGGAACTTGAACCGAAAAAAGACTGGGCCGAACGCAAACGTGCCACCATCCGCGCCCTGCCGTCGGTTGTTCTGGCCGTGCTGATTATATCGGGCATCTATTCCGGGGCCTTCACCCCGACTGAGGCCGCGGCCATCGGCTTTGCCGCCGCCCTGATCATCACCGGCCCCATCATGCGGGTTCTGACCTGGGATGCGCTGAAAAAGGCGGTGTTCGATTCCATGGCAACCACGGTTGCGATCATTCTGATCATTGCCGGGGCCAAGGTCTTTGGCAAGGCGATCACCCTTTATCGCATCCCGCAGGACATCTCGGTAATGATCACCCAGGGGGTGGATACCGAACTTGGCTTCATCCTGATCGTCACAGCGGTTCTTCTGGTGATGGGTTTGGTGTTTGAAGCGCTTTCGATGGTGCTGATCATGACACCTGTGCTGTTGCCAGCCGCCCTTGCCCTAGGATTCGATCCGATCTGGTTTGGTGTTTATATGGTGATCATGGTCGAATGTGCCCTGATCACGCCGCCCGTCGGGCTTAACCTTTATGTGATCCAGTCGGTGGCAAAGGCCAGACTGGGCGAGGTTGCCCGCGGTGTTGCACCGTTCCTGTTGTTGATGTTTGCTTGTGCTGCCCTTTTGTATGTGTGGCACGATCTCGCCCTTTATATTCCCTTCAAGCTGTAAAGACCGATGAGTAACGTAAAATCACCTGCCGATACCCTGCGCGCACTGCTTGCCACCGGTGATCTGATCACGATGCCCTGCTGCTTTGATGCGCTTTCTGCCAAACTGATCGAACAGGAAGGATTCGGTCTGACCTTCATGTCGGGCTTTGCGACCTCTGCTGCACGGATTGGCGAACCTGATCTGGGCCTGATGTCCTATGGCGAGGTCCTTGATCAGGCCCGCAACATCACCGATGCGGTATCGATCCCCGTGATCGGCGATGGCGATACCGGCTATGGCAATGCGATGAATGTCAGGCGGACAGTCACCGGCTTTGCCAAGGCAGGCTGTGCGGCGGTTATGATCGAAGATCAACTGGCGCCCAAACGCTGCGGCCATACCAAGGGCAAGGAAGTCGTCGGTCGGGATGAGGCGTTTGACCGCATCAAAGCCGCCGTCGATGCCCGCGAAGCCGGGGCAGACATCCTGATCCTGGCGCGCACAGATGCCCGTCATCAGCATGGCCTGACCGAGGCGGTTGACCGTGCCGCGAAGTTCAAGGAACTCGGTGCCGACATCCTGTTTGTCGAGGCCCCGAAATCCGTCGATGAAATGCGCACCCTTTGTGCCGAACTTCCTGGTCCCAAGATGGCCAATATTGTTGAAGGCGGCGAAACCCCGGATCTGTCGCCCGAAGAACTCAAACAGATCGGCTATCAGATCGCGGCCTATCCACTTTCGCTGATGGCAGCCGCCATGAAGGCGATGGTCGAATGCCTGCAAACCATGAAGGTCGGCCAGCCGCGGGATGACAAACTGATGAGCTGGGCGGACCTGCGTCAACGCATCGGCTTTGATGAGTATTACGACGTTTCGGAACGCTACGCGTCGTCCAGACGCGACGGCTAGGGCAGGGGAGATGGTCATGGTTGATAAACATCACGGCGGCTGTCTGTGTGGGGCTGTGCGCTACGAAGTCAAAGGTGACTTTGATGCGTTCTTTCTGTGCCACTGCAAATATTGCCAAAAGGACACCGGCTCGGCTCATGCGGCCAATCTGTTCTCAACCAAGGCCACGCTGTCGTGGATAGACGGCCAGGACCACATCCAGTCCTACACCGTGCCCGGAACGCGCCATCAAAAGGCATTTTGCAAAACATGCGGTGCTGCCGTTCCCTACACGCAGATGGATGGCAAGCTGTTGGTGGTGCCGGCAGGCAGCCTTGAAACCCCCATCGCGATAAAGCCGAACGCCCATATCATGCTGGCCAGCAAGGCGAGCTGGGAGGATGGGCTTGATGAAATCGTGCGCCTTGAAGGTCTGCCCAAATAGCATTTCGCGATATGACCAAAAGAAAACCCCGCAGCCGATGGCTGTGGGGTTTTCTTTAATGGTGCCGGCAGAGAGACTCGAACTCCCAACCTTCTGATTACAAATCAGCTGCTCTACCAATTATAGCTATGCCGGCGTGAGCGGCGCGAACATAATCCGGGCCGCTGATGATTGCAAGAGTTTGAAGCACGGAAATTTACATCCCGTGAAAACGCCTCAAACGCCCGTGCTGGCGCGCTGTTGCCTACTTGCGATACAGCTCGTAAAGCGCGACGGCGGCTGCGTTTGAAACATTAAGGCTTTCGATGCGATCCGACATCGGAAGCTTGACCAGGAAGTCGCAGCTTTCACGCGTCAGACGGCGCAGCCCTTCACCCTCTGATCCCATCACAATCCCGACACGGCCATGCAGTTTGGCTTCGGCCAGGGTTTGTTCGGCATAGCCATCCATGCCCGCCAGCCAGAAATGCGCGCCCTTAAGCTTATCAAGCGTCTGGTTCAGGTTGCCCGCATGGATATAGGGAACGGTTTCAAGCGCACCGCTGGCCGATTTGGCAAGCACGCCGGTTTCAGGCGGGGCATGACGGTCGGGCACGATAACCGCTGATGCGCCAAAGGCCGCCGCACTGCGCAGGATCGCGCCAACATTGTGCGGGTCGGTCACCTGATCAAGGATCAGGACCGTGCATTGTTCAGAATCGCGGTGATCGGCAATCAGTTCTTCGACGGAAAGCTGGGGCAGGGGGGCGCAATGCATTGCCATGCCCTGATGCACGGTGCCCGGCGGCAGCATTTCATCAAGATCGGTGCGTCCGGCCGAATCTACCGCGATGTCATCGCGCTCGGCGTCGGCAAGGGCGGCCATGACTTCATCACGGGTGTTTTCGGTGGCCCAGATTTTGTGAATCGTGCGCTGCGGATTGGCAATTGCCATCATTACCGGGTGACGCCCGAATAGAATCAGGCGCGAATTGCCACCCGATCCGCCACCGTCACGGCCGCGTTTTCGTCCGCGGCGCGAATTGCCTTCACGGTTTTCATCGCCTTGCGGGAGGGCATCGGGTGCCCCGTCACCTTGATGACGATTTCCTGAACGGGATTTATTGCGACGCGACATATGGCGGAAACCTCCGGGCCGTAGGGGACTGAATGCAGTTTGCTTCGTTTGATCGGCGAAACTTGGCGAACATATAGGAAAGGAAATACGATTTCGTGCTTTTTTTGCTGTTGACAGGGTAGGTGCCTTCGCCGTATTCCCTCCCTCGCCGCAACGAGGCCGGGGTCAAACCCGGATGGCGTTACGACCCTGATGGAGGGGTGGCAGAGCGGTCAAATGCAGCGGACTGTAAATCCGCCGACTTAGTCTACGCAGGTTCGAATCCTGCCCCCTCCACCACTCTCTCGCCCTCGCGAGAGCTCGCAGCATAAATATGCGGGTGTAGCTCAATGGTAGAGCAGAAGCCTTCCAAGCTTACGACGAGGGTTCGATTCCCTTCACCCGCTCCAATATTCTTATGATGCAACCCGTCGGCTCGTGCGGTGGGTTACTACGTGTTTTTTTGGTTCGGATAATAGGATCTGAGGGCAATGGCCAAGGAAAAGTTTGAGCGTACAAAACCGCACGTTAACGTTGGCACTATCGGCCACGTTGACCACGGTAAAACCACGCTGACCGCAGCAATCACCAAAGTTCTGGCAGAAGCCGGTGGCGCTTCGTTCCAGGACTACAGCATGATCGACAAAGCACCGGAAGAGAAAGCTCGTGGTATCACGATCTCGACCGCGCACGTTGAGTATGAGACCGAGAACCGTCACTACGCACACGTCGACTGCCCGGGCCACGCTGACTATGTTAAAAACATGATCACTGGTGCGGCACAGATGGACGGCGGTATCCTCGTCGTTTCGGCTGCTGATGGCCCGATGCCGCAGACCCGTGAGCACATCCTGCTCGCACGTCAGGTTGGTGTTCCGGCTCTCGTGGTCTTCATGAACAAAGTTGACCAGGTCGATGACGAAGAGCTTCTCGAGCTCGTCGAAATGGAAATCCGTGAACTTCTGTCGTCCTATGACTTCCCGGGCGACGATATTCCGATCGTCAAGGGCTCTGCTCTTGCTGCTCTGGAAGGTCGCGATGATGAAATCGGCAAAAACGCTATCCTCGAACTGATGAAAGCGGTTGACGACTACATCCCGGCTCCTGAGCGTCCGAAAGACAAGCCGTTCCTGATGCCGATCGAAGACGTGTTCTCGATCTCGGGTCGTGGTACGGTTGTAACCGGTCGTGTTGAAACCGGCGTTGTTAAAGTTGGCGAAGAGATTGAAATCGTCGGCATTAAAGACACCGTTAAAACCACCGTTACCGGCGTTGAAATGTTCCGCAAGCTGCTCGACCAGGGCGAAGCTGGCGACAACATTGGCGCGCTGCTGCGTGGTACCAAACGTGAAGACGTCGA